>CAMBQN010000017.1 GCA_945870025.1 Akkermansia muciniphila
TTTGTCCCGAAGTCTTGTGCGGACAGCGCGGGCGCCGCCTCCCGCGTCGGCCCGCCGTAGGCCATGGTCCAGGCGTTCGACGCCGGCGTGACCGGCGTCGTTGCGGAGCGAATCTCGGCGCCAAGCGACGCCCAGCGATCCGTGTCGCCAAGCTTCTGGAGTTCGGCCCAGGCCCATTGCGCCTGGGTTGTATCCCCGACCCGGGCGCAGGCCACGACTAGGCGCGCCAGCAAATCGGAACGCGATGCGTCCGTCGTCGGGACTTCGTCCAGCAGGTCCTGCAAGAGCCGACGCGCCTCCGTGAAGCGCTCCTGGTCGAGATAGAGGCCAGCCAGGCGCAGGCCCGTTTTCACGCGTGCGGCGTCCGGCAGACCGTTTCGATACGACGCCTCCAGCGTCGCCAGGTCCAGGGGGGGAGGGGACCGGCCCGAAAGATCCACGGGCGGCGCTCCGATCCGCAGACGGTAGGCCGTGAGGGTCCGTTCCGGGAGCGCGCGCATGAGCGCGCCGGCCAGCTTCCGTGCCGGCAGGAACGTCACGCCATTGGTCGAAGCCATGACCTCCGGGCCAACCTGCATGACGCGCAAGAGTAGGGACAAAGCCGCGTCCGGATTTCCCGCCCGCAAGGACTGCATGGCGTTGGCCAGCCAGGTATTGATCTCCGCGTCCGGATTCGCCACCGCATTCGCCACGGCAGGCTGGTCGTTGGTGGACGCATCCTGCGCCAGCGCGTGCCCGACGGCAACGCAGGCCACGGCACCGAGCCAGACGCAGCAGCAGAGGCTGCGGCGGTGAAGTTTCGGCAAATCGAATCTCATAGCTTCATCCCTCTCTTGTTGATGTCGATGGATTCGAGGGAATCGATTCATTCGATTGATTCGATTCATTCGATTCTATCGCCGGGTGCGCGGCTCAGCGAACCCGGTAAATGACCCGCGTTTCATCCCACACCAGCCGTTCTTTGTTTTCCTGCCACCAGGCGCGCCATTCGGACGCTGTCTTGACAAAGGAGGAGGGGACGAGGTTGACATTCCCGTCGATCGGCTGTCCGGCTACCCAGGCTTTCCATTCGCGTTCGATCGTGTCTAGGGGCTGACCGTAAACCGTGACGAGCAGTTCTGCCGGCTTGGCACCCTTTCCCCCGGCTTGCAGTTGCTGCACAAAACGCCGCATGTGTCCTTTCGTATGCAGGAAAAGCATGAACGAACTGGCCAGGCAGGGGTCTCCCTCCTCGATCAATCGCGACAAGGTGTAAGTTTCGATCTTTTCCTTGGCCACCGGGAAGCGCCAGTTGCTGAAGTATCCGAACGAAATGTTCAGCGTGCCGTCGTCCGCGACAGAACCCATGAATTTCTCGAAGAACATCGGGATGCCTTCGTTGATCCAATCCGGATGGTGCGCCATGCCGCCGACGGTGAGAAAATGATGCACCAGTTCATGCGTGGCCGTTCCAAGGCCCCGCTCGACATTCACCACCAGCGTGTTCCGGGCAGGCTGGTAGTACCCGAACGGCGAGGGCGGTTTGCCGGGGGCGTGGAACGCTTCATAGTCCGCCGTCTTGCTGAAGAGCAGCATGTTCAGTTTCTGCGGTTGCGCCAGCGGGAAGTAGTTCGTCGAAAAATAGGTGTAAAAGCCATCGAAGAAGGCGGCGTAGTGCTTGGCTTGAACCTCGGAAAGATCGGTGTGGATCACGAACTTGGCCCTGTCAAGCTGCCGGGAAAGCGTGTCGCGAGCGACCTCCGACGCAGGCTTGCCCGCTGCGGGCGGGTTCGTCGCCGGCGTGTCGGGCGTCGGGATGGCCGATGACGGAGGCGTGCCGGCCCCGGGCGTGTCAGGCGCCGGATCTTTTCCCTCGAACGCTTTCACGATCATTTCCATTCGCTTGCGCTGCTCTTCGCTACCCTGCGCCGGCAAAAGGCCCATCGCCTTCCGGATGGTGGCCACGGACTCCTCCACCTTGCCATTCGCGTGCTGGGCGAACCCCAGCGTCTGAAGAAATCGCGGGTTGGTGGGTTGTGCCGCGACGGCGCGTTCGGCGAAGCGCAACCCGGCGACCGCATCTACCGGGTGGGCGGGGTCATTACCAAGCAGAAACTGTGCCGCCTGCTGCTGCAGGCTGGCGTTGCCCGCGTCCGCGTCCGCCCAGCGGCAGATGATTTCAGCGGATCGCGGCACGTCCTTGAGCGTGGCGGCCAACGTCTGCATCTCCTTGAACCCGCCGTCCAGGCCACGCGCCGGGTCCAGCTTGACGGCTGCATCGAGGTCGTCCAGCGCCCCGGCGAAGCGTCCCTTCGCCTGGCGGTAACGCGAGCGGCGGAGGAGATCCGCCACGGTCGTCAGGTCTTTCCCTTCGAGCGCGGCCGTCGTGTCGCCGGGCTTCACAACCAGTTCAGCCGAGAACATCATCTGCGGGTCGCCGCGCGCGATCAGCGAAGCGATCAGCGCCTCAACCGTCCGCTTCGGCGTGGCCGAAGTCAGTTCCTTGCCGCCGCACAGCACGCGCACGGGCTGATCGAGATCTGCCATGCGGTCGTTGAGCAGGATGACGAGTTCTCCGACGTGATCGGCTTCTTCGATCGTCACCGTGTTGCCTTCCCGGCTCGCGACGATGCGCTGGTAGGCGCCCGGTTGATCATTGCGCAGCCAGCCGGCCTGCCGCGCATAGTGCGCCGCCGCGGCCCAGTCGCGCGCGTTCAGTTTGTCGATGTTCTCCTTGGAGTTTCCCGCAGTGGGGAAGGGCTGCTGCCAGACGATGCGCATGGGAAGCGGCTCGCGCGTATGCCGGGCCAGCCAGCCCGGCGCGTCGCCGTCGTTGATCTGGTGCCCCTGGCCGGCGTGTTCCTTGAATACCACCTCGTAGCCCGCCGGATCGAGTTCGTGGAACCCCTTGAGCGCGGCGGCGAACGCGCGGGACAGCGGCAGGCGGCCGAAGTCGATATCGGTGCCTCCGGATTGTATCAGGATGGGCGTGTTGCGCAGGTTGTCCGGCTGACTGCGTCCGGTCGCGCCCACGAACCCCGCTCCGGAGCTGGCGGATACCGCGGCCCAGCGGTCGGGCAGCGTGGGCGCAAGGTGCATCACGCCCCAGCCGCCCATGGAAAAGCCCATGAGGTAGATCTTGTCCGGATTGACATCCCACAGGGCCAGGGCCTCGGCCAGGATGCGGTCGAGCAGGGGATAGTTGACCGAATCGTACCAGCTCTCGGCCAGGTCCCGCAGCGAACGCGGGCAGAGGTAGAGACCGGTCCCGATCACGTACTGCGTGCGGGTCAGCACCCAGCAACGATCATTGTCCGCCTTATTGTTCCCGCCCGCATGCAGGTTGATGTAGAGCGGCCAGCCGCCTTCCGGCTTCTGACCGAACACGCGCGTGAAATAGCGCATGACCAGCGCGTGCTTCTTCTCCGGCGCCGCCTGCCAATCCGCCGCTACGACGCCCTTGCCCGTGGTCCAGGGATCACCGAGCTCGATCTGCTGCGGCGTGCGCGTCTCCTTCACCTGTTCGGTCCAGGCGGTCCACAACGCCTGGCGCCACGCCTCCGAATCCGCCTTGCCGAGTGGGGGAAGATTGGCGCCTGGGCGCGGCGTTGCGGCGCGCACGTCCGGCGCAAGCGCGGCGTGATCCACCTGGGCGCGTATCAGCCGGAGCAATTCCGTCTGCTCAGGAACGGGCACGTCTCCGGCCCCCGCGCCTGTGGCAGCCAGCCACACGGCGAGCGCCATGACGGATCGGATTCCGGGGCGCGCCTGCGCGATCAGGGGGTTCAGATATCGGCTCATGGAAGATACGGGCACATGCCCGCTGAGATCGAACGGATATGAACTTTTCATACCTTTAAGAATGCCGGAACGAGAGGTCGATGTCAATGCGGCAAATCCACAGCCAATCTCCGATCTTGAGGCGGATCTAATTATGAGGCGATTGAGTCATCGGGGTCGGGGTCGGTATCGGAATCGGGGTCGAAATTCCATTGGTTTTATCGATACCGATACCGATACCGACCCCGACGCCGATGGTCCCCTCTCCATAATTAGAATTGCTGCCGAGCTTAAGGCGGATCTTGAGGAGGACGGTGCGGCGTGTTACACTGTTGGAAATGGACCGGTTGTTTTTGTGAAAGGAGCAGGATTGTGGCTTACCAGAAAATTCGGATTCCGGACGGCGGCGAGGCGATCACCATGGGTGCGGACGGCGCATTGCGGGTGCCCGGCCGGCCGATCATTCCGTTCATCGAGGGGGATGGCACGGGCGCTGACATCACCCGCGCCGCGATGATTGCGTGGAACGCCGCCGTTGCCGCAGCCTACGGCGGCGCGCGCGCCGTCGCTTGGATGGAGATTTACGCAGGCGAAAAGGCCAACGATGTGTATGGGCCGAACACCTGGCTCCCCTCCGAGACGCTGCAGGCGTGCCGTGAGTTCCTCGTTTCGATCAAGGGGCCGCTGACCACTCCCGTCGGCGGCGGCATTCGGTCGCTCAACGTCGCTCTGCGTCAGGAGCTGGATCTGTACGTCTGCCTGCGGCCGGTCCGCTGGTTCAAAGGGGTTCCCTCGCCGGTGAAACGGCCCGAGCTCACCGATATGGTGATTTTCCGCGAGAACACCGAAGACATCTACGCCGGCGTCGAGTGGATGGCCGGCTCGGAGCCGGCACGGAAGGTGATTCGCTTCCTGTGCGACGAGATGGGGGTTACGAAGATCCGCTTTCCCGGCACGTCGTCGATCGGCATCAAGCCGGTCTCGATCGAGGGGACGGAGCGACTCGTTCGGGCGGCGTTTGCCTATGCCATCGCCAACGACCGCGCGTCGGTCACCCTGGTCCACAAGGGCAACATCATGAAGTTCACCGAGGGCGGCTTCCGCGACTGGGGCTACGCGCTGGCACAGCGCGAGTTCGGCGCGACGCCGATCAACGGCGGCCCGTGGCTCCGCTTCGCCAACCCCCGGACCGGGCGCGAGATCGTGGTCAAGGACTGCATTGCCGACGCCTTCCTGCAGCAGATCCTCACCCGGCCGGCGGAGTACGACGTGATCGCCACGCTCAACCTCAACGGCGACTACATCTCCGATGCGCTGGCGGCCTGCGTCGGCGGTATCGGCATCGCCCCCGGCGGCAACATCAACTACCAGACGGGCGTGGCGGTCTTCGAGGCCACGCACGGCACGGCGCCGAAATACGCCAACCTGGACAAGGTCAACCCCGGTTCGCTCATCCTGTCGGGCGAGATGATGTTCCGCTACATGGGCTGGACCGAGGCGGCCGATAAGCTGATCACGGCCATGGATCGGGTGATCGCCGCCAAGACCGTGACCTACGACTTCGCCCGCCTCATGGAGGGCGCGACCGAAGTCTCGTGCAGCGCCTTCGGCCGCGAGCTGGCTGCGGCTATGGATTGATCCTAAAAAGGGCAGAAGACTGTGAGGCTGTAAGGATTGGATGGCAATCGGTTATGCAAATGTGGTCGGTTCACCATTGGGTGCGTGCGAATCTAACCGTAACCGGTTCATTTTCAACCTTATAGACTTACTGTCTTTCAGCCTATAGCCTTTTTTAGGTTGATCCTGTCAGTCGGCAACCGGTGGGACTGGCTCGTTCAGGATCTTGCCGGCCGCCGTTTCTTGCAGCGCCTTGCGGAGACGAATGTGCGCGGCCTGGAGGAACACGGCGGCCTGTTCGGGACCGCGCTGCGTGGCGATGCAGTCGAAGAAGCGGCCATAGGCTTCGGCGATTTGCTGGAACGATTCGTCACGGCCGATGGCGGCCGCGCCTATCTGCTCTCCCTTGCGCACGGCCGCGAGTCGCGCCCAGGGCTCGTCGGCAACGGCGGTCAACGCTTCTGGCGTCAATCCCTGCCAGCCGTTCGCAACCGGAGCGGCGACATCGACCGGATACACGCGAAGTTGATTGCCGAAGCGGCGCAGCGTGCCGGGTGATGTTATGCCGGGAATCAGGACGGACCGGCTGCCGGCCAGCATCCAGACGTCCCAGCCCCGTTCGCACGCCTGGGCGTCGCCCGACGGATCGAGCACCCGCAGCGCCTGTTCGACCCGCCAGACCGCGCCTGTGGCCAGCGGCGTAAGCAAAGCGTGGAACCGGTCGCCCGGCGCGTGTTCGCCGGCGAGGAGCCCGACCAGCGCTCCGGCGATGGCCGGATCGCGCGCGGCGATGGAATCGGCGGCAAGCAGTTCCGCGAGCAACGGCAGCCGGCCGCCCGACCACATCCGATAAGCCTGCTCGAAATCGCGCAACCGCGTCTCGCGCACCTGCCGCCGCGCCAAGCCGCGCAACATCCAGACGGGCGGCTCCGTGGCGGACTTCCGTTGATCACCCGACGCGTTCGTCAGCCAGTCGCGCACAAACGCTCGTGTGAGGGCGTAGCGGAATTCGTCGAGGTCGACCCGCTCCGGATCGGGCACGTCGATCCGTTCGCGGATCTTGCCGAGGGGGTCGAGGACACGCGAGAGCGTCGCCCCAGTATCGCCGCTGGCGTTTCCGATGAAGATGAAGATCGGGCGTTTCGGCGAGCCGAAGCGGACCCCCGTTGTGCGTATCAGGTCGTCACGAACCCCGCTCACAAACGTCAGCACCGGCATCCGGTAGTCGGCCGTCTCGGCCGCCGAGCCCACCATCAGCGTCCCGTCGTTGGCGTGGATCGGGGCAGCCGGAAGCCTCGGACGCCGGGCCGGCGCGTTGGTGTTCTCACACCGCGCGGCAGCAACCGCCAGCGTCGCCGCCGCGACGGCCGTGCCGAGAAGTCTGTGTGCCGAAAAAGTCATGTGCGTGTTGCCTGTTTCATTTCAGTTTTCAGCATTTCAGCTTTTCTCTTCACCGGTACCACACCCGCCAGAGAAAGAGTCCCTGGGGGATGGCGGACGGGACGCGGGCGGTACGGGAGGAGCGGGCGTCGAGCAGGCCGCTCACCGCTTCGGGGGTTTCGGCTCCCGCTCCGACGCGGAGAAGGAAACCGACCATGCTGCGGACCTGTTTGTACAGAAAGCCGTTGCCGCAGACGCGGAAGGTGATCGCGTGGCCGCGCGCGGTGACGGTGAAGGCGAAGATCTCTCGGACCGTGCTTTCGACCTCGCGATTGGGATTGGCGGTGAAGGCTGCGAAGTCGTGTTTTCCGACGAACGCGCGGGCGGCCTCATGCATCCGCGACACGTCGAGCGGGTGGGGGACATGCGCCGCGTACAGCCGCCGTTCGGGAGGCATCACCGCATCGTTCCAGACGAAATAGCGGTATTCCTTGCGCGTCGCGCTGCGGCGGGCGTGAAAGTCGGATCGGGCCAGGACGGCGGATCGGATGCGAATGTCGGCGGGCAGGCGGGCGTTGCACGCCCGCAGCAGGCTGGTGGCGTCCAGCCGGGTCGTCAGATCGGTGTGCGCCACCTGCCCGCAGGCATGAACCCCCTGGTCGGTGCGACCGCTGCCGTGGATCTTGACCGGGTGCCCCGTGATCCCGGCCAATGTCTCCTCCAGCGTCTGCTGCACGGAGGGCGATCGAGGCTGAACCTGCCAGCCCGAATAGGCCGTGCCGTCATAGGCCACGGTGAACCTGAAGCGCCGGAGAATCGGTGTTGTCATGGTTTCAGCCAATCGCCCCACGCCTGCGCGGCGGCGGCCAGAGCCGCGCCGCGATGCGAAATTCGGTTTTTTTCGGCTGCGGGCAGTTCGGCGAAGGTCAGCCACTGGCCATCGGGAATGAAGAGCGGATCATAGCCAAAGCCCCCGCATCCGGCTTCGGCCAAGCCGATGCGCCCCTCGCACCGGCCGTCAACGGTCCAGGTGCGCCCGTCGGGCGCGGCCAGCGCCAGCACGCAGCGGAAGCGCGCGACGCGGTTGCCGACGCCCGCCAGCGCGCGCAGCAGCCGGGCGTTGTTGGCTTCCGCGTTGCTAGGCTCTCCCGCATAACGGGCCGACCGCACACCCGGCTCGCCGCCGAGCGCGTCAACCTCCAGCCCCGAGTCGTCGGCGAGTGTCCACAGTCCGCTCGCCGCGCACAACTCGCGCGCCTTCTTGATGGCATTGCCCTCGAACGTGTCGGCGTCCTCGACGACATCCTCCGGCAGGCCGGACACCTCGTCCGCGCCGACCAGCTCAACTCCTGGAATCTTCAAAATCGCCCGTATCTCATCCAGCTTGTGCCGGTTCCGTGTGGCCACCAGTATTCGCATGTCGATTCCCTTTATCAGCCGTGAACGTGCCGCTAAGAATTCAGATGTAGTTTCCAACAAATCGGCCGAGTACGCAAGCCCAAGAATGCCCCAGCCATTCTCATTATGAGGCGATTGAGTCATCGGGGTCGGGGTCGGTATCACTGTTACGATTACTAGAAGAGCGGGAAATTGAGTACATGATTGTTGGCGGCTACGCCGTCGCATACCATGGCCACCTAGGGAAACAGCGACAGGATGCGGCAGTTGGCGAAGGGGCGATGACCCGGGTTCTTGAACTGACGGATGCGAGGAAGTGCCGGGTTTAGGCTGGATGAGGCGTATCTTCGAATCCAGAAGGGACGATTTCTCTCCAAGACGCAAAGCACGCAAAGGAACGGTTTCTGATCCTCTTGGCGAATTCAGTAGAGCCTACGCTCGCCGTCCCGATGGTTACCGTCCCGATGGTTTGACAATTGGGGCGGACAGATGTAATCTTCCGCCTGTTCAATCACCTATTTGATCACTATGAGGAGGTTTCACCATGAATATGTCTGCGCCCTTCATGTTTCTATTCTTGCTGCTGGGGATGTCGGCGCCTTCCGCCGATCGAATGCCGTCCGACCCCGTCAAGTCGCGCGCGAATTATGAGGCGATCGTCGCGCATCTCGACACCGGCGGCGATCTGATGGTTGCGGCCAACACCGACGGCGTGGTCGAGAACCTCGTTGCCGGAGTGCGCGGCTGGACCGAGATGATGCCCCACGGGGTCATGAATGACGACGTCCGTCAGGCGTTTGACCGCCTCCCTGCATTCATCACCAGCAGCGGCTTCTATGCCGTTGACGGCTTCGGCATGAGCCTGCTGCCCATCGGCGACGGGGTGAACACGCTGAAGGTCTTTTTGCGCCGGGACCCCGCCGCCGCAGAGCTGCCGCTCTGGCGCTCCATGGTCGGTGGCGCACCGCGGGCTTTGGCCTCACTGGATTACCTCCCAGCCGACACGGTGCTCGTGCGCATGGGCGGCGGTGAGCCGAGTCAGCTCTTCAAACTCGTGACCGATGCTGTGCGGCAGGTGGGCGGAGCCGATGCCGCCAAGGAGTTGGACAAGGCGCTGGCCGAGGCCGGTTCGAGCCTCGGCACAAACGTCAGCGCCCTGGTCGCTTCTCTAGGATCGGAGGCTTTTATCGCCATCCAGTTGTCCGCCACCCAGACCTTGCCGATCCCCCTGCCGAATGGCGGAGAAGTGGCGAAGGAGCCTCTGACCATTGCGCTTCCCAGCCTGCTCCTGGGCACCGCCGTGCGCGATGCCACGCTGTCCGACACGGTGCGGCGGCTGCTGGAGCGCAATCAGGTTCCCTGTGTGACGTCCCAAGTTGCCGGAGTGACGCTGATCAGCGTCGCCATCCCCGATGCCAAGGATTATCCGCTGAACCCCACGTTCGCGGTTCACAAGGGGATGTTCCTGGTCGGCTCCACCCTCGACGTGATCAAGGCCGCGATCTCCGCAGCGGACGCCAAGAACGGTCTGCGCGCCTCGCCTGCCTTCAAAAAGGAGTTTGCCCGTCTGCCTGCGAAGAACAACGGAATCTCCTTCATGGACCGCCGCTTCTCCGAGACGTTATCGAAACTGTCGACCACGCTGATGCGATCGGCCTCCGGCGGCCGATCCAGTATGAGTCTGAACGGAATGGGTGTATTTGAACTGGCGTCCGGTTCGCATCTGCTCGTGATCGTGAACGAGAAGGACGGGATCGCCGTCAGCGGCACCACCTCAGCCAGCGCGCTGCAGACGCTGCGGAGCATGACGATCATGCCCGTGGTCACCACACTGGGCAGCGCCGTCGCCATTCCCAATTTCATGCGCGCCCGAGCAACCACCAGGAATTACTCCTGTGTCAACAACCTGCGCATGCTCGACGCCGCCAAGGAGCAGTGGGCTTTGGTGCAAAACAAGCCCATCGGAGCGGAGGTGGTCGAGAAAGAGGTCTTGGAGTACATCAAGGGTGCCACGCTTCCGGTCTGTCCCCAGGGCGGCCGCTACACGCTCGGGACGATCGGTCAACGCCCCACCTGCTCGTTTCCCGGCCATCAGCTCCCGAATTGATCAGCGCGAGACGGATCGGATTTCTCTCAACATAAACACGCGCCGCAATCACGACGCAGGAAGGACGACATGCACCATCAGACCTGCTGCAACTGTGTGGATCCGAAGAGCCTCGCTCCCGCGCTCATCCGCTGGGCGCTGGGCCTGTTGTTTCTGTTCGGGGGGATCGGAAAACTGATGAATCTGAGCGGATTCGTCAACGGATATCTGCTTCCCGCTTTCGATAAGACGTTTCTCCCCGGGGGCCTGGTCGCAGCCTACGGGTACGCCTTGCCGTTTGTGGAGGTCCTGCTGGGCGTGCTTCTGATTCTCGGACTATGCCGCACCTGTGCGCTTGTGCTGGCGGGGGTGACCCTGATCTCGCTGGCGTTCGGCCAGATCCTTCTTCAACAGCACGCCAAGGTGGCGGATATTTTCGTGTACGTGCTGATGACGGCCATCGCCTTGTGGATGGGCGAGCATGACCGCTGGACGCTGGATGGCTGCCGCCTGTCCCGGAAATGCAACAAGGCTGACGCCGCATGATTGCACGTGGGGCAGACCGGGCTGGCGTGTCCGCGCCAGCGGCGCGGAAGACAGTCAGGCGGTCTTCCCGCCGCACCGATCACGCGCGGGCTTTCGCGCGGGAATTGCGCGCGGAATTTCTGCCCGCCTCCGCGCTGGCCGTGTTCGTGGGCGCCGCCCTGGCGTTTTACGATACCGGTCACTGGCACGGATGGCTTTTTCTGGTGTCCGTGCTTGGCGTGTGCGCCCTGCACGCAGGGGCCAACGTGCTCAACGACTACTGCGACCACCGCAGCGGCAATGATGCGATCAACAAGGACTTCATCCGGCCCTTTACCGGCGGAAGCCGGCTGATCCAGCAGGGCGTGCTCCGTCCGAACGAGGTGCTGGGCCTCGGCGCGGCGCTCATCGGGGTTGGGGTGGGCGTCGGTTCGTATCTGGCCTTTCGCGTGGGTCCGGGCGTGCTGGCATTTCTGGCCTTGGGCGTGCTGGCGGGCGTCGGCTACAGTATTCCCCGCGTCGGCTTGGCGGCGCGCGGCGCCGGCGAGGCAACCGTCGCGCTCGCCTTCGGGGTGCTGCCGGTGGTCGGCGCCTATTATGTGCAGACCGGAACCGTGACCGCCCGGGCGGTTGTCCTCTCGTTTCCGGTGGCGGTGCTGATTGCGGCGGTGCTCTTCATCAATCAGTTTCCCGACAGCCGCGCCGATCGGGCCGTTGGCAAGCGGCATTGGGTGGTGCGGCTCGGACCGGAGCGTGCGGCCCGCGGGTACGTGGCGCTGATGGGACTGTGGGTGGGATTGCTGCTGCTGGGAGCGGGAGCCGGAAAGATCCCGCCGTTTCTGGCCTGGGCGGCCCTGCCCGGGCTTTTGGCGATCCCCGCCTCGCGCCGGGTTCTTCGGCACTTCGACACACCTGCCGCGCAGGCACCGGCCCACGCGCTCACCATTCTGATGCATCTGCTGGTCACCGCCGCCCTGGGAACCATGCTGATGCTGGCACGGATTTTGTAAGCGCCTCTGCTGTCACGTCCTGATCAACTCGCGCACGGCGGCCTCGACCTCCGCGACATCGGTCAGGGTGTCGTGACAATCGCCTTGTGCACGGGTGTTGCCGATCGCCAGAATCGGCTTGGGGAAGGCCCCAAAAATTCCTTGAATCAGTTCGCGTTCGCAGGCCACGGCCACCACGGCATCGACGTCGTCATCCCGGACGCGCGCCAGGGCTTGGCGGCCGCCACCCACCACATGGAACAAGACGCCCGTCCGGTCACGCACGCCTAGCAGTGCGTCGACCGGACATTTGCCGCAGCGGGCGCAGCCATCGCCCCCCTCGCGGGTGAGGTTCCGTCCGCAGGCGCTGCTTTGCAGGCAATGGGCCAGCAGCAACAGCACACGTCCGGGCGCCACCTTCACGCGGCGCCAGCGCGTGACCCGGTTGTTCAGCCGGATCATCGCGCGTTGAAGCATTAGGCCGAGCATTAGTTGCTGGCGCGCCCCTTGACGCCGGTCGCCGTGGCGGCGTTGGCGCGGGCCTTCTCGTGCGGACGGAGGCTGCGGACAGCCGCGCCAGCGCGCCACATCTCGGAGTCGTGGATCACGCTCAGCTCTTTCTGCAGCTTCGTCTTGTAGTCGGCGCCGCCGCAGGTCTTGATCACATGGCGGGCCTCATTTTGAGACTTCACGGCCGCATAGAGGTCCTTGAAGACCGGCAGGGTCGCCTTCTTGAACTTCGGCTTCCAGTCCAGCGCGCCGCGCTGGGCCGTGGCGGAGCAGTTCGCATACATCCAGTCCATGCCGTTCTCATCGACCAGGCGGATCAGGCTCTGCGTCAGCTCCTCGACCGTCTCGTTAAACGCCTCGGAGGGCGAGTGGCCGTTGGCGCGCAGGACATCATACTGCGCCTCCATCACGCCCGCCAGTGCGCCCATGAGCACGCCGCGTTCACCGACCAGATCAGAGGTCACCTCGTGAGCAAACGTGGTGGGGAAGAGGTATCCCGATCCAACGGCGATGCCGACGGCGAGGGTGCGGTCCAGCGCGCGGCCCGTGGCGTCCTGACCCACCGCGAAGCTCGAGTTGATGCCGACGCCGGCGAGGAAGTTGCGGCGCACCGACGTGCCCGAACCCTTGGGGGCGACGAGGATCACGTCCACATCCGCGTTCGGCTTGACGCCGGTGAGGTCGTTGTAGACATAGCCGAAGCCGTGCGAGAAATAGAGCGCCTTGCCGGCGGTCATGAAGGGGGCGATGCGCGGCCACACCTGCTTGATCGCCGCATCGTTCACCAGGATCATGACGATGGTAGCCTTGGCGCACGCCTCCTCGATGTCGAAGAGCGTGGTGCCCGGTTTCCAACCGTCCTTCATGGCGCGCTTCCAGTCGGCGGCGAAACGCTTGTCCTGACCGATGATCACCGGAACGCCGTTGTCGCGCATGTTCAGCGACTGGGCCGGCCCCTGGACGCCATAACCGATCACGGCGATGACTTCGTTCTTGAGGACCTTCTGCGCCTTTTTCAGGGAATACTCTTTGCGTGTGACGACCGTCTCAACGACGCCACCAAAATCGATTTTGGCCATACCATTACTCCATGTTAATCACAAAAACTGCCTAGACAAACGGACGCAATGCCCGACCGTCAGGCAGAAAACCACGCTATCTTAGCACCTTACCACCGTTTCGCAAGCGGTTTTCATCAAAATCATCCAAAATCATCCGATGGCGCCAACTTGCGTCGCGAGATCATTCAACTCGCGCGTCCAGAAGGCGGGCGTGCCCCACTCGGGATGGTTGTGCCGAAAGGCGTGGTCGTGCGACTGGCGCGCACACCAGGCGAGATAGTAGATCATCCGCATGGCCCGAAGCGGTTCGACCAGCGTGAGCGTCTCGTGGTCGAAGGGATAAAACAGGTTGTACCCCTCCAGCAGCGCGTCACATTCGTCGGGCACGTCCTCGGGGCGGCCGGGAAGCAGCATCCACAGGTCATGGACGGCCGGGCCGTTCATCATATCGTCGAAATCAATGAGGAAGACTCCGCTGTCGGGGCGATCCAGAACATTGGTTCGCTGGCAGTCGCCATGAATGCGGATCATCGGAACATCCTCAAAAAGCGGAACGACCGCATCCATGAACGTCTCCGCGAGACGACTGAACTCCGCTTCGGAATGGCGGTCGAGAAATCCGCCGTCCAGCAGATAGTCCATGTCGTCGGCGGTCGATTCGAGCGGATGGAGGGTGATGCGCGATGGCGCGGAGATCCGCGCACCGACCGCATGGACACGGCCGACAAGGGCACCCAGCCGGTGCCAGAGGGGAAGGTCGTCGTTGGCCGGCTCGGCAGGACGGCCGCCGCGCTTGGGAAAGAGCGCGAAGAGCATACCGTCCGTTTCGTGGATGGTTTCGCCCGACGGAGCTGCGATCGGCGCGATGACCGGTATGTCGGCCTCGGCGCAGGCGCGGACAAACGCATGCTCGTCGGCGATCGCGGCCCGCGACCAGCGCCCCGGCCGGTAGAACTTGGCAATCAGCGGGGTGCCGTCATTACAGGTGACCTCGTACACCCGGTTGATGTAACTCGGCAACGGTCGGATCAATCCAGACAAGAGCGAGCCACAGGCGGCCTCGACGGCATCGAGGACCGCGTTGGGGGTCAGGCGCGAAAAATCGGCGGGTGTGGCATGCATGATCAAGGAGTTTGACGGTTGGCCGCACCGGCGTCAATCGAAATATCTGGGTTGCGAATATCTTTGTTTGAACGGCAACGGCGGACGCGCTACACTATCCGCCTGTGATGCCGTTCGGTGAGGTCGTAAGAGGAGGTCGCAAATGATGCGGGTCGGACTGACATACGATTTGAAACGTGACTATCTGGCGATGGGGTTCAGCGCGGAGGCCGCCGCCGAATTCGATCGCGACGACACGATCGACGGCATCGAGGCCGCGCTGCGTGCGCTGGGTTGTGAAACTGATCGCATCGGTCATGCGAAGCGGCTGACGGAGCGGCTCGTCGCGGGCGACCGCTGGGATCTGGTCTTCAACATCTGCGAGGGCGTGCGCGGCGTCGGGCGCGAGGCTCAGGTCCCGGCAATCCTCGATCTGTACGGCGTGCCCTATGTTTTTTCCGATCCGCTGGTGTTGGCGCTCACCCTGCACAAGGGAATGACCAAACGCGTGGTTCGCGATGCCGGCGTCCCGACCAGTGATTTTTGCGTGTACGCCGAGGTGGCCGACCTGGCCGATCTGCGCTTCGGCGCGCCGTATTTCATCAAGCCGGTCGCCGAGGGGACCGGTAAGGGCTGCACCGCAAAATCGGTCGTGCGGACGCGCGAGGGACTGCAGGAGGCTTGCGACGCGCTGGTCGCGCGCTTCGGCCAGCCGGCGCTGATCGAGCCGTTGTTGCTGGGACGGGAATTCACGACCGGCATCACGGGAACCGGGCGGATGGCTCGCGCGATCGGCACCATGGAGGTGATTCTGCTCGAAAACGCCGAGAAGGGCATTTACTCCTATGCCAACAAGGACCACTACGAGGATCGCGTGGTCTACCGGTTGTGCGCCACGGCTGTCGATCCGATCGCCGCAGCGGCCGAGCGCGTGGCGCTCGACGCCTGGCGGGCGCTGGGCTGTTGCGACGGCGGCCGGGTTGACATCCGCTGCGATGCGGCCGAGAGTCCTCAATTCCTCGAAGTCAACCCGCTGGCCGGTCTCAATCCGACCCACTCCGACCTGCCGATCCTCGCGCGCCTGGCGGGCGTCGATTACGCGACTTTGATCCGCCAGATCATGGAGTCGGCGTGCCAGCGTCTGGGATTGCGCCTCGGCTGATTGACCCTGAACCCTGAACCCTGTCTCACTCCTCCTGCATGAATCCGGCGATCCGTCGGCAGAGGTCCGGCAGGAGCTGATGCTCAAGGGGGATGGCGTGGCCGCAGGCTTCGAGCGACTCACTGTGCATCTGCGGCGGATGGCAGTCGGCGAGCCAGGCGTGGGCGGCGTCGGTGTTGACCACCCGGTCGCCCGGCACCAGGACCGCGAAGATCGGAACACGCAATTCCGCCGCCCGGCCGCGTAGCCGGTCTGTCAGGTCGAAGAGCCCTCGGTACGTGGCAGACGGGATGAATCGGTCGCGCTGGTAGGCGATGGCCGCGCCGTCGGCGGTGAGGACGTTGACGGGAAAGCACGATTCGAACGTGCGTGAAAGTGGGAGCAGCACCTGGGCGATGCGGAACCAGATGCGCGGATGAACCAGCGGCGAGCGGGCAGGGGAGACATCGAACAGCGGCGCGAACAGCACGAGGCCATCGGCGAGAGCCGGGTCGTTCAGTTGCGCCAGGAGGGCGAGCGCGCCGCCCATGGAGTGCCCCGCCAACCAAACGCGGCGATGACTGCGGCGCAGCGTCACCGCCTCCTCGCGGATCGCCGCGAGCCACCCGTCAAGCGTCTGCCGGGCCGCGACCGGGAGCGGCTCGCCCGCGCCGGGCAGACGCATCACGCGACAGGTCAGGTCATGCGCGGCGAGTGCCCCGGCCATGCCCGAAAAAACTGCGGCGGTGTCGGCAAACCCGTGAACGAGCAGCACGGCGTCCCGGCCCGTGCCGCAGGTAAACGCTGCCGCGTCCGAGGCCACGCCGTCGTCGCTCCGGCGGATGCGCCGCTCCCAGCGTCGGCGCCGCACGCCGATCCACAGCGCGTGTACGAGATTGACCGCGAGCCAGACGGAGAGAGCAATAACAATAAGTTGGACTATCATGAGTCCTCGCACCGCAGAGTTGTTGCCATCTGACAATATTTGGCGAATACCATAAAAACCCCACTGTTTGCCCGATAGTGTGTCGTATCGTTCAGCAATTGACAATAAAATTGTTTCAAAATACACTATTCTTATATTGTGTGCTTGACATTCTTTGAGCAGTAGTGCTATAGTGTCCCCATGCAATCGATATCTCTTAGGATAAAGGCACTGTGTACGGCAAGAGTTGGACACTCTTTCCGGCAGAAGCCCGATTGCATAGACGCGGGAAACGTGCTGCTCATTCAACCTAAAGACGTGACATCCAACGGAATTTTGGACGCAAGCACCCTCTGTCGTTCCAACCTGCCTGTTGAAAAACGTTTGAACGCCGGTGATGTGCTTCTGATCAACCGGGGGCGCTTTACAGCCTGTGTTTTTGACGGAACCATCAAAGAGCCTTGCATCGCGACATCAGCCTTTCTGATCTTCACACCCAAAGACCAATCGCAGCTTCTTCCGGAATATCTGGCGCTGTTTTTCAATTCAGTCGAAGGCCAGAACCTGTTCAAACGGCTGACCATGACCACAACCATTTCGTTTATCACTCTCGGTCATCTGGAATCCATCGAGATCCCCCTGCCCTCTATCGAGCGGCAAAAGGCCTTGGTCACCTTTGGCGAACTGAACAAGGCATACGTCCGTCTTTCCTCCCGGAAGGCGGAGCTGCAAAAGCAAATCATCGATCAACAAATCGTACGGGCAGGCCTTGTGTCTGTCCAATAAAGGAGTCCCATGGCCGAAGTAAAAAAATACTCACAGGAACAGCTCAACAAGACCCTTTGGAACGCCGCAGACTCGTCGCGCGGCACCGTGGACGGTGGCGTTTACAAGGATTACGTCCTGCTCCTCCTGTTCTACAAATACATCAGCGACCTTCACCAGCATGAATACGAGAAGCTGAAGGTTCGTTACGCCAACGATCTGGACCGCATGACCCTGCGCCTTAAGAACGAGCGCTTTGTGATCCCCAAAGGCGCCAGCTTCTTTGACCTGTTCAATAAGCTGGAGGCCGACAACCTAGGCGAGCTGATCAACGTGGCGCTGCATAAAATCGAAGACTCCAACGGCACGCGGCTGGAAGGCATCGTCACGGTCGATTTCAACTCAGACGCCATCCTCGGCAAAACGGAACAGCGCAACAAGATGCTGCGCAACCTGATGACGGACTTCTCGAAGATCGACCTGACCGAGGCGGGCGATGACGTCATCGGCAACGCCTACATGTACATGATCGAGCGCTTCGGCTCGGACGCCGGCAAAAAGGCCGGTGAATTTTTCACGCCGAAATCCGTAGCTGAACTGCTGGCTCGGATCGCCAAGCCGCAACCGGGCTGGCGCATCTGCGATCCCGCCTGCGGCTCCGCCGGACTGCTGCTGCTGGCCGGCGAAGAGATCGAGAAGCAGGGATCCAAGGATTACGCCCTCTACGGGCAGGAAAGCAACATGGGGACCTACAACCTGGCCCGGATGAACATGTTTCTCCATGGCAAGGACTCGGCACGCATCGAACAGGGCGACACGCTCAACAACCCGCAGCTCAAAGAGAACGACCAGTTGATGAAATTCGATCTCGTGGTCGCCAATCCGCCCTTCTCCCTCAAGCAGTGGATGGGCGAGAACATCGAGAGCGACAAATACAGGCGATTCTGGCGTGGGCTGCCGCCTGCCACCAAAGGCGACTACGCCTTCGTCTCCCACATGGTCGAGACCGCCAAGGCCAAAGAGGGCAAAGTCGCAGTCATCGTCCCCCACGGCGTCCTGTTCCGCGGCGCGGCGGAAGGCCGTATCCGCGAAAGCCTGCTGAAAGAGAACATCGTCGACACTGTCATCGGCTTGCCGGCCGGGCTTTTCCAGACCACAGGCATTCCTGTCGCGATCCTGATCCTGGATCGCTCCCGCGAAACCGGCGGCAAGAACGCCAAGCGCAAAGACGTGTTCTTCGTCGAGGCATCCAAGGAGTTCAAGTCCGGCAAGGCGATAAACAGCATGGAGGAGGAACACATCCTCAAGATCCTCGATGCCTGCGAGAAGCGCAAAGACATCCCAAAATTCTGCCGCGCGGTCCAGCCGGAGGAAATCGCGGAAAACGACTACAACCTCAACATCACCCGCTATGTCGACACCTTCGAGGACGAGGCGGACGTCGATATTGAAGCCAACCTCAAAGAGCTGGCGATCGTCGACGCCGAACTGGCGAAGCTGGAGGTGGAAATGAAAAAACACCTCAAAGTCCTAGGGATCGGAGGCTGAGTATGAGCGACCAAATGTCAGAACTGGTTTTATATCGCAGCAAAGACGGTGCCGTTCAACTGGATGTGCAGCTCAAACAGGAAACGATTTGGCTGGATGCACATCAGATGGCGGAGCTTTTCGGAAGAGATCGCACGGTCATCCTCAAGCATATCCGCAACATCTACCAAACGGGTGAATTGGATAAAAAAGCAACCTGTGCAAAAATTGCACAGGTTGCCGCTGACCGGAAAATCCGCCAGATGGACATGTTCAATCTCGACGCCATCATATCTGTCGGGTATCGGGTCAACTCCAAACGCGGCACCGATTTCCGCATCTGGGCCACCAACGTGCTCAAACAACACATTGTGCAGGGCTATACCGTCAACGCGAAGCGGCTCAAAGAACTCAAGCAGACGCTCAAGCTGGCAGCCGACATCTCCCAACGCAAAGCGCTCACCGGTGACGAAGCCTCGATTTTGCTGCAAACCGTTTCCGAATACGCCGCCGCGCTCAACCTGCTCGACGATTACGACCACCAGCGCGTGACGCTTGCAAAGACCTCCAGCCGCCAGGCAATAGCCGTGACCTATGACGAAACCCTGCGGCTGATCGACGCCATGCGCCAAAGATTCGGCGACTCGGATGTCTTCGGCAAAGAGAAAGATCAGAGCCTGCACAGCTCGCTCAACGCCGTCATGCAGAGCTTCGATGGAAAAGATGTTTACCCGTCCGTCGAGGAAAAAGCCGCCCATCTGCTCTACTTCATGGTCAAAAACCACAGCTTCGTGGACGGCAACAAACGGATCGCCGCCGCCGTCTTCCTGCGCTTCGCCGACAAGAACGGCCTGCTCCGCAACCGCGAGGGCGGCAAGCGCATCGCTGACAACGCCCTCGTGGCCATGACCCTGATGATCGCCGAAAGCCGGGCGCAGGAGAAAGCGGTCATCACCGCCATGCTCACCAACCTGATCGGAGGCGGAAAATGACACTCAAGCAGATCCGAGAAGACCTTGCGCAGGGCGAAGGGCTGCACCGCGAGTTCAAGGAAGCGGGCAGCCAGCTTCCCCGCAACTTTTTCGAAACCGTCTGCGCCTTTCTGAACACGGATGGTGGCACCATCCTGCTGGGCGTGGCGGATGACGGCACGGTCACCGGCGTCGCGCCCGACGCGGTCGCGCAAATGAAAGCCGACCTTGCGAACCTCTCCAACAACCCGCAGAAGATTGACCCGCCCTGGCTGCTGTTTCCGCATGCGTTCGAGCTGGACGGCAGAACCATCATCGTGATACAGGTCCCGCTTAGTTCCCAATTGCATAAAACCGGCGGCGAGATCTTTCTGCGCAGTGAAGATGGCGACTACCGAGTGCAGGGCACGCACCAACTGGCCGGGCTCATCAATCGCAAATTGAGTCTCTTTACCGAACAACGCGCCATCCGGTTTGCCACGATGGAACAATTGCGGCCTGAACTATTCGACCGTGCAAGGCGGCTGATGCGCTCCTACAACTCGAAACATCCATGGGCCGATCTTAGCAACGAAGAACTTCTGCAAATCGGCGGTTTCTATGCACAGGATCATGAGACCGGCAAACGCTGCCTCTCGTTGGCGGCTGTGCTGATGTTTGGCACTGATCAGGCGATCCAGCAAGCCGTCCCCGCCTACAAATTCGACTGCCTGCTCCGGCGCGACAACGTTGACCGCTACGATGACCGGGTGATGATCTACACCAACCTGATCGATGCCTATGACCAGATGATGGAGTTTGTCGAGAAACACCTCAATGACCCGTTTTATCAGGACGAAAAGGCAAACCGCGTCAGCCTGCGCGACAAGATTTTCCGCGAGGCCATCTCCAACATCATCTCGCACCGCGAATACACAGGCGGCGCACCGGCCCGGCTGATGATCTACCGTGACAAGGTGGTTCTCGACAACCCCTGTACCCTGCACCACTTCGGCGAGATCACCCCGGCCAACCTCCGCCCGTACTCAAAGAACCCGACCCTCTGCAAGTTCATGATCCAGCTTGGGCGCTTCGACCAACTCGGTTCCGGCGTCACCAACATCAACAAATACCTGCCGTTCTACGCCAACGGGGCAAAGCCGGTCTTCAACGAAACCCGCCACGGCTTTGAACTGACCATCCCGCTGGTGGATGAAGCCGCAGTCAAGGCAGGCTCGGGCCCAAGTCAGGCCCAAGTCACCGGGGAAGTCACCGGGGAAGTCACCGGGCAAGTCACCGGGGAAGTTAGACGCCTGCTTTCTGCTATGAACGGCGAGATGAAGCGGGCCGAGATTCAAAGCGTACTAGGCCTTAAACACGAAGATTACTTCCGCGAGGCTTATCTGCTTCCGGCAATTAAACTAGGTTTGCTCGAAATGACCATCCCTGACAAGCCGCGCAGCAGTCGCCAGAAATACCGGCTCACTGTAAAAGGTAAACAGCTTCTGGGAGGTACAAATGAGCACTAACTTCAAGATTCTGTCAATAGATGGTGGCGGGTTTTGTGGCGTATATGCCGCTCATCTATTACAGCGTATAGAAACCGAATTTTCCGTCAATTGGCGTAGAGATTTTAATCTCATCGCGGGAACCAGCACAGGGGCTATAATTGCAGCTTGCTTAGCTCTTGGGCGTCCAGCCAAAGAGGTACTTGAACTCTACGAAAAACACGGGCGAGATATCTTTCAGAAACGCATCATCCCTCGATTGGGTCTGTTTGGCAGCAAATACGATAACAAGGGATTGCGCGAGGTGCTTAACTCTCTTTTTGGGTCTGCAAAGCTTGGCGATATTAGTATCCCGCTTATCATTCCTGCTACAGACATTGCAAACGGTTGTGTTCATGTTTTCAAGTCGACCTACCACAACGAATTTTTTAGAGATAAAGATGTCCTAATTTCTGAAGCGGTTCTTGCGTCTTGTTCTGCGCCAACGTATTTCCCCCCCATCCTGCTCTCAGGTAACAAATATCTTTTAGCAGATGGAGGTTTATGGGCAAACAGCCCATCGCTGGTGGCAGCTATTGACGCGAAAAAACGGCTAAACGTCAATATGCAAGACTTACTCATTCTGTCGATTGGAACAGGCAAATCAAATCAATTTTATCCTATCAAGAATTTTTGCCAGAGGCGACCATGGGGGTGGGGCTTTGCTACAAGATGGGGCCGTGGTAAATTCATTGAAATGCTCCTAAACTTACAGTCAGAGACAGCAAACAACATGCTTGGGCTGTTATTAAACCATGACCAGATACTCCGTCTAAACTTTGAGTCCGACCAGAAACATCCGTTAGATTCTCCGGAAGAGTTCGGCGATCTGGTCACAAAAGCAGACCGAAAATTTACACATGAATCGGCACAAATAATGGCGTTTCTAAATAAAGGAGAATAGTTATGGAATCAATCGCACTAAATAAAATGGGTGAAGCGCTGGATCTTCCGGATACAGCTTATGAAGCAGCAAAGTCGCGCTATGAGGATCTCGGAACTTGGTTCGAACGACCTGAGTCAGATAGCTCTGCACACGATCCTCATATTTTCGCCCAAGGATCATTCCGCCTTGGAACAGCCATCAGGCCGCTGGATAGTTCAGAGACGTATGATTTGGATTTAGCCTGTAAACTTCGTGAGGGAATCACCAAAACAACGCATACACAGAAAAGCTTGAAAGCGCTTATAGGAAAAGACCTGGAGTCCTATCGGCAAGCAAGAAATATAAAATCTCCGTTGGAGCCAAAACACCGCTGTTGGCGACTTGAATATCAGGATGGGTACAATTTCCACATGGATATCGTCCCGTGTATTCCGGCAGGCTCTGATCGTCAGTTCATGATCAAAGAAGCAATGATCCGAAGCGGCGAAGAAGCTCATGCTTCTCAACGGGACGCAGAACTGGCGGTCACAATCACTGATGATCGGCGCGTTGGGTATGATCAAATATGCGATGACTGGCTAGTAAGTAACCCAGAGGGCTATGCAAAGTGGTTTGAATCCAGAATGCGACTCTGCGGCTCCTATTTAACCGAACGCGCCCGCATGGTGAAAGCAGCACAAATTGATGACCTGCAATATTACCAATGGAAAACACCCCTGCAACGTTGTATCCAACTATTGAAGCGGCATCGCGATACGATGTTTCAAAACAACGCTGACTCAAAACCCATCTCCGCCATCATCACAACGATAGCGGCCCGTGCTTACCAAGGGGAGTTGGATATTGGCACTGCAATGACAACGATCCTGGCAAACATGGAACGGTTTGTACGCTCAACGAACCCCCGTGTGCCCAACCCGGTAAACCCCAGTGAAGACTTTGCCGACCGTTGGTCGATGCAAAAGTACACTCGCTTGCAACTTGAGGGTAATTTCAGGCGATGGATCGTCGCGGCAAAAGCCGATTTCGCTACTATATCAGAGAGCCGTGACGCATCATTTGTTGTAAAACAAGCATCAAGCAAATTCGCATTGTCTCTTAATGAATCGACATTAAGGGCGGCGATCGGGGCATCCACCACTCCTTTACTTTACACACCAAAAACGCATTCGATCACAGATTCATCAAAACCGTGGGGAAACTAGCAAGATGGTCGAGGCACAACCTATAGGTCTTGAAATATTCTTGAGGGAATACCCGAACATGAGGGTTATTCCCTCAAGAGACAATGTTGACACCCTAAACGGTGAGTTCGATTTTACTGCGGCACCAGCGAACCTCCCCAATATTACCGATTCCTATTATTTAAATATAGCAATCCCCAGCAGGTTTCCATCAGAGGTACCATTGGTTACAGAAATTGATAAAAAGATTCCCCGAGATGGTAGGCATCATGTTAACCCTGATGATACCTTATGCCTCGGTTCTCCACTTCGTTTGCTCTGGAAATTGAACCGAAGACCATCATTCAGCGGATTCGCGGAAGAGTGCTTGGTCCCATACCTTTACGGAATGTCTCACAAATTGATGTATGGAATATTCCCATTTGGTGAACTGGCACATGGAAAGTCAGGGATTATAGCCGATTACTTCGACTTATTCGGGCTGCGTGATAAAACACAGGTGTTTGACGCCTTTGCACGGCTCAGCAATAAGAAACGCGTGGCCAATAAACAGCCGTGCCCATGTGGTTGTGGAAAACGGCTTGGCGCTTGTCGCTATCACTTAAAACTAGCCGAGATTCGGAAATTGGCCGCGCGGTCATGGTTCCGTCAACACAGGGTGGATATTTGCGCTGGAGTCTAATCATTATGCCCAAAAACGAACACAGACCCGGTTACAAAAAAGCCAAAGTCGGCTGGATTCCCGATGAGTGGAAAGAAGTCGCATTAGAGGATATTGCGCAGATAGAGCGAGGTAAATTTTCAGCGAGACCCCGAAATGATCCAAAGTACTATGGCGGTCCATATCCTTTTCTTCAAACGGGAGATGTATCGACTTCCGATGGTATTGTCTATAGTTACTCGCAGACGTTGAATGCGAGCGGACTAGCCGTTAGTAAGCTTTTTCCATCGGGAACATTGCTTGTCACCATTGCCGCAAATATTGGAGATGTTGCCGAAGTGCCGTTTGACTTTGCATGTCCTGACAGCCTGGTTGCCGTCCAAGCAAATGAAAACATTCACAGGTTCTGGCTTAAATGTTTTTTGAAAGCGAAGAAGAAGTATTTTGTTTCCAAGGCTACTCAAAACGCCCAGGCAAATATCAATCTGCAGACTATTCGCCCAACTCTTGTGCAACTTCCTCCTTTGCTAGAGCAGGAAGCGATAGCAGCAGTGTTGGTGTGCTGGGATAAAGCGATCAGACATCTGGAGGTGAAAATTGGCAAGAGGAGGCTGGTCAAACAAGGGCTGATGCAAAAGCTCCTCTCCGGTCGCATCCGTCTACCCGGCTTTTCCAAGCCCTGGATGAATACGCGACTGGAAGGATTGGGTGTATTCTCAAAAGGCGCGGGAATTTCTAAAGAAGAATTATCCACAAAGGGCGCCCCGTGCATCCGGTACGGCGAGATTTATACGGTTCACAACTTCGTTCTGAAAGAGTTTCATTCGTTTGTCAATCCAGCGCTTGCTGCCATATCGGTCAAGATTACAGCAAATGACCTTCTTTTCGCAGGATCAGGGGAAACTGCCGAAGAAATCGGCAAATCGGTTGCCTACATGGGTGATGTTGAAGCCTATGCAGGTGGGGATATCATTCTTCTTTCTGTGAATCCAGTAAAGGGTCGCGCCGACTACCTTTCTTATTATCTAAATACGATAGGCAGAAGAGAACTCAATAAGTTGGGTCAAGGGCAGTCAGTTGTCCACATATATCCCAAGAACCTATCGAAGGTGAATCTCGCTCTTCCCCCTCTCGAAGAGCAACAGGCTATCGCGAAAGTACTTGCCACTGCGGACAGTGAGATTGATACGCTGGAACGCAAGTTGGCGTTGTTCAAGGATCAGAAGAAGTTTCTTCTCAACAACCTCGTGGCCGGCACTATCCGGTTGCCGCAATTCTGCAACCACGGAAAACACAGAAAGGCACGGAAATGAATCGGCTCAACTCCATAGGGCGGATTCCGTGTGATTCCGTGTATTCCGTGGTTCCGATGATGGGATGCGTTTCTGGAAGGAGCATACCGTGAGTAAGCTAATCTTCGAGCAGGAGAGCTATGCGATCCGTGGTGCGGCATTCGAGGTGTACAAGGAGATGGGGCACGGCTTTCTAGAGGCCGTATACCAAGAATGCATGGAAAAGGAACTGATCAGAAAGGGCGTGCCCTTCACGTCCCAACAAGGCATTACGCTATCCTATAAGGGCGAGAAACTCGAACAAACGTACGTGCCAGACCTGATTTGTTTCGGTCAGATCATCGTCGAACTGAAAGCCGTTTCCGAACTCGCACCACCACATGAAGCGCAGTTGCTGAACTACCTTCGCGCAACGGGCATGAAGCTCGGCTTTCTTATCAACTTCGGCAGCCACCCTTCTGTACAGATCGAACGGAGGGCTCTATGAGCAGTCCTACATCCCTTCTGTGTCCTTCCGTGCCTTCCGTGGTTGACTCCCTCCCTGATTTTGACGAAGCGTCTTCGTCCCAAATTCCCGCTCTGCTGGAGCTGGTGAATCTGGGCTACACCTACATTCCCCGTGAAAAAATCGCCGAACTGCGCGATGGCGCTTCGCAGTACATTCTGCGCGGCATCGCCTTCGATGCCCTGCGCAAGATCAACAGCACGGATATTTCGGACAAGAGCATCCGCGACGCTCTCTTTGATGCGGAAAAGCAGATCGACATGGGCGCGGGTGTGTTCAAGGCCTCGGAAGAGATCTTTTCGCTTTTGCTTGCTGGCCGGTCGGTGCCGGAACTGATCAACGGGCGGCGGACCTCTCCGCAAATGCAGTTCATCGACTGGCGGAAGCCGGCGAACAATGCGTTCCATGTCTGCGCCGAATTCGAATTGTCCGAAGGCGGCGACCGCCGCCCGGATATCGTGGTGTTTGTGAACGGCATTCCGTTCGCCGTGATTGAGAACAAAAAGGCTTCGGTCAAATTGGCGGAAGCCGTGGCACAGATGGTGCGCAACCAGGGCCGTACCGAGACCCCGAAGTTTTTCATCTTTCCGCAAATCCTGATCGCCACTAACATGCGCGAGCTGAAGTACGGCACGATGCTGACGCCCTCGCGCTTCTATTCGCACTGGAAGGAAAAGGATGTCGATTCCGCCGCTTTCGACGCCGAGGTGTCCGCGCTCATCAACAAGCCGGTGACCGCGGATGTGGTCGGCCAAATATCCCAGGACCTCTGTCGGTGCGAACTGCCTGCTCCCGAGCCACGCGCGGTGACGGAGCAGGATCGCGGCATCTATGCGCTGCTGCGCCCCGAGCGCATGCTGGATCTGGTACGCAATTTCATCCTCTATGACAACAGCATCAAGAAGATCGCCCGCTATCAGCAGTATTTCGCGATCAAGAAGGCCATGGCCAAGCTGAAGACGTTCGATGAATATGGGCGTCGGCGCGGCGGGCTGATCTGGCACACGCAGGGCTCGGGCAAGAGCCTGACGATGGTGATGCTGGTCAAATGCCTGATCGACGATCCTGAGATCGTCCTGCCTCGCGTGCTGGTGGTGACCGACCGGCGCGACCTCGACCGGCAGATCAGCGAAACCTTCGCGGCCTGCAACATCAAGAAGGATGTCAAAAAGACGACCAACAGCGCAGAGCTGCTGCAACTGATTAAAGAGAAGGACCAGCGGGTCATCACCGCGCTCATCCATAAATTTAGGGCGGACACAAGGCACACCCTTACGTACGGGCGGGCCTTGTGTCCGCCCTTTGTCGACACCGATCCGAATGTGTTTGTGCTGATCGACGAGGCGCACCGCACGCAGGCGGGCCAGGCGAACACCGAGCTGAACCTGGTGCTGCCGAAGGCCTGCCAGATCGGCTTTACCGGCACACCGCTGATGAAGCGGGAGAAGTCGAGCGCGGCCAAGTTCGGCGGGATCATCGACGCCTACACCATTTCCGAGGCCGAGGCGGACGGCGTGGTGCTGCCGCTGATCTATCAGCCGCGCTTTGTGGAACTGAGCGTGCAGCAGAAGATGCTGGATCAGTTTTATGACCACATCACGCAGGATCTGACCGATGAGCAGAAGAAAGACCTGCAGCAGAAGTTCAATTCGTCGCAGATCATCGAGGAGACCTCCCAGCGAATCGAAACGATCGCGTTGGACATCCTGAACCACTATACCCGATTTGCCGACACCGGCCTGAAGGCGCAGGTCGTGGCACCCTCCAAATATGCGGCGGTGATGTTCCAGAAAGCGTTTGAGCTTTGCAGGGGCGAGGGTGAGGGCGACAAGCAGGGCGCCCTGACGGCGGTGATCATTTCGGAGTCGGCCGACAAGGAAGAGGACGATCAGTTGCCCGAGCATAAAAGGGAAGTGGTGAAGTTTCTGGCCGATGAGAAGCACCGATTCGGCTCCTCGCTTCTGAAGCGCGAGAAAGACCTGATCGACGATTTCAGGGACAACCCGGACGGCGTCCGGATGCTGGTCGTGGTGGACAAGCTGCTGACGGGATTTGACGCCCCGCGCAACACGTTCCTCTATCTGGCGAAGCAGTTGAAGGATCACAACCTGCTTCAGGCCATTGCCCGCGTCAACCGTCTGTTCGACGGCGACGATGGCAAGGAGGCCAAGGTCAACGGGTTTGTGATCGACTACTCCAAGAACGCCAAGAATCTGCGCGACGCCATGGAGCTGTTCTCCAACTACGACCCCGAAGACATCGAGCGGGCCTTGCTGAACACAGACGAGAAGATCGCTGGGCTGGAGCGGATTTATCAGGAGTTGCACGGCATCTTCAATGCCGTCCGCAACAAGCAGGACACCGAGGAATACATCCGGGTGCTGGAAGACGACGTTGAAACCCGCGAGCATTTTTACGAGCTGGTGGATGAATTCACCCGCCAGTTCGCCGCGTGTCAGATGCTTTACGACTTCACGCAGAAGTTTGACGAAGAGAAGCTGCGCCGTTTCGCGTTGGATCTCAAGCGTTTCGTGGAGCTGAAGAAGATCCAGAAGATCAAAAACGCGGAAACCGTCGATTTCTCCAAATACGAAGACCAGATCCGCCGCATTTTGGACAAATACGTCTCGGCGGAGTATGTGACAGAGCTGGCCGAGCCTTTCTGCGTCCGCGAATCGGCGGAGTTCAACGCCTATATCGAGAATATTGGCCGAGGCCTCTCCGACAAATCCAAGGCGGAGGCCATTGCCGCGCAGACCAAACGGACCATCAAAGAGAATTACGACCGTGATCCGGAGTTTTACCGCCAATTCAGCGAGAAAATAGCCCGGTTGATCGCAGAGTTGAAGATCGCCAAGGAAGAGGACGTAAAGGCGTTGCTGGGCGAAGCCAAGAAGGTTCAGAGTCAGGTCGTCGATTACGAGGACAGCGACATCCCCGCCCCACTCAAAGAGCGCAAGCCGCTGCATCCGTTTTTCCGAAACCTGCACAGTAGACTGGCGGCGCACGCGCTGAGCACGGAACAGCTCTGCGAGATCGTCGAGACGATCTACCGGCTCATCGACAAGCACAAGATCGTAGACTGGGACACCGACGTCGAGGTCGAGCGCCGGGTCCGCATGGAGATCGAAGACTACCTCTTTGACACGGTGAAAACCACTTACGGCGCTCCGTTGACCCTGGAAGAGATCGACGCCCTGCTGTCCATGATCTGGGATCTGGCGGTGCAAAACAAAGATGAAGCCGGGCTGTGATGCAGAAGCGTTTTACATACGACCGGGTCGCGTTCGACTTTCGCCTGACACTCGAAGCGCGGCGAACCATTTCCGTTGACGTTCTTCCCGACCAGTCGGTGAGAGTCAAAGCGCCCCTGCACGCCACCGACGAGAAGATCAACGGCTTTCTGCAGCGCAAATGCCGGCAGATTCTTAAACACCGGCGTTACTTCGCCCAGTTCAAGCCACTGGCCCCAAAAGAATACGTCAGCGGCGAAACCTTTCGTTATCTGGGGCGGAACTACAAGCTGCTCATCCGCAAAACGGCGGAGCAAGAGCGGGTTTCGCTCCAGATGGGAACACTGACCGTCTTCAGCCTGAGTCCCCATGACCGGCCCCACACGCGGGACCTGCTTGATGCTTGGTACACTGAAAAAGCCCGGCAACACTTTGCGGAAAGGCTTAAGCTTTGCGCATCGCAGTTTGCCCCAAAAGATCCGCCGGCACTTGGCATCCGCCGGCTGACCAAGCGGTGGGGGAGTTATTCACGCAAAACTCACCGGATCTGGCTCAATCTTGAACTGATCAAGGCCTCCAGAACGCAGATCGACTACGTACTGACGCACGAATTCTGCCACATCACGCGCACCGCGCATGACAAAGCCTTCTACCGCCTGCTGAGCAGCATCCTGCCAGACTGGCAGAAGATGAAGGCCGAACTCGAACGCTCTCTGTTGTCGATTTGAAGGCCTCACGCCTTCCACGCCTTGCCGCCGTCGGCTACACGCCAGAGGTAGAGGGCGGCGAGGGAGCGGTGCGGTGCCCAACGTTCGCCCGCCAGGGCCAGGGCTTTGGGCGCGGGCATCTCGGACTGGGAATAGGCAATGGCGTAGCCCCTGCGCACGCCGAAGTCGCCAGCGGGGAGGACGTCGGGGCGGCCGAGGGTGAAGATCAGAAACATTTCCACAGTCCATCGTCCGATGCCGCGGATGTCGCTGAGGCGCGCGATCAGCGTCTCATCATCGAGCGCGCGGCAGTCCGCAAGCGTGGGCAGGCGGCCGTCCTGCGCATGCCGGGCGAGGTCGCGCAGCGCGGCGATCTTGTTGCGGGAGATGCCCGCCGCACGCAGGGCCTCATCCGGCGCGTCGAGCAGGGCGCCCGGCGCTGGCAAGACGCCGTTTCCGATCTGGGTGACGAGGCGGCCGAAGATGGTGGCCGCAGCCTTGGCGTGAAGCTGCTGGTAGACGATCGACTCGCACAGCGCTTCATACGGCTCACGTTGGGCGGCCGGCACCCGCAGCTTGCCGAAGCGCGTGATCAGTCCGGCCATGACGGGATCTTGGGAGAGATGGAGGTGTTTGTTCATAAGGGGCGTCTTTCTTGCGACGTGCATTCGGCCGTGAGTGGAATGATACCCCGATACCGGCGCATCGTGCAATCGTGATTTTGGGGCCATGGGTCGCTTATCACGGCGATTCTAATTATGAGGCGATTAGGTCATCGGGGTCGGGGTCGGTATCGGAATCGGGGTCGATTTTCCTTTGGTTTTTTCGATACCGATACCGACCCCGACGCCGATGGTCCCATCTCCAAAATTGCTGGTCACGACAGTTATCACGGCGAATCTTGACACACACCCTTCACACGGCTACCCTTCTAATCGGACTTTCGTTTTGCAGGAGTCGCGCCAACTTATGAAAACACGCCATCCACAACCGCCATCCGCCGATGAACGGCACTGGTATGATATCGCGGAGCGGGTCGTGAGCGATGTGCGCGGCGCGCTTCCCGATGATCTGCGCGCGGCGGCGGATGAGGTCCCCGTCATCATCGAGGAGCGTCCCGGACGGGTGTTGCGCGACGCCGGATTACCCGATGATTTGCTGGGCATCTTTGACGCGCCAGCCTATGCCGACACACTGACCGATACCGATCTGCGCCCGCCCGCCATCCGCCTCTTCATCCGCAACCTGCGCGATGAGGCCGACGATGACCCTGACATCTTCCGCGAGGAGGTGCGCGTGACCTACCTGCACGAACTCGGGCATCTCCTGGGCCTCGACGAAGACGATCTCGATGCCCGCGGCCTCGCGTAACGGAGGCAGCCGCTGGGGATCCTATTTATGTCCAACGCCCAACGCTCAACGCCCAAGGCCCAAGGCCCAACATCCAACGCCCAACACTCAACATCCAACGCGCCTAGTGCCGGAAGCTTCTTTGACCGGTGAAGACCATGGCGACGCGGGCGTCGTTGCAGCAATCAATCACATCCCAGTCGCGCATGGCGCCGCCGGGCTGGACGATGGCGCTGATCCCTTCGCGAATGCCCACCTCGGCGCCGTCGCGGAAGGGAAAAAAGGCGTCGGAGACCATGCTGCATCCGATCAGTCCGCCGTGCCGGGCCTTGACCTCTTCATCAATTTCAGCCATGCGAGTCTGGCCCGCGTCACCGAACTTTAGGGTGAGCTCGTTGTAGGACGTGGCGTATTTTTCCCAGGCGAGCCAGTCGGCGAGCTTGCGGTAGGCCTTGTCGCGGGCGATCTCGGCGACGCCCACGCGGTCCTGCTCGCCGGTGCCGACGCCGACCGTCGCGCCGTCCTTGACGTAAAGCACGGAGTTGCTGGTGACACCCGCCTCGACCAGCCAGCCGAAGATCAGGTCATCATACTCCTGCGGCGTGGGCAGGCGCTTGATGCGGTGCACCGTGCCATCCTTCGTCGTGCATTCGGCGGGCAGGAGCTGGCTGGCGGTACGGGCTTCGGGGACGAACGACCATTGGGCCACGATGCCGCCGTCGATGAGCGACTTGAAATCGACCACGCGCTGCGCCACGAAGCCGGTGAGGCGGGCCATGTTGCCGATGCGCATGACGCGCAGGTTTTTCTTGGTTGCAAAAAGGTCGAGCACGCCGGGACCGAACTCGGGGGCGACCACCACCTCGGCATAGTTCTCGGCTACGAGTTTGGCGGTTTCGAGATCCACCTCGCGGTTCAGCGCGATGCAGCCGCCGAACGCCGCAAGGCGGTCGGCCTTGTTGGCACGGAAGTAGGCCTCGGTGAGGGAGGATCCCTTGGCCACGCCGCAGGGGTTGTTGTGCTTGACGATCACGGCGCAGGGCGTGGCGTCGAGATAGCGGAGGATGTTGAGCGCGTTATCGGCGTCGGTGAGATTGGTCTTGCCGGGGTGCTTGCCCGACTGGAGCAGTTCAGGCTCCGAGGCGAGGATGCGTCCGGGCGCAATGGCGGTGACCTCGCCGAGGGTGAGGTTGCCGTTGACCAGCTTGAACAGGGCGGCCTCCTGGCCCGGGTTCTCCCCGTAGCGCAGCCCCTTCATCTCGCCGTCGATCACCCAGGAGACCTTTTCGTAGCAGAGCGTCTGGCGCGTGGCTCCGTCGATGAAACTGATTTCCATCTTCGGGGTGAAGTGGTCGTCCATAATGGTTTTGTAAGCGGCTTTCAGGTCGGTTGCGGCCATGGCGATTCTCCTGTGTGAGTGTGGGAGTGTGTGGGTGTGTAAGTGTGTGGGTGTGGGACACTGGGCAAGACGGACACACCTGTTCAGTCATGTGCGGCATAGCTTAGCCGCAGCCGCGACGTAAGGCAAGCGGAAAGCAGCAATTCTGATTATGGAGAGGGGGCCATCGGCGTCGGGATCGGGGTCGGTATCGGTATCGATAAAACCAACGGAAATTCGACCCCGATTCCGATACCGACCCCGACCCCGATGACTCAATCGCCTCATAATTAATGGGCTGTCAAAAACTCGCCGCTTGCCCTCATCGGCATTGGCCAGTACAATATCGCCTTCAATTTTCATCAACAGGAGCTAGTGCATGGAACAAACACACGTTTTCAAGACAGAAGTTCGTCAACTGCTGGATCTGGTCATCCATTCCCTCTATTCCAAAAAGGAGATCTTTCTTCGTGAATTGATTTCCAACGCATCCGATGCAATCGACCGGGCGCAATACGAAGGTCTGACCGACAAGACGCTGGTTGAGGGCGTGACGGAATGGCGGATCGATCTGATCGCCGACAAAGCCGCCCGGACGCTGACGCTGCGTGACACCGGCATCGGTATGACGCAGGCCGAGACCGAGGAGAGTCTGGGAATGATCGCCCGTTCGGGCACCAAGACGTTTATGCAGGCGCTTAAGGAGAAGCAGGGAACCAACGCGCCGGAGCTGATCGGCCAGTTCGGCGTGGGCTTCTACGCCGCGTTCATGGTGGCCGATGCGGTGACCGTGGTCACCCGCCGCCGTGGCACGGCGGTCGACGCGGCGGTGCGTTGGCACTCCACCGGCGACGGCACTTACACGACGGACGCCGCCACGCGGGACGAGCCGGGAACGACCGTTACCCTGCATCTGCGCGAGGGCATGGACGAGTATCTCGACGAGTGGCGGATCAAGGCGCTGGTCAAGCTGTACAGCGACTTCATCGCCCATCCCGTGCGCCTGGGCAAGGACGGCAAGGATCCTGGCGAGGCCGATGCGCCCCTCAACACCATGAAGGCGCTGTGGAAGCGATCCAAGAGCGAGGTCAAGGACGAGGATTATACCGAATTCTACAAGCATCTCACGCATGACAGCGCCGCGCCGCTGCGCGTGATCCCCATGGCGGTCGAAGGAGCCGTCGAGTTCCGGTCCCTGCTCTTCATCCCGCGCGAAATGCCCTTTGACCTCCTCCACCGCGCCGATCGCAAGCACGGCCTCAACCTTTACGTCCGCAATGTTTTCATCGGCGCCGATTTTGATGCCCTGTTGCCGGAATACCTCCGCTTTGTTCGCGGCGTGGTCGACTCGAGCGATCTGCCGTTGAACGTCTCACGCGAGATTCTGCAGGACGATGCCGTGATCCGCAAGATTCGCAGCAATATCGTCGGCAAGATTCTCGCCGCCCTCTCCGACATGAAGAAGGATAAGCCGGACGACTACAAAGTCTTTTTCAAGGCATTCGGACGCATCCTCAAGGAGGGTTTTCATTTCGATTTTGAAAACAAGGCCAAGCTCCAGGAGCTGGTGCTCTTCCATGCGGCGCGGGCCGAGGGGAACGCGCCGGTTTCGCTCCGGGACTACCGCGATGCCATGAAGTCGACGCAGAAGGAGATTTACTATCTGATCGCCGAGAGCCTCGACGCAGCACGCCAGTCGCCCCATCTCGAAGCGGTCCTGGCGAGCGGTTGCGACGTGCTGCTGCTGGTGGATCCGATCGACCAGTGGGTGGTGGATTCGCTCGAAGAATACGAGGGGTGCACCTTGCGGGCGATCGACAAGGGCGATCTGGAACTCGGTTCCGATGAGGAAAAGGCCGAGGCGAAGAAGGCGATCGAAGCGGCCGGGCTGGCGTTGCGGCCGCTCCTCGACACCCTCCAGGCCCGGCTGGCGGATCGGGTGCGCGAGGTGCGCGTCTCGCCCCGGCTCACCGACTCGGCCTGCTGCCTCGTGGTTGACGCCCAGGCCATGAACGCGACCATGGAGCGGTTCATGCGCGCCATGAACCAGGAGGCGCCCAAGCAACTGCGCATCCTCGAAATTAATCCGAAACATCCCTTGGTTGAGAAGCTGCGCGCCATGCGCGAGGCCGACGCCGCTGATCCCCGGTTGGCCGACTATGCCGATCTGATTTTCGGGCAGGCGCAACTGGCCGAGGGCACTGTGCCTGCCGACGCGCAGCGTTTCACCCGGCTGGTGGCCGACCTGATGGCGCGATAGAGGCATTATGGATAATACCCCATCCGCAGATCCCGGGCTTGACGTCTCGCTGCCCCGTCTGGTCGACGAGCTGTCCATCACACCGCGCCAAATCATGGCCGTGGCCAAGCTCCTCGCCGAGGGCAGCACCATTCCCTTCATCGCCCGCTACCGCAAGGAGCAGCACGGCAATCTGGACGAGGTGCAGATCTCCAAGATTCAGGAACGCCTCGCCTATTACCGGGAGTTGGAGGATCGCAAGCAGACCGTGCTCCGGTCGATCGGGGAGCAGGGGAAGCTCACCGACGAACTGCGCGAGAAGATCACCGTTTGCGTCTCGAAGACCGTCCTGGAAGACCTGTATCTTCCCTTCAAGCCAAAGCGCCGCACCCGCGCCATGATCGCCCGCGAGCGCGGGCTCGCCCCGCTCGCCGACCGCATCCTGGCGCAGGCCGCTGCTGGCGACCCCGACACGGAAGCCGCCGCCTTCATCAACGCCGAGAAGGGCGTTGAATCGGTTGCCGCCGCCTGTGCCGGAGCACGCGACATCGTCGCTGAAACCGTCGCCGAGAATGCCGACGTTCGCGGTTTCGTCCGCCGGGCCTTCGCCGAACGGGGCGAGGTCGTCTCCGAGGTGGTCGATCCCAAGCCCGAGCAGCCCACCAAGTTCGAGCAATATTACGACTTCCGCGAATCGGTCGCCGCGATTCCGTCACACCGCTTCCTCGCCATCCGCCGGGGGCAGACCGAGAACGTCTTGCGCGTCAAGTTGGCCGTCGACGCCGAACCGCTGGTTCGCCGCATCGAGGAAATCTGCGCGCTCAATCCCGCCTCGCCTTTTTCCCCCCACCTGAAACTCGCCATTGAAGACAGTTACAAACGGCTGATCGCCCCCAGTGTCGAGATCGACGTCCTCGTCGAGCTCAAGCTGAAGGCCGACCGCGACGCCATCGCCATCTTCGGCGAAAATCTCCGCAACCTGCTGCTCCAACCGCCGCTCGGTGACAAGAAGGTGATCGGCGTCGACCCCGGCTATCGCACGGGCTGCAAGTGCGCCGCCATTGACGCCACCGGCAAGTTCATCGAGACGGTCACCCTCTATCCCTCGCAGGGCGACCGTTCCGCGATTGAAGCGCAGGTCGAGGTGTGCAAGCTGGTGGCCCGGCATCACCCCGCCGCGTTCGCCGTCGGCAACGGCACCGCCGGCCGCGAGACCGAGACGTTCGTCCGCCAGACCCTGAAGAAGGCGGGCCATCCGGAGGTCGTCGTGGTTTCGGTCAACGAATCGGGCGCCTCGGTCTACTCGGCATCGGAGATCGCGCGTGACGAATTTCCCGATCTCGATCTGACTATCCGCGGCGCCATTTCCATTGGGCGCCGCCTGCAGGACCCGCTCGCCGAGCTGGTCAAGATCGATCCCAAGTCGATCGGCGTCGGCCAGTACCAGCACGACGTCCACCAGCCGCTGCTGGCGGACAAGCTGGACGAAATCGTCGTCTCCTGCGTGAACCACGTCGGTGTGGAGGCGAACACCGCCTCGGCGGCGCTGCTGGCCCGCGTTTCGGGAATCGGCCCGACGCTGGCCAAGAGGCTCGTCGCGCATCGCGACGCGCACGGTCCGTTTGCCAGCCGCAAGGCGCTCTCGAAAGTGACCGGTTTCGGACCCAAGACGTTCGAACAGGCCGCTGGCTTCCTTCGCATTCACGGTGCGGCCAACCCGCTCGATGCCTCGGCGGTTCATCCCGAGCGTTACGCGCTGGTTGCGCAGATGGCCGCCGATAGCGGCGTCGCGATCCAGGACCTGGTCGGCAACAGTGCGGCGATTGACGCGATTCCTCTCAAAAAATATCTGTCCGACACGGTTGGCGAGCCCACCCTGCGCGACATCATCGCCGAGTTGAAGAAACCGGGACGCGACCCGCGAGCGACGTTTGAACCGCCGCATTTCCTCGACACCGTCACGGAGATTGAGCATGTCAAACCGGGCATGGCGCTCGAAGGCGTTGTCACCAACGTAACCGCATTCGGCGCGTTCGTGGACATCGGCGTCCATCAAGACGGCCTCGTCCACCTTTCCCAGCTTTCCGACCGCTTCATTCGTGACCCCTCGGAAGTGGTCAAGGCAGGGGACCGGATACAGGTCAAGGTGCTCGACGTTGATCTCGCGCGCAAGCGCATCTCGCTCACCGCGCGCACCCACGGCGCTCCGACGGCACCCGGTCCAAAGCCGGCAGCCGCCAGTCCCAACCGCCCCGGCGCGCCCCGGCCCGCCGCATCCGGCCGGCCCCCGCCGCGCCCCGGCTTCGCCGCCAACCCGTTTGCGAATCTTTAGGGTCCGCGGGCCTCTCCATCATTAGCGGCTCGGCGGGCCGCCGCCGCTGGGGTGTTTGGGGAGGCGGCCGATAGAATCGAAGGAATCGAGATAATCGACGGAATCGAATCGGTCGAATCGGTCGACTCCATCGATTCCATCGAAAAGAAAGGAGCGGGACATGAGCCTATTCGGCGGGACGGGTGGCTACTTCTGGCTGGATTCGTGGATTCTGGCCAATATCGTTCAGCTTGGGACGCAACGCTTCTGCAAGCGCTTCCTGAACCGCACGAACGATCCATGCGGCCGTCAGTACGACCAGATGACACAGGCCGCACGGTCGGGGTGCGCAAACATCGCCGAGGGATCGGCGCGACGGGCGACCTCCAAAGAAACCGAGATGCGGCTGACGGACGTGGCTCGGGCGAGTCTGGCGGAATTGGCAGGCGACTACCTGAACTGGCTTTTTCAGCAGGAAAAGGTCCCCTGGGGTAAGGAGACGCCCGAGGCGCGGGCGGTTTACGCCGTGCGCTTGGACAAGGCGGCGTACGACGAGGATGTGGTGCATGATGCCTGCGCGCACATTCTGACGCAGAAGCGGATCGAATGAGTCGAGATAATCGACGGAATCGAATCGGTCGATTCCATCGATTCCATCGATTCCATCGCTCCCGATAAACCCGGCTCAATCCTGTTTCCATCCGGCCGAAGGCTGGCGGCTTTCCTGAACCCTGCGCCCTGAACTCTGCACCTGCAAAACCGCTACGGCGGTTTTGCAGGTGCCTCCGGGATCATTTCTTTCCATGCCGGATCGCGGCCTGGGCGGCGGCGACGCGGGCGATGGGGACGCGGTAGGGGGAGCAGCTCACGTAGGTCATGCCCTGGCGGTAGCAGAATTCGACCGAAGCAGGGTCGCCGCCCTGTTCGCCGCAGATGCCGATCTTGATGTTCGGCCGGACCTGGCGCCCCTTCTGGGCGGCGATCTCGATCAGCATGCCCACGCCCGACTGGTCGATCGTCTGGAAGGGGTCGGCATCGAGAATCCGTTTCTGCAGGTAATCGTTCATGAATCCGCCGGTGTCATCGCGGCTGAAGCCGAAGGTCATCTGCGTGAGATCGTTGGTGCCGAAGCTGAAGAACTCGGCGATGCTGGCCATCTTGTCGGCCAACAGGGCGGCCCGCGGGATCTCGATCATCGTGCCCAGATGGTACGTGATTGATTTCAGTCCGGTGCGGGCCAGCACGTCGGCGTAGACCGCATCAATGATCTTCTTGCTGAACTCCAGTTCGCGCACATCGCACGTCACGGGGATCATGATCTCGGGATGGGGGGTCTTGCCGGCGGCGATCAGCTCGGCGGCCGATTCGAAGATCGCGCGGATCTGCGTCTCGGAGATTTCGGGATAGGTCACGCCCAGGCGGACGCCGCGGTGGCCCATCATCGGATTGGACTCCTTGAGCGCCTCGCCGCGCTTTTCAATCTCCTTGATGTCGATGCCGAGCGCCTTGGCCAGATCCTCCCGGTTGCCTTGCGAATGGGGGATGAATTCATGCAGCGGCGGGTCCAGCAGGCGGAAGGTCACGGGCAGGCCGTCCATGGCCAGCAGCGTCGCCTTGATGTCGCTCTTCATGAACGGGAAGAGCTGCGCGAGGACCGCCTTGCGTTCGGCGGTGGACCCGGAGAGGATCATCTTGCGCAGCAGGAAGAGCGGCTCCGCCGAATCCTTGCCGTAGAACATGTGCTCGGTGCGGAAGAGTCCGATGCCCTCGGCGCCGAACGTGCGGGCGAGCGCGGCGTCGGAGGGCGTGTCGGCATTGGTCCGCACGCCCATGGTGCGGAATTTGTCGACCAGAGCCATGAATTTTTGGAAGCGCGGGTTTTCCGTTGCGGCAATCATCGGCTGCTGTCCGACGTAGGCGTGGCCCTTGGTGCCGTTCAGCGTGATCACATCGCCAGCCTTCAAGACCGTGCTTCCAGCCCGGACGGTCTGGTTTTCCAGGGAGATGTGCAATTCGCCGGCGCCGACGACGCAGCACTTGCCCCAGCCGCGGGCGACGAGCGCCGCATGGGAGGTCATGCCGCCGCGGGCGGTCAGGATGCCCTCAGCCGCGCGCATCCCCTCGACGTCTTCGGGGTTGGTCTCCTCGCGAACGAGGATGCACGGACGGTTGGCACGGAAGGAGGCCACCGCCGCTTCGGCGGTGAAGACGATCACGCCAGCCGCAGCGCCCGGACCGGCGGGGAGGCCCTTGACGAACGGGGTGAGTCCCTTTTCAATCTTCGGGTCGAGGATCGGGTGGAGCAGCTCGTCCAACTGCGCCGGCTCCACGCGCAGGACCGCCTGCTTTTCGTCGATGATCTTCTCCTGGAGCATGTCCATCGCCATGTTCAGCGCGGCCGTACCGGTCCGCTTGCCCACGCGGCATTGGAGCATGTAGAGCGTCCCCTCCTGAATCGTGAACTCGATGTCGAGCATGTCGGCATAGTTCTTCTCGAGCACGGCGCGGATGCCGCAGAGCTGCTTGTAAGTGTCGGGCATCAGCTCCTGAAGCGACTGCAGGTGGTCGTTCTGCGCATTCTTGGTGTCGTTGTTGAGCGGATTGGGGGTGCGGATGCCAGCCACCACGTCCTCGCCCTGCGCGTTGATCAGCCATTCGCCGTAGAAGGTGTTTTCGCCGGTGGCCGGGTTGCGGGTGAAGGCCACGCCCGTGGCGGAGGTATCGCCCATGTTGCCGAACACCATGGCCTGCACGTTCACCGCGGTGCCCCAGGCGTCGGGAATACCCTCGATACGGCGGTACGAGACGGCTTTCTTGCCGTTCCAGCTCTTGAACACGGCGCCGATGCCGCCCCAGAGCTGCTTCATCGGGTCATCGGGGAAGGGGACACCCAGTTCCTCCTGAACGCGACGCTTGAAGCTTTCGGCCAGTTCCTGGAGATTGGCAGCGGTCAGCTCAGTGTCGCTGGTGCACTTCTTGACGTGCTTGTACTCGTCGAGGGCGGTATCGAGGAGCTTGCGGATGCCCACGCCCTTGGCGGGGTCGCGTCCTTCGGCCTTCTCCATCACGACATCGGCGTACATCATGATCAGGCGGCGGTAGCTGTCCCACACGAAACGGGGATTCTGCGTCTTGGCGATCATGGCCGGGATGGTGGTGCTCGACAGGCCGACATTCAGGACGGTATCCATCATGCCGGGCATGGAACTGCGCGCGCCCGAGCGGCACGAGACCAGCAACGGGTTCACGGGGTCTCCGTATTTCATCCCCATGGTGGCTTCGGTCTTGCGCAGCGCATCCAGAACCTGGGATTCCAACTCTGCGGGGAACCGCCCGCCCTGATCAAAATAGTCGGTGCAACACGCCGTGGTCACGGTAAAACCAGCGGGGACCGGCAGGTTGAGATGACACATCTCGGCAAGATTGGCGCCCTTGCCACCGAGCAGATTCTTGTCCTTGGCATTACCCTCGGCGCTCTTGCCTCCAAACGTATAAACATATTTCATAAAAAGATTCGTCTCCTTAAAAATGCGGCAGGGAAAGCTCCCGCTACCGACTCGACTGGGTTTCTGTAAGCAAAACGCGCGGGAGTATAGGGCACTTCGGGTGAAAGGTCAAGGTGTCCTTACACATCAATCCGGATTATTTTCCGGATGAGCAGGCCGCCGCAGACGAGCATGATGATGACGGCGATAATGCTGATGATACCGGCGCGGGATTGGAAGAAGGGAAGCATCATTCCTGGCTTGATGACCGTCAGGATGATCGCGAGGGCGATCGGCATGGTGCCGACGATGATTCCCTGTAGGCGGCCCTGGGCAGTGAGGGTGCGGACGCGGTTCTCGATGCGCATCCGCTCGCGGATGGTGAGGCTGATGCGATCAAAGACTTCGGTGAGGTTGCCACCTGTCTTGCGCGCGATGTCGATGGTGGTGATGACCAGGTTGAGGTCTTCGCTGCCCACGCGCTGTTCCATGCTCTGCATCGCCTCGTTGAACCCCATGCCAAGGCGGAGCTGCTGGAGCATCACCTCGAATTCCTGGGCGATCGGATTCTCGCCATTCTGCACCACGGTTTCGAAGGACTGGTTGATGCTGAAGCCAGCGCGGAGGGCGTTGCTCATGTGGGAGAGGGCGTCAACGAGCTGGACATTGAACCGGCGGCGGCGGCGCGCGCGCAAAAAGACGAGGAGCTGATTGGGCGCGAAGAGCGCGGCCATGCCGCCGGAAAGTCCGAATGCCAGCCCCAGAAGCGTGACCGGGATGTTGGCCGGATTGAAGAAGGCGACGTTGATGAGCAGGAACACGGCGGTGGCGACGGCCCATCCGATCTCGCTCAGACGCCGCGGCGGGATGAAGAGAAAGAGATCCTCGAACTTGCGGGCGGTTTGTTCGGAATAGGTGCCCGAGTAAACCTGCGCGCCGGTTCCGAAGGCCCGGAGCAGGACAAAAGACAGTCCGCCGAAACTCAGGGCAAAAAGCACGCAGCCGCTGATGGCGAGCAGGGGCGTTGAACTCATGAATCCCCCCCGCCGCGCGCATCCGGTTGGAAAATAGCCGGATCCAGCTTCATGCCGCGCGCCTTGAGCTGTTCGAAAAAGGTGGGGACCGATCCGGTCGGGCGGTGCCGGCCGATGACCTTGCCGTCGCCGTCGATTCCCGTCTGGCTGAAGGTAAAGATTTCCTGCATGACGATCTGGGCGCCTTCGAGGCCGACGACTTCGGTGATGGAGGTGACTTTGCGGGTGCCGTCGCTCATGCGCGAGATTTGGACGATGACATCGACCGCCGAGGCGATCTGTTCGCGAATGGCGCGCGAGGGGAGATCCATGCCCGCCATGAGCACGAGGGTCTCGACGCGGGAGATCACGTCGCGCGGCGAGTTGGCGTGCACCGTGGTGAGCGAGCCATCATGTCCCGTGTTCATCGCCTGGAGCATGTCGAGGGCCTCGCCGCCGCGACATTCACCCACGATGATCCGGTCGGGCCTCATGCGCAGGGCGTTGCGGACTAGGTCGCGGATGATGACCGCGCCTCGGCCCTCGATGTTGGGCGGTCGCGATTCGAGACGAACCACGTGAGGCTGGGCGAGGCGAAGTTCAGCCGCATCTTCAACGGTGAGGATCCGGTCCTCTTCCGGGATGAAGGCGCTGAGGGTGTTGAGGAGCGTCGTCTTGCCCGATCCGGTGCCACCGGAGACGATGATGTTTTTGCGCAGCAAGACGCAGATGCGCAGCAGATCGATCATCGGCTGGTTCCACGAGCCGAAACGGACGAGATCCTGATCGGTAAAGGCGACTTTTGAAAATTTCCGGATGGTGATGCACGGACCGGAAAGGGAAAGGGGGTGGATAATCGCATTGACGCGCGAGCCGTCCGGGAGACGGGCGTCGACATAGGGTTGGCTCTCGTCGATCCGCCGGCCGATCGGCGAGACGATCCGTTCGATGATGGCCAGTACCGAGGCATCATCCATAAAGGTCTCGCCCGTCAGTTCCACCCGGCCACCGCGTTCGACATAAATCTGCTGCGGGCCATTGACCATGATTTCGGTTATGGAGTCGTCATCCAGAAAATCATCCAGGGGACCGAAGCCCATGGCCTCATTGTAAATCTCGCGGGCGAGCCGGGCGGGGTCGATCCCGGGCGGGAGGCGCTGTTTCTCCTGGATCTCGCGGATGATGATGTCGAGCGTTTCGCGGGTCCGCTTTTGCAGCTCTTCGGTGTTGACGCGCGAGCTAGTGAGCCGTTTGAGGTCGATTCGCTGCAGGACTTCACGGTGAATCTGGTTTTTGACTTCGCGGCGGATCGCCGCCTGTGGATCTAACGCCGGAGCGGAGCGGGATACGGGCGTGCTGGCGACCGGCGGCGGCAGAGTGGCAACCGATGGGGCCGCGGGACGGGGTGGAGCCGGAACGGGCGCGCGAGGCGCTGCAGCCGGCACAACGGCCGGGAGCGTGAGCGAGAGGGTGTAGGGGCCGGCCACGATGGAATGGGTGGCTGCGGTGAGCGGACGGCACCCGTGAAGGATGGCGCCGTCGAGTTGGGTTCCGTTGCTGGAGTCGAGATCCTCGATGGCCGATCCCTCCGGAGAAAGCGTCAGCACCGCATGACGCTCGCTCACGTCCGGAGAGCGCAGGCGGATGCCACAACCGTCGCCGCGCCCAATCAGGTAGATGCCGGACTGGAGGTCGAATGCAGCCGGCGGCTGGTCAGGGCGGACAATGGTGAGTTTGAAAGTCATGATGGATCAGGGGGAAGTCAGTTGGTGCGTTTGCGCAGAAGTTCCTGACGGGCGATGTTGAGCTTCTTGATCGCATCCTGAATATGATCGAAGTTGACGCGCGGGGGATCGTTCTCGACGGCGACGTCAGAGGTGTTTCGCAGGGCCAGCACGAGGCGCCCTTTGATCTGTTCGGCGAAGACGAGCATCTCGGCCTCGCGGGGGGTTACGGAAAGAGTCACGGTGCTATAGGCCCCCGAGCGGCTGGTGGCGCTGAAGGTTTTTGCGGTTTCACGGCCCGTGGCGAGAATCGTTACGTTTTGGAGCACGGTGAGGGTCACCAGTTCCAGTTCGAGCGGATTGCGTGCGGAGGGAAAACTGAAGGTGCCGAGCACGTCGACCCGGTCATTGGGACGGACCATGCCGCTGACCGAGGCGGAGCCGCTGACGTTGATCGAGAGGGCGCGCATCTGGTTCGGAATGTCGTCGGCCATGCCGCGCGAGCCAGGCGCGCCGCCCTCGAGATCAGACCAGAAGACGGGAGCGAGATGTTCCAGCAGGCGCATCGTTTTGCGCCCAAACAGAAATTGGGCGTCTTCGCTGAGGACCGCATGGCCGCGGACGGCGCTTTCCGGAACGGAGTTCACGCCGAGGTCGGTGTGCTGCAGCACGGTGCCTGCTGGGAGGTCGCGCTTGACCACCACGATATTAATCATCCGTTGCGATTTACGAAAATCGGCGATGACCTTGGCGACCTCTCGGTCCTTGACATTGAGATACTGCTTGGTGAACAGGGCGGCCAGCATGCCGATGACGACGGAGATGATCAGAATAAGTTTTTGTTTCATAAGCGGCACTTCCGATGCTGAATGGGACTGCGAGAGTTTACCGCGATTGCCCGATGCGTTGCAAGAGCGTAATGCGGGTGGAGCCGAGGGTGTCGTCCGGCTGGGCCAGAATGGCGCAGGTTTCCTGACGGCGCTGATAAAGCGCAAGCGAGCGGGTCGGAGGAGCGGCGAGCGCCCAGCCGGCCGCGATCATCAGGCCGCTCATTTCACGCGCGGCCACCGCAGGCGGGCTGGGGACGGTGGCCGTGACGAGGGTGGCGCGGGTGGCGGCGAGGGTGGCGGTGAAGGTCAACGCTGCGTTTGCCGGACGGGGGAGGTCGGGCCAGCTCGGTTCAGTGGCGCGATTCGCGCGCGGCGGTTTCTGGGTGATCAGGATGGCGAGGGTCTTGTCGATACTCGCCGGAAGGATCAGCAGGTGAAGCAGATCCGAGCCGGAAGCCCCCGTGATCAATAGCGCGTCGGCGTCGGTTTGCGGCGGGGCGATCCCGAGTGCGCGCGACAGATCGGCGGCACGTTCGGCAGGAGAGCCGGAGAAGCCGAAGGCGGTGATCTGGGCCGGTTCTCCGTTGACCGTGGCATCCGAACGGTAGACCGCTTCGCCGCCGATGGTGGAGAGGCGGTCAGCGGCGCTGCCGCCGAGGGTTCGAAAGACATCGGCCAGCAGAGCCGTAGCGGCTGCGGTGGCGACCAGAGTCAACACGGGGCGGAGGCAACGCATCAATAGATCCCTCCTAAAAGCGGAATCCAGACGGAGTGGCGGACGGTAACCGTGGGCCGATCAAACAGAAACGTGCGTACGGCAGGGTCAACGACGATGGTCACCGGAGGCGCTGATGATTCAATAAAGGAGAGCTCGGTGGTCGGCAATTGAGATTCGTGCATCAGCGGCATCGCGTTGTCATGCGAGAGCGGATCCAGACGATCCCAATCAGCCGGGTCGTTGACGGAACGATCCGCGATGGTAGTGAGGGTTTGCGCGGACCCCGTAATCGGGGTGTCGTCATCGGTATGGCGGATGTCGTCGTTCCCATCGTCCCACGTGAAGATGTAAGGCGGAGTCGAGAGATAGGGAATTCCGCTCAACGCCTGTTCGCCAACCTCTCCGCGAACAGTCGTGGTCAGACTCCGGTGGGCGTTTGAAACGTAAAAAAACTGGATGCCACCGGCGAGGATTATGACGATGACGATGATCCCAATGATCAACTCGACGAATGCCTGTCCATTGCGGGTGTTAGTGTCCACGGCGCGTTCCTCCCCCCGGGCTGCCGCCCGGTCCACCGCCCGGAGGGACGATGCATTTGGCGCTGTTGAGGCTGAGCCACAAGGCGCCTGCAGCTCGGAAAGCGGGGTTCTCCCAGATCGTCAGTGTCACGCAATACGCGCACCCCGGTTGGAGGGTGCCAGTAGCGACATAAATGGGAAGATGTTCCATGAGATGGCGCCGCCATTCAATATCGAAAAACCCGTCACTGCCGGTCGAGGCGGCATCGATGGGGATGAGACGGATGTCGTGGTAGGCGGGGAGAACAATCGACCAGGCATCGGGGCGGATACGCTCGCCATCGGCCTCCAAGTAGCCGAAGGGTTTGGCGGCGGCGGTCCAAAGAATGGTGTCGGAACGGTTTGAACCGTCCAGACCGGGGGTCAGGCGGGAGGCGACGGTTTCGACGCGGATGACGGCATCGGCGCCGCTGTAATCATACTGCGGCAGAACCGGTCCGGTGATCGGAAAGGGCGCGGGACCGTCGGGATTCATCGTCGCCCAATTGCCCCAGCGTCCGGGGTTATAGGCATACCATGACTGAACGGTTTGTGTCGCTTGGGTGGTGATAAGCGTGGGGTCGAGACCGGCTTGCGCGGCAAGCATCTTCAGCGCGGAGGTGTCGATCACGTGATCCAAGACTAACGAGCTGCGGTTCAGATGGAGGGCAAAAAACTCGGCGTTCTCAAAGTTGTGCGTCGTGGCATTGGGAAGCGGCGGCCAGAAGGTGTGATCGGTGTAATTGGTGAGGAGATCCGGGTAGTTGTGGTAAAACCAGCACCAATTCTTGCTGGCGACGGCTTCATAGAATGCGCGCTGATGGAGGATGTGGCCGCCGATGCTGTCGGTGTACAACTGGGCATTGTCCGGGCCGGCGGCGACGCCGTCGTTGGCGATGGCATCGAGCATGTCGGCGTAGTCAGTCCAGGCTCCTAAATAGGGCTCTGGAAACAACATGGTGCCGCCGATGATGGTGGTGTACGTGTTGCGGACGGTATTGGCGTGCTCATGAACGACCGCGGTATAATTGGAGTTAGCATAAACGCCGTTCAGCTTGGCGGCTTGCTGGGATGCGGCGAAGGCGGCCATGGGACCGGTGAAGCAGAGGCGCGCCTGCATGTTGGCGAGGGCGTCGTCGGCTACATCATCTCCGGCGCTGATGGCGAGCGCGCGCAGCAGATTGGCCTCGCCGATCAGGTTGAGCGTGGAGCCCTGCCAGCGGGCGGCGGCCAAGACGGAGGCGTCGCCCGCGTCCTGACTCTTGCCCTTCATGAAGACGATGCGCCGGATGTCGACGGACCACAGCACCATGAAAGCCAGCACGACCAGCGCCATCAGCAGGAATATGGCGATCTGGCCGCTTCGGCGGGCGGCGTTCGGTGGCGATATGGGATGTGCGGCCATAGGTGTCAATAGTTCTGATCATCCAAGTAGAGCGCATAATGGTTTTCGATATCGGCGGCTCCTTCGAGGTGCAGAGGCTCAACCACGCGTCCGTCCAGAATGCCACTCCCGCCTCGAATCACGGAAATGAGCATGTCGAGCGGCTGACGAACGCGAACACGGAAGGCGGCGAATTTACCGGGGTCCAAAACGCCGGCATAATGAAGAGACACGTCGTCCCAGCGCTCATAATCGAGAATGGCTTCGGCCCACTCCTGCCAGGGTGAATAGAGATAGTCGGGAATGCGGCCCAGCTCGACGCCGACCTTGGGCGATGCAGGCGTGGATTTGATCGCCAGGTCCCAGACCTCGCCCGGAGTCATGAATTGCCAGGAATGATTCAGAATGGGGTCGGCGCCCACGGAAATATCGGCCGGCTCGAGCAATCGCCCCGCATTGGGAATAGCCGCTACGCGCATCACCTTGTGCACCATCCACTGGTTGAAACCGACCGTGCGCGCCCGCGCCGCCCGCGCGGCGGCGTGATCGAGCACATCGCGCGAAGCGTAGCCCAGGCACAGTTGGAAAAAGAGGAAGAAGATGAGGCAGATGAAAATGAGCGCCACGCACGACTCCACCATCGCCTGCCCGCACCGGCTGCGACATCCATCGCCACCTCTGGCAGCCCCCGTTGACATGGTATCCTATGCCCGCTTAGGGCGCACCGACAGTCCCGTCGGCGTTGAGATCCTGAACTGGGTTTTCACTCAACGCATCATACTTCGCCACCGCCTCATCACCGACCTCTTTGTCCAAGGCAGAAGTCGCACCCGTAGCCTTCTTTCCAATGGCCTTGCCAAACTTGGAGAAGAGCGCGATCAGGGTGATGGCAATCAGTACGACAATGATGATATACTCAACCATCGTCTGACCTTTTCGTGAGGACATGCGCATAGCCGCTCCTTTCCGCCTGACGGCGGGTGTTGTGCATTCATGGGTAGTCGGACGCAACAAGGTCCAAAACCCGGTTAGATTGCTGCCGCAATGTGTACATGAGCACCCCCAACGTGGTGAGCGCGGCAAACAGCGAGATCAACACTATGACGTATTCGACCATCGCTTGTCCGCCACGCCGCGACCTCATCGGCTTGTGCATCCATGCACGCATTATCAGTAACAACGGTGCAACCATGGAATCATTGTAAGACAGACGATGCGGAATGGCAATAGGTAATTTAATGGGTTTTTTTGAGGGTTTTTTTGAGCGGTGTGAGAGTGTGAGTGGGTGGGCGATGAGATCGGATAACGATTAGCCTTCGCCCTTTCAGACTTCTCTTCATTTCGGGCTGTGGTACAATGGACGGCGATGCGATTAGCCGAGTCATCCATTACAGCGGGGAGAATAGTGCCATGAGCGAGACGATCACTGCGGTTCAGGGACTGGAGATTCTGGATTCGCGCGGCAATCCAACGGTACAGGTGTGCGTGACGCTCGAGGGTGGCGTCCGTGCTGTGGCCGCTGTGCCCTCGGGCGCCTCAACGGGGGAGAACGAGGCGGTGGAATTGCGTGACGGAGATCCGGCGCGCTACGGCGGCAAGGGGGTGCGGAAGGCGGTCGGATCGGTCAATGCCGAGCTGGCACCGCTGCTCCGGGGACGCAATGCTGCGGATCTGCCGGAAATCGACCGGCTGATGATCGCCTGTGACGGCACGCCGAACAAGGCCCGGCTGGGCGCGAACGCGATCCTCGGCGTCTCAATGGCCGTCGCCCGTGCGGCGGCGCTGGCTGCGGGCCAACCCCTCTACCGCTGGCTGGGCGGCGCTGCGGCGGCGCGGCTTCCGGTGCCGATGATGAATATCCTCAACGGCGGCAAACATGCCGACACCTGCGTCGATTTCCAAGAGTTCATGGTCATGCCGGTGGGCGCTCCGACGTTCGCCGAGGCGCTTCGCTGCGGAGCCGAGATTTTCCATGCGCTGAAAAAGCTGCTGCTCCGTCACGGGTACGCCACCGGCGTGGGCGACGAGGGGGGCTTCGCGCCGAACCTGCGCTCGAACGAGGAGGCATGCGAGCTGATCGTCGCCGCCATCACCGCCGCCGGTTATGCGCCTGGCCGCGATGCGGCGATCGCCCTCGATCCCGCCGCCAGCTCGTTCGCCGAGGGCGGAACCTATCATCTGACCAAGTCGGGGCAGGGGACCCTGAGCCGCGCCGAAATGATCGCGCTCTACCGCGACTGGGCCGCCCGGTTTCCCATCGTCTCGATCGAGGACGGACTGGACGAGAACGATTGGGAGGGTTTTCGCGCGCTGACCTCCGCCATCGGCGGGGCTGTCCAGATCGTCGGCGATGATCTCTACGTTACCAACCCCCGCTTCATCGCCCGCGGCATCCGCGAACAGGCGTCCAATGCCGTGCTCATCAAACTCAACCAGATCGGCACCGTCACCGAAACCCTGGAGGCGGTCCGCCTGTGTCGCGAGGCGGGCTGGGGCGCCATCATCTCGCACCGTTCGGGGGAGACGGAGGACACCTTCATTGCCGACCTCGCCGTGGCCATGGGCTGCGGCCAGATCAAGACCGGCTCGGCCTGCCGCGGCGAACGGACCGCTAAATACAACCGGCTTTTGGAAATAGAGGCGGAGCTGGGTGAGGCGGCTGAATTCTCCAACCCGCTGGCCTCTCGTCAGGGCGGCGGCGGCTGATCCGACAGAACGGCGCGGATCTGATCGGCCGCAGTGAGAATGCGCGGACCGGGTCGGCAGACGATGTCGGGGTCGAAGGCGTCGTAGACGCGCCCGTCCTTGACGGACTGGAGCGCGCGCCAGCCCGTCGTGCCGCGCAGACGGCCGAGGGTCCCGCCGGGGGTGGCCGCGCCCAGGGAGAGAATGACGTCCGGATTCTGGCGCAACACCCATTCCTCGGAGACGGTGAAATAGTCCCGGTCGATGTCCGAGGTGATGATGCGGCCGCCGGCGAGGGTCACCAGGTCGGCGATGAACGAGGGCCGTCCGACCGTCATCAGCGGCTCCCACCAGACGATCACGAGGACCGACGGCGGCGTCGCGGTTCGGCCCGCCGCGGGGAGTCGCGACGCGACGCCCGTGCGGATCTCGTCGGCGAGGCGGACCGCCGCGTTGGTGCGGCCGGACAGGCGCCCCACCGCCAGCACCGCATTCGGAATGTCGTCCAGACGCGAGCAGGGAATCCGCTCGCTGCGCCAGCCGAGCCGGGTGAACAGCAGGGGCAGGGACTGATCCTCCAGATCCACGCTGAAGATGTGGGTCGGCTTTTGCGCAGCCAGGGCTTCAATGGAGGGCTTGCCAAAGCCGCCGACCACCGGGACGGCTGCGGCATCAGGCGGGTAGTTGCAGACATCGGTGCGACCGACGACGCAACCGCCGGCGCCGATGGCAAAGAGGATTTCTGTCAGCGACGGCGCGAGCGAGACGATCCGCGGGGCAGGGTCGCCGCTCCCGGATGCCGCAACCGGTGTCGGCGGACGACAGGCCGCAAGCCCCAGCAACGCCACGAGCGGCGCCAGCCGGAAACAGCGGAAGCGAGAAAGGTATGCAAAAGGGCTTTTCATGGAAATAGGTGAGAGTGCGGATGACACTCACCCGCCAGGAGACAGAAAACACCGCGAATCGTGGCGAAAATTTTGGGAAAGGGCAAGCGCAATATTTTTACGGGAACAAATATCGCACCACCTGCGTCTAAACAAACCATGCGGCATGATGGGCATGCGGCAACAGGAGATGGACAATTTCGCCGTCGCGGGGTATGCTGTCTCCCGTGGAGAGCAAAATGATGAGCGTCAGATCCAATAAACACCCCGCGAGGGACGTATCAGGAATGATGTGTCGTGTCACCAAGAGGAGTTCAATCATGAGAAACCATCCCGTATCCCTGTTTTCCACCTGGCTCGCGCTGATCGCGGCGGCGGGCCTGCTCTGGCCGGTTGCGGCTTCGGCCCGGATCAAGCTGATCACCCTGCCCCTGCGCGAACGCGTGGAAATTCAGCTCGATCATCCCAACGCCACGCTGGTTGAGGAGGAACGCATCGTTCCCCTAGTCAAGACACTCAAGGCTGAGGAACCCAATCAGGTGGATTTCTCCTGGGCCAATACCGCCATCGATCCGCAAACCATCGTGTTCCGCGTGATTGGACCGGCGGAGGGCGGTCGCAACGCGGGCATGGATGTCAAGGTGCTCTCCGTCAGCTATCCGCCGAACGAGCAGGCGCTGGTGTGGCAGGTGGCGGCCAGCCAGAGCGGCGCGGCGCGCGTGCGCATCAGCTACATCCTGGGCAATCTGTCCAAGAGCTTCAATTACCGCGCCGTGGCCGCCAACGACGAGCAAACGCTGATGCTCAGCCAGTACATGCGGCTGCAAAACATGGCCAACGAGGAGTTTCTTTCGAACTTTGCCGCCGACAAGGGCGCCAACCTCTGGGCGGGGTGGGGGAGGAAGTTCACCCGCCCAGTGGGCATCAATGAGACCAAGGAGATGCTGGTCGAGAAGTTTGCCCGTGTGCCGGTGCGCAAGACCTACACCTGCAATCCGGCGGAGTTTGACTATCTGGACCGGCCGCAGAACAAGCTGCGCGTGCCCATGCACTATGTGCTGAAGAACGACAAGGCCAACAATCTCGGCACGGGGCCGCTCCCCTTCGGCAAGGTGCGCATTTTCATCGAGCCCAAGGACCCGCAAGATCTGGCCATGTCCGCCACCTTCCTGGGCGAGGATTGGGGACGGTTCACGCCGCTGGATGATGAAATGAAGCTTTTCCTCGGCGTGGCGCAGGACATTGTCGTCACCCGAACCATCGATAAGAGCGACCGCCGCCGCGTCGCGGGCAACCTCTATGACCAGGAGGTCGTCATCAAGTACGAGATCGAGAATTTCAAGGATAAGCCGGTCGTGCTGGATATCAAGGAGAACCTTCGCTACGTCCGGCGCGAGATCCCCAACGTCGGCGACACCGGGCGCGATGTCCAGTGGGAGATCCTGCCCGCGACCGACCTCGAGGGCGGCGTGGACAAGGAGAAGTCCACCTTTGAAGAGGTGCTGTTCCACATTCCGCTCCCCGCGCGCGACAAGAACGGCAAGGCCGAGAAACGGGTCCGCAAACTGAACATCGTCTTCCACAACGAATGGTGAGCGCCGTCCTTGCGCCTTCTGGAGGTATCTTATGAAACGCCAATCCGCCACTTTTCTGATGACCGCGCTGCTGCTCGTCGCCGCCGCGCCCCGCCTGGCCCCGGCCCGAAATGTGGACCTCTCCACCGTGCCGCGCCGCGACACGGTGCAGTTGACCATCTACAACAGCGAGGACCTGACGCTGGTGCGGGAGATGCGCACGCTGACGTTCAAGAAGGGACTGAACGGCCTGCAGTTTTCGTGGGCCAACACGCTGATCGACCCCTCGTCGGTCGAAATCCGTTTTTTGTCCCAAGCCGACAAGCTCAGCCTGCTGGATACCACCTATCCGCATGACAAGCCGCAGATGCTCTCCTGGAACGTGGTCAGTGAGTTCGACGGCGACGCCACCGTCGAGATCACCTACTTCACCAGCGGCATCACCTGGAGCGCCGACTACCTGCTGACGAGCGATGCGGACGAAAAGAGCCTCTCGTTCGAGGGGTTCGTGCGGGTGGCCAACAACAGCGGCGAGGACTACGAGCAGGCGCAGGTGCGGCTGGTGGTGGGCACGATCAACCTGGTCGAAAAGATCGCGCAACTGGCGCAGATCCGCATGGATCAGGTCGCGCAGCTCGAGGGGGCGAAACGCGACGAGCTTCGCCGCATGGTGGCCAAAGATGCGATGAATATGCCGCGGCCCAGCGCGCCTCCTGGCGTGACTGGCGGTTTTGCCATGTCCGCGGCGGAGGAGAAGAAGATCATCAAGGAGGGCCTCTCCGAGTACTTCATCTTCCGAATTCCCGGATCGGAGACGATTCCCAACGGCTGGTCCAAGCGGCTGCGGGCCATCGAGGCGCAGCAAGTGCCGTTCAAGGTGCAGTACCGCTACCGGCCCGCACAGTACGGCGACCAACTGGTCAGGATGTATCTCTTCACGAATGACGTGCCGTCCAAGCTCGGCTCCGCGCCGCTGCCGGATGGCGTGATCCGCGTCTTCCGCCTCAACGGCCGCGACGGCCTCTCCTACCTGGCGCAGCAGCCCACGAAGTACATCCCCATCGGCGACAAGGTCGAAGTCAACCTGGGCCCTGACCCGGAGGTGATATTCGAACTGATCAAGCTGCGGGCCTCCCGCGACAACATTTGGATGCAGGTGAACGGCGCTAACGTGTTCCGGCGGGTGGACGACGGTGCGCTGAACATAGAAGTCAACAGCTCGGTCAACGGATGGGACGATCACGAGGTCTTCACCCAGCGGATTCGGAACTACACCGCCAAGTCGATCGAGGTCGAGGTGCGGCGCCCATTCGCGGGTCATGTCGATTTCCGCAGCAGCCTGCCCGGCGTCAAGCTCTTCGACTTCCAGACGGTGGAATTCACGGCTCCGGTGGCGGCGGGGAAGAAGGCCGACTGTATGTTTGAGATCCTGCGCCATCAAGGTCGCAATTCCAAGCAGAACAACATCACGCTGGTCAACGCGGAAATCTTTATTCCATGACACACCAATCCGCTATTCTGGCATTCGCTCTGGCGGCCGTTCTGACGACCAGCGTGCAAGCCCGCAATGTGGACCTCTCCACCGTGCCGCGCCGCGACACGGTTCAGTTGACCATCTACAACAGCGAGGACCTCACGCTGGTGCGGGAGAAGCGCACGCTCACGTTCAAGAAGGGACTGAACGGCCTGCAGTTCTCGTGGGCCAACACGCTGATCGACCCCTCGTCGGTCGAGATTCGATTCTTGTCCCGGGCCGACAAGCTCAGCCTGCTGGACACCACCTATCCGCATGACAAGCCCCAGATGCTCTCCTGGAATGTGGTCAGTGAGTTCGACGGCGACGCCACCGTCGAGATCACCTACTTCACCAGCGGCATCACCTGGAGCGCCGACTACCTGCTGACGAGCGATGCGGACGAGAAGGCCCTCTCGTTCGAGGGGTTCGTCCGAGTGACCAACAACAGCGGCGAGGACTACGAGCAGGCGCAGGTGCGGCTGGTGGTGGGCACGATCAACTTGGTCGAGAAGATCGCGCAACTGGCGCGGATCGGGATGAACGAGGTCAAGGAACTGGATGACGATGCGTTGCATGACTATCGCGAGAAAGCGGCGCGAGTGATAATGGACTTCCCGGATAGTCCAGTCGCCTACGACGCAAAGAAAACGTTGAGCGAGGTTCTTCAGGAAAAGACCATCATCAAGGAGGGGCTTTCCGAGTACTTCATCTTCCGCATTCCCGGCTCGGAGACGATTCCCAACGGCTGGTCCAAGCGGCTGCGGGCCATCGAGGCGCAGCAAGTGCCATTCAAGGTGCAGTACCGCTACCGGCCCGCACCGTACGGCGACCAACTGGTCAGGATGTATCTCTTCACGAATGACGTGCCGTCCAAGCTCGGCTCCGCGCCGCTGCCGGATGGCATGCTCCGCGTCTTCCGCCTCAACGGCCGCGACGGCCTCTCCTATCTGGCGCAGCAGCCCACGAAGTACATCCCCATCGGCGACAAGGTGGAAGTCAACCTCGGCCCCGACCCGGAGGTGATCTTCGAACTGATCAAGCTACGGGCCTCCCGCGACAACATCTGGATGCAGGTACACGGTGCCAACGTGTTCCGCCGGGTGGACGACGGCGCGTTCAACATCGAGGTCAACAGCTCGGTCAACGGATGGGACGACCACGAGGTCTTGACCCAGCGGATTCGGAACTACACGGCGAAGCCGATCGAGGTCGAGGTGCGGCGCGCCTTCGCGGGTCATGTCGATTTTCGCAGCAGCCTGCCAGGCGTCAAGCTCTTCGACTTCCAGACGGTGGAGTTCACGGCTTCGGTGGCGGCGGGGAAGAAGGCCGACTGCCTGTTTGAGATCCTCCGCCATCAGGGACGCAATTCCAAGCAGAACAACATCACGCTGGTCAACGCGAAAATCGTTCTGCCATGACACGCCAACTTCTGTATGAGCGGCCGCATCTCAAGAAGAAATTGCGCCTGCGAGGCACTTCCGCTCCATCGGAACTCGTAAAGGTTAAGGAACCACATCCACATCCGCTTTTCAAGATTGTCACCGGGCAAGTGCGTAACTGGGAGAGACACACTAGCGTGGTTTCAGCACGTACAGTCCCGTGGTCACGGTCCAGGCGTCTTCCAAGGGGATACGCTTGAGCTCGTGTCCGGCACCCCAGGTGTCGGTATAGAGCAGATCGCCGGTTTTGTCGTTATACCCGATGATCAGCCGTAGGTGCCCGTAGGTTCCGGGTGGGTTGATCGGCGGCACCTCGGGAAACTTGCCCACGATGCAGGACCATAACAGGGGCACGCCCTCCGAGGCGCAGGTTTTGATCTGGGTCTTGAACTGCGCCAGTCCCGCCGTCTGCTTGACCATGACCTTGCGCAGCAGCGCGGCATCCATCTGCTCGTAGACGCGCGTTACGTTGATGACCTGTCCGACCTCGATCACGGGCTTTCCGGCCGTCTTGGCCGTGCGATTATACCCCTCGATGACATGCGACAACCGGTTCCAGTCCAGTTTGATCACAGGCTTCAAGTCCAAGGCGAAACGCTGGCCGATCGACTCCAGCGCCTGGATCATGCCATCCAACGAGGTGCCTTCCTTGGCGGCGGTGTCGGCCAGTTGCGCGATCTGGTGCTGATCCACCGCCCGCCCGTAATAGCGCAGGAGGCGCTCCGCGGAAGCGGCGGCGCAATACCCCTTCTCCCCTTGATTCACCATGGGTACGCCGTCTACCCAGACATCACCGGTGTCGGACTTCTTCACGTTTTTCTTGATGGAAAGCGCACCTTTGCCGGGGATCCAATCAACCGTCGTAGAATCCTTGACGACCTGCTGGTCGGCATTAACACGCGACAGGGTGACCTTCACGAAATCCGCCCGGAACGGTAGTCTTTCGCCGCCCTGACGGTGCGGCTCCACATACGCCCGCGTGAGCTGCGCGGCGCAGGGCACTTTGATCCAGGTGCGTTTTCGCACAATGCTGCCACGGTCTTTCGTGGTCTCCTCCGCGGAATTTCCGGGATTGCCGGCCCAATGCGTCAGGCCCTCGCTGAGCGTCTTGCCCAGTTGCAGAAAGTCCGACTCATTCAGCGCACCCGAATCCCCCCGGTTATAGATCGACAACTCCAAGCGCTTGACCGCCCCGGTTTCAAAATACACCAGCGCCTCCCAGACACGCTGTCCCTGAAACGTCAGTCGCTTGTCCACAGAGCGCGCGCAATCCCGCTGTTGTGACACATAGCCGAACCCCAGCGGCGTATAGGCTAGCATGAAGTCAGAGGCTGATTCGTTCCAGACAGACGGCGAAGTGGTCAGGCGGTCCAGTTCCGGAGAGGCATCCATGGCCCCCACCGTCCCGGCGATCCAAACCGACGCCGCCCATGTTGCCCATTGGCAAACCTTCATCGCAGCACACAATCCTTCCGGTTGCAGCCAAGTGATAAGAAATCGCTTTTCGGCTGACACCGGCCCCCATGGGCCGAAACCATGCCAGAATCTGGCTGACGCAGCGTTTCCATGAGGAAGAGCGTGGCAGAAACGCTGGTGAATGTCAATACACGCTGACAAGACCCAAATCCTCGCCTAAGGAACGCCGCCGCCGATAACCTGCGCCTACACGCGCTCCGCATCCATGGGCCAGTAGCCAGATAAGGCCGAAAACAGGCGGTTTTTCGATGGTGAGGGGGCTTTTGGACGGTCAGGAGTCGCAAACGGGCAA
>CAMBQN010000018.1 GCA_945870025.1 Akkermansia muciniphila
ACGTTGGTGTGACCAGCAATTCTAATTTTGACAGCCGCTATCGGGATCCAAATCGGGATCGGGACCGAAATCGACGAGAAAGCAAGGAATTCGACCCCGATAGCGATAGCGATTTCGATTTCGACTGTACAGATGTGCCATAATTAGAATTGCTGTGTGGTGTGACGGAGCGGTTGATAGAGTCTCCATTTTCTGATATTGTTAAAGCGCAAAAAAGAGAGTCGACCGGACTTGGAATCGGTCTAGTGACTGATCGCACTCGGAGAAAGCACCGCATGACAGGAATCAAAAATGTATCGCGAGCGTCCGCGGATGAGTCGATTTCCATCGAACCCCTGAGAAAGTCCCGCGTGCCGCGGTCGCCGGTGCCGAAACCCGCGCTGACCGGTCGTTATGCGGCGCTTGATTTTGAAACCGCTGATTATGGTCGCGACAGCGCCTGTGCGTTATCCGTCGTCCTGGTGGAGAACGAGCGGATTGTCGATAGCTGGACCAGCCTGATCCGGCCGCCGCGTCGGGAGTTTGTCTTCACCTATCTTCACGGCATCTCCTGGCAGGATGTGAAAGACAAACCGGCCTTCGGAGAGCTGTGGCCCACGGTTACAAAATGGCTGGGGGCGGTCGATTTTCTGGCGGCGCATAATGCGTCGTTCGACCGTTCTGTCCTGCGGGCCTGCTGCGACATGTCCGGTCACGAGCCGGTGACCGCCCCCTTTCTCTGCACCGTGAAACTCGCCCGGTCAACTTGGGGCATCTTCCCAACCAAGCTGTCGGATGTGGCGCATCATTTGCAAATTCCGCTGAAGCACCATGATGCCGCGTCGGATGCCTTGGCCTGCGCGCAGATTCTGGTCAAAGCGCGGGAAAAAGGGCATCCGTATGAGGAACTGCTCCAGAAACATGGGCTAAAACCAGTCAAAAAAGGAAAAGGATCATGATCAAAAAAGGCGGAACGTACGTCGTGATGGGTCTCTTAAACACGGATTCCATCGCTTATGCCACGGGCAAGATGATTGAAGAACTGGGTGGTAGGGTCATCTATACGGCCCAGAACGACCGCATGAAGAAGATCTTCTTTGACCGCGGCTGTCCCGATCTGGCGCAGGCCGAGAAGGATGCCATGTGCATCAAGTATTGCGATGTCACGGTCGAGAACGAAGTGCGCAATCTGTTTCGTGACTTGGGCGAGGTCGATGGCGTTGTCCATTCCATTGCGTATGCCAATCCGAAGACCTGCCTCGGCCACCACATCTACACCAACTCCTTCGATGATATCAAGCAGGGCTTTGGCATCAGTTGTGCGTCGTTGGCGACCGTTTCGCAGTTTGCCCAGGAACACATGCCCAAGGGTGGCTCCATTGTCACGTTGTCGTTCTCATCGCAAGTCGCATTCCCCTATTACAATTGGATGGGGGTGAACAAGGCGGCCCTGGAGGCGCTGGTCCGCGCGTTGGCCCGTGAATACGGCCGTGAACATGTTCGTGTCAATGCGGTTTCTGCAGGGCCGCTGACCACGAAGGCGGCCAAATCGATCCCGCATTTCGCGGCCCTGACGCAAACGTGGAAGAAGATCAGTCCCTTGCCGTGGGATCCGATCAAGGACAAGCAGGAAGTCGCCCACGCGGTTGTTTTTCTGTTGGGAGACTATTCCCGGAAAATCACCGGGCAGACGCTGTATGTGGATGGCGGCGCTTCCGTGGTGGGCGGCGAGCTCCTCAAGCATGAAAAGCCGATCAAGAGTATGCCTGCCAAGAAGCGGTTAATCCAGAAGGCGGCGGCGGAACTGGAGAAGCCCATCACCTGAGAGCCTGTCAGACTTCATGCATCAATGCTACGCGCCTAACGATGGCACTAAAGCACGGGCTTTGAAGCGTCGTTTACGGTGCTGGGGTCCGATAATTCGTCATCAAACATCCTTCTATGCGCTATGGGATCAGTGAACACCTTCTTGAAGCGTCGTATGAGGTGCGAGCCATGTGCTCCATCAGCATAGCGGTGATCAAAGGTGAAATCTTCGTCACATAGTGTGTGAGTGTCAAAGGCGTTTTGGAAGAGCACGCGTCGAGGTACGCCAAAGCGGGCTCAACCGGCAAGTCGAGCATCGCGTAAGTGCTTGGGTCACGGGGATGCCGCCAGCTGGCTATCGCAATCTTGCGATAGCTGGTTAGATCCTGCATCTGGCCTAGATCAAGATTCATTATTTTGTTAGTCCCCAACGTCAACATCTTGCGAAGTCAGCCTAAGCCGATCTTGCTCCAAATGCTTAGTGCTCACTGTAGAGATCGGCCGTCGCAAAGTGGGCGTCGCAGGTGTGACGGAGACCGAGGCGCCGGAGGCCCACCTCGTCGCCCGCGCTGACGATGTGCGTCAGATGAACCTCGCAGTCCCGCAGCTCGGGCAGATGGTCGAGCGCGGCCTGGGCCGCCGGATTAGAAGCCGAGCTGATGGCCAGGGCAATCAGGGTCTCGTCCAGGTTCAGGCTCGCGTGCTTGCCGATCAGCACGTCGCGCTTCATCCGCACGATTGCTTTGACGACGTCCGGCGACAGCAGGTGAATCGCGTCCGGAATGCCAGCCATCAGCTTGACCGCATTCAGAACCATGGCGGATGCGGCATGCATGAGCGTCGAGTTCTTTCCCACCACGATGCGGCCATCGGTCAGCTCCAGCGCCGCACCGCAGCAGATGCCGTGATCCCCCTTGCCGCTGGCCGCGCATTCCTCCGCCGCTGTCCGAGCCGGCTTCACCACCAGCCGGTCGATCGGCGCGATCCGTAGTTCCTGCATGAGCATCTCGATGCGCGTGACGGTCTCGCGCTCCGTCATCCCCAAGGCGTATTCGCACGCATGACGGAAGTACCGGCGGATGACCTCCTGCAGCGCCGCGTCACGCACCGTCAGGTCGTCGACAATGCCAAAGGCAACACGGTTGACGCCCATGTCCGTCGGCGACTTATAAGGGCACGGGGCCTGTGTGATCCGCTCCCAAATCGCACGCACGAGCGGAAACGCGGCGATGTCGCGATTGTAATTGACCGCCGTCTTGCCATGCGCCTCGAGATGGAAGGGGTCGATCATGTTGACATCCTGCAGGTCTGCCGTGGCCGCCTCATAGGCGACGTTCGCCGGATGCTTGAGCGGCATGTTCCAGACCGGGAAGGTCTCGAATTTGGCGTAGCCCGCGAGGCGGCCGTGATGGCGGTCGTGGTAGAGATTGGTCAGACAGGTTGCCAGCTTGCCGCTGCCCGGCCCCGGACCCGTCACCACGACGATCGGTCGTTCCGTCACGATATAGGGATTGGCGCCGTAGCCCTCTTCGCTGACGATCGTGCCGATGTCGGTTGGATAACCCCGCGTCGACTGGTGGCAGTAGACCTCGACGCCTCGCCGCTCCAGCTTGGACTTGAATTGCTTGGCCGCCGGCTGGCCATCGTAACGGGTGATCACCACCGCGCGAATGAAAAGCCCCGCCTCGCGCAGGTCGTCAATCGTCTTCAGCGCATCGGCATCGTACGAGATCCCAAAATCGGCACGGATCTTCTTGCGCTCAATATCGCCCGCAAAAATGCAGAGTACGATTTCGGCCTTGTCCCTGAGCTTTTGGAGCAGGCGGATCTTGACGTTCGGATCGTAGCCCGGCAGCACCCGCGCTGCGTGATAGTCGAACATCAGCTTGCCGCCAAACTCCAGATAGAGCTTGTTGCCGAACATCTCGGTTCGGCGAAGGATTTCTTCGGTTTGCTGCTGAAGGTATTTCTCGTTATCAAAGCCGGTTTTGCTCATGTCAGTCCTGTTCCTCTGTCGTTCTGGACACCCACGTAATCAACCGGAGCGCAAGTATACCCGAAAACCGATGGAAGTAAAGCCACGGAATTCATTTCTGATATTTCTGATATTTTGATTTGCCGTAGGCTCTGATCGGTGGTACGCTCAGCATACTTTTCTGAGCTTCAAAAGCGCCTAACGTAAGGACGTGCTCGCGATGTCTGACTGGACCGACACCATTGACGCGCTGATAGACTACCTCCGTTTCCAGCAGGAAAACGGCACACGCGACGCGCCCTTCTCACCCGACATCCTCAAACGATTGGGCGTCATTGCCCCCGCACCCGTCGCCGCTGTGCCCTTGCCTGCGGCCCTTCCGCAACCTGTAGCCCTACCGCCGCTTGCAGCGGATCGGCGGCCATCGACCGCCGATCACCGGCCCCCCACCCCGCCTCCCCCGCTTCCCTCCAAATCGCCGGCGGATCGGCGCGCCGCGCTGGAGCGGATCGCCGAGCAGGCCGCCGCCTGCAGCCGCTGTCCGCTTGCCGGTACCCGCACCCGCGTGGTCCCGGGACAGGGAAATCCAAACTCCCCCGAGATCCTGTTTATCGGTGAGGCGCCGGGACAGGATGAGGACGCTCAAGGTCTCGCGTTCGTCGGAAAGGCGGGGAAGCTTCTGACCCAGATGATCGAAGCCATGGGTTTTTCGCGGGACGAAATCTTCATCGCCAACATCTGCAAATGCAGGCCACCGGACAATCGCCCCCCCTCGCCCGAAGAGATGCAGGCGTGCATCCCCTTCCTACAGGCCCAGATCGCGGTGATCAATCCCAAGGTGATCGTCACGCTCGGCGCCACCGCCGCCAAAGGGTTGCTCAACGCGCAAACCGCGATCTCCAAGCTGCGCGGTCACTGGACGCTTTACGGCGATATCCCGCTGATGCCGACGTTCCACCCGGCGTACCTGCTGCGATTTCCGCCCGCGAAACACGACGCCTGGAGCGACCTCAAGAGCGTCCTGAAGCGACTGGACAGGCCGGTCCCGCAACAAAATAAAAACCCCACTGTGACGTAGCGGCGTAAGCTCTTAGACCTCGCTTGTCAAGGTCGGGACTCGTTTCCTGCGCTTCGTGTCATCCGATTCCGAAGAACCGGCGTCCAACCCGCGCCGTCATTGAGCCCCTGGTTACCATGTAGGTCAGAGATATTCCGCCAATTCGCGTTCACAGCAGGGTCGGTTTCAACTCCAGTGGATCATTTGTCGCGAATGTCTACCCGTAGGTTTTCCTTCAACGAACCCATGATCTTTTCAACAGCCAGATTGACCTCATCATCAGTCAGTGTCCGGCTCGGCGACCGGAACTCCATTGCGTAAGCCATGCTGCGCATGCCGCTCCGGTCGTCCTTAGGAATAAAGATATCAAATAACTCAACGGAGGTCAACTCTTTCGGCGCTCCTTCCCGGATCGACGCCACCACATCGGCGTGGGTCACAGAAGCGGGCGCCCGGAAGGCCAGATCACGCCGAATGGCGGGAAATGCGGGCACGTCGGCCAGCACGCGTTGGCGGAAACAATTCGCCAGCAGCGGCCCGGCCCGCAGCTCGGCCACGGCCAGTGGCGCCGTCAACCGCCACTGGTGCCGAACGGCCGCGCTGACCGCGCCCAGCAGCCCGACCGTTTCGCCGTCCAACAGCAACTCGGCCGCGTAGCCCGGCTCCATCGCCGGATGGTCGCACGCGCGCAGCGTGATCGCCCCCGCATGAAGCGTCCGCGCCACGGTTTCGATCGCCCCTTTGAGCCACAGCATCGCCTCGTCGTTGGATACCGCCCGCCGCGTGTCGAGCGCCATCCGCCCCATGGGGCCGAGCAGCCCAATCGAGACGCGATCTTCCTCGCACGGCTTGCCGTCGGCATCGCGCCAGAAGACACGCCCCATTTCGAACAGGGCACAAGCGGCGACCTGGCGCGAGGCGTTGCGTCCGAGCGTCCCCACCAGTTGAGGCAGCAGGCTGTCGCGCATCACGGCGTAATCGGCGCTAACCGGATTGGGCAGCACCAGCCGCCGCGCCGCTGCGCGCGTGTCGAACCCGTCCAGTTCGGAGGCCGACAGAAAACTGTAGTGCATCGCCTCACTGAACCCGATCCCTGTCAGGGTCGCGCGGCACCGGGCGCGCGACCGGAAGAAATCGTCGTTGTCGTTGGAAACGACCGCCGTCGGCGCCGTGTTGGGGATCGCGTCTAGCCCGTTCATCCGGGCGATCTCCTCGATCAGATCGGCCTCCAGTTCGACGTCGCATCGCCAGCCCGGTATGCGGAAGGTCGCCGACGCCTCGTCGTGCGCCACCGTCTGGAACCCGAGCCGGTCCAGAATCGCAACCATCCGGGCGTCGTCGAGCGTCACGCCGATCACCTCGCGGGCGCGGCGGAACCGGAGCACAACCGTCTTCACGCCGGTTGGCCGGTGGTCGATGTCCAGACATCCCTTGGCCACCGTCGCCCCGCCCAGTTCGGCCAGCAGCGCCACCGCCCGCCGGCTGCCCCAGTCGGCGAGATCGCCGTCAACCGTCCGCTCATAGCGGTGGGACGACTCGGTGCGCACACCCAGCCGGGTCGCCGTGCGTTTGATCGCAGGCGCCGCAAAGGTGGCGCTCTCCAGCAACACCTGCGACGTGCCGACGGCGATCTCGGTATTCGCGCCGCCCATCACACCGGCCACGGCCGTCGCCCGCGCCGCGTCGGCGATCACCAGCATCTCCCCGTCCAGCGTCCGCTCGACGCCATCGAGCGTCCGAAGAGTCTCGCCCGGCCTGGCGCGGCGGACGATGATCGTTCGCTCCGCCAGCGTGGTGTAGTCAAACGCATGCAGCGGCTGGCCGCATTCGAGCATCACGTAATTGGTCACATCGACGATCAGGCTGATTGGACGCACCCCGCACGCCTCCAGGCGGCGGCGCATCCACGCAGGCGACGGCCCATCGGTGATCCCCGTCAGCACCCGCGCCGTGTAACGCGGACACTGCACCGGATCTTCAATCACCACACGGGCGTATCCCGCCACCGGCTCGCCAGCCTCGGCAAAGCGGATCTCGGGCAGGCGCAGCGGCCGCTTCAGCACCGCCGCGAATTCGCGGGCGATGCCGATCATCGACAGGCAATCGCTCCGGTTCCAGGTGATCTCCAGATCAAACACCGTCTCCGGCGGCGGCAGCACCTCACGCATCGGCGTGCCGGTTTTGAGCGCCGGATCGAGCACCAGCAGCCCTGCGTGCTCGTTTGACAGTTTCAATTCACGGGCCGAACAAAGCATGCCGAACGACTCCACGCCGCGGAGCTTGGCCTTCTTGATCGCGAAGCCGCCTTCGGGGATGATCGCGCCGACGGTCGCCAGCGGCACCTTCAGTCCCGCCGCGCAATTCGGCGCACCGCACACGATCTGCAGCTCGCGCGCGCCGTCAGAGACGGTGCACACGTGCAGATGGTCGGAATTCGGATGCGCCGTGCAGGTCAGCACCTCGCCCACCACAAAGTGGTCGTCCAGCGCCGCCCCCACCGTCTCCACGCCCTCCACCTCGATCCCCGAAAAGGTGAGCGCGTCCGAAAGCGCCTTCACGCTCAAATCCGCCACATCCACATACTCATTCAACCAACTGATCGGTACTTTCATGATTCATCCTCTTATCAGGCGAACTGTCCCAGAAACCGCACATCGTTTTCGTAGAGGCTGCGGATGTCTTTGATGCCGTACTTGATCATGGCGATCCGTTCGACGCCCATGCCGAAGGCGTAGCCGTACACCGACTCGGGATCATACCCGACGAAGCGGTAGACGCGGGGGTCCACCATGCCGGCGCCAGCGATCTCGATCCACCCGCTCATCTTGCAGACCCGGCATCCCTGGCCGCTGCAGACGTGGCAGGAGAAGTCCACCTCCACGCTCGGTTCGGTGAAGGGAAAGAAGTGCGGACGGAAACGGACGCCCACATCGGGACCCATCATCTCTCGCGCGAAATGGGCGAGCGTCGACTTGAGGTCGGCCAGCGAGACCGGCCGCGTGTCGACGTAAAGCCCCTCCACCTGATGGAAGTTGGCGCTGTGCGTGGCGTCGGTCGTGTCGCGGCGGTAGCACCGCCCCGGCGTGATGATCCGCACGGGCGGCTGGTGGCTGGTCATGACCCGGATCTGCACCGGCGAGGTCTGTGTGCGCAACAGCCGGTCGTTATCCAGCCAGAACGTGTCGGCGGCGTCCATCGACGGGTGGTGCGGCGCGGTGTTCAGTGCGGTGAAGTTGTTGAATGTGTTTTCAATGTCAGGCCCGTCGGCGACGGAGAACCCCAGCTTGGCAAAAATACTCGCGACCGCCTCGATCACCTGCGAGATCGGATGCGCCGCGCCCGTGCCGTGCCACCGTCCCGGCAGCGAACCGTCAAAGGCCGGTCCCCGCGTGACCGGAGTCGCCAACTCCGCCTTGCGCGCCTCCAGCAACGCCTCCAGATCGCCACGCCAGGCGTTCAGGCGCTTGCCAAACGCCGGACGGTCCTCCGCCGGCACGTCCTTCATCTGCTTCACCAGCGCCGGGATCAACCCGTTCCGACCGAAGTAGCCGACCCGCACCTGGTCCAGCGCGGCGAGATCCGCCGCACCCGTCGCCGAGGCCATCGCCTCCCCGCCCATCTTTTCCAGTTCTGCCAACGTCATGACGCACGCTTCTTTCATCAGTGACCCATTACGAAAGGATGAATCATACCATGTAACTCGCGCCGGGTAAAAAGTTTTGTGGACAGACGTTGGAAGGGGGTGCGATACTGACGCCATTCCTGATCCCGAGGAGCTGACTCATGAAGGTTGTGACCTACATCGGCACGTATACCGACGCGACGCAAACGGGAATCCATATTCTGGAGACCGACACCGAAACGGGCGCGATCCGACCTGTCGGCGAGGTTCGCGGGATCGTCAACGCCACCTACCTCGCCCGTTCCATAAAACGCCCCGTCCTTTACGCCGTCCAAGGGATTCCGACCCCAGAACCGCCTGCCGCCCGCGCGGGCTTCGTCGCCGCCTATCGGATCAGCGGCGCCACGTTGACGCCGCTCAATCACAAGCCGGTCACGGCCACCGTCCCCTGCCATATCTCGCTCGACGCCGATGAGACGGCCTTGGCCTTCGCCGAATACGCCCATGCCGTATCGGGTTATTGCGACCTGAACCCCGACGGCTCGTTCGTCGACACGCCGCCCGTGACCGTCACCCACGCAGGCAGCGGCCCCGACGTCATCCGCCAGGACAAGGCCCACGCCCACTGCGTCCGAATCACGCCCGACGGCCAATTCCTCTGCATCGCCGATCTCGGCCTGGATCGCGTCCTGGCTTACGACTGGCCGCGCCGCCGAGACGGGCTTTCCCCCGTGGCGGCCCTGACGATCACGACCGCGCCCGGCGCTGGCCCCCGCCACCTGATCTTCCATCCCAACGGCCGGTTCGCCTTTCTCCTGAACGAGCTCAATAACACGCTCACGTCGTATCGCTATACAGGCGACGCCTTCATCCCGCTGCACACGCGCAGCACGCTTCCATCGGACTTCCATGCCTGCAGCAAAGCCTCCGCGCTTACGTGCTCGACCGACGGCCGGCGCCTGCTCGCCTCCAACCGCGGCCACGACAGCATCGCCGCGTTTGATGTCGACCCCGACTCCGGCCGCCTGGATCTCCTGTCGATTTCCACGCTCGCCGGCACCGGTCCCCGTGATTTCGCCTTCATCCCCGGCGAGGCGTTCATTCTCGCCGGACATGAGACATCCAACACGGTCTGCTCCTACGCCTATGACGCCGCCAACGGACGGCTGGAGCCAGCCTGCGCCCCCCATCCCATCCATCGCCCGGTCTGCATCGTATTCGGGCAACCGGTCATTGAACCGGCATTGACACCCCGTCCCGTTCCCGTGTAAGCTGCGCCCGTATCTAAAACAATGCGGAATGATTCAAATGAAATCGGAAGCGTCAGTATCTGCGCCGCCCGTGGGCGTCCACAAGCGAAGTATGATCGGTCTGCTCGGCATGATTGTCCTAGTGGGCATGGGCGAGCACATGGCCGAGCGTTTTCTGCCGCTGTATCTGCAGGCTTTGGCTCAATCATCGACGGCCATTCTGGCGATCGGGGTGCTGGCGGGCATGGATGACATGCTGTCTGCGCTCTACTCGTTCCCGGGCGGGTATTTGAGCGACCGGCTCGGAACCAAACGCGCCCTGTTGGTCTTCAACGTGCTCTCCATGATCGGCTACCTCTGTGTGATCCTGATTCGATCCTGGTGGGCGGTGTTTATTGGCGCAGCCTTCTTCATCTCCTGGTCGGCGATCTCCCTGCCTGCCACCATGGATATCCTCGCCAAGATCGTGCCTAAGAACAGACGCACCATGGGCGTCTCCGTGCTCGCTCTGGTGAGGCGGGTTCCCAAGATGCTGGGGCCTGTGGCGGGCGGTGCCTGCATCGCGGTCTGGGGGGTCGAGCGCGGTGTGCGTGCGGCGTTCGTGGCCGCGCTGCTGCTCGCGATCATCGCTGCCGTTCTGCAGCAACGGTTCATTCTCGACGATGTGGCAGGCGAACGGAAGGCTGAACCCAATCCCCTGCGCCTCTGGCGCGAGATGCCCGAGGGATTGAGAAATCTGCTCGCGTCAGACATCCTGATTCGTTTCTGCGAGCGTATACCAGATGCCTTCGTGGTGATCTGGGCCACCCGCACCATACTGAATCCGGTATCGGAGTTGACCTTCGGCTGGCTGTCCGCGATTGAAAACATGGCGGCTGTCCTCGTCTACGTCCCCGTTGCCTACATGGCGGATCGTTTTGGAAAGAAGCCGTTTGTGCTCATCACGTTCGCCTTCTTCACGTGTTTTCCGCTTGCGCTTATGCATGCGCACTCCCTCGCCCCGCTCGTCGCGGTATTCGTGCTTCGCGGGCTTAAGGAGTTTGGCGAGCCCACCCGCAAGGCGCTGATCATGGATCTGGCGCCCGAGGGCCGCAAAGCCGCCATGTTCGGGCTGTACTATCTGATCCGTGACGTGCTCGTTGCTTTTGCCGCCTTCGGCGGCGCGCTGCTGTGGCGTGTGTCGCCGGAACTGAATCTGAAAGTAGCCTTTGCCTTCGGGATCGCGGGCACCGTGTGGTTCGCCCTCAAGGGCCGCAACTGCACGCTGACACCAGCCGTGACGAAGGACACCCGACCGTGACCAGTCGGAACACAGGCGACGATAAACCATGCGTGTGGCCGGTCACGGCCACGCCCCACCCTCACATTTAGGATTGATCCCCATGGCCGGCGAATACGTCTTCAATCTGATCAGTCTCACGAAGCAACACGAGAAAAAGACCATTCTGAGCGATGTCAGTCTCTCGTTCTTTTTCGGCGCGCACATTGGCGTGATCGGCGGCAATGGATCCGGCAAGTCGTCGCTCCTGCGCATCCTCGCCGGCGAGGACCGCGATTTCATGGGGCAATGCCAAGTCGCCAAGAACGCCCGCATCGGCTGGCTGCCTCAGGAGCCGCGGCTCACCCCTGGCAAGACGGTCATGGACTGCGTGCAGGAGGGCGTCGTCGTGGCCCAGGGAATTCTGGCGCGCTACGATGCGATCTGCGATAAGCTGGGCGAAGGCCTGCCTGCTGACGAAACGGCCCGGCTCAACGACGAGCTGGGCCGTCTGCAGGAGACGATCGACGCCCAGGACCTGTGGAATTTGGATCACCTCGTCGAGCTCGCCATGGAGGCGCTCCGGTTGCCTCCCCCGGACGCGCCGGTCGACACCCTCTCGGGCGGCGAGCGCCGCCGCGTGGCCCTCTGCCGCATCCTCATCTCCAACCCCGACGTCCTACTGCTCGACGAGCCGACCAACCATCTCGACGCCGATTCGGTCGCGTGGATCGAGGCCTACCTGAAAAAGTTCACCGGCACGCTGGTGGTCGTCACGCATGACCGCTATTTTCTCAACAACGTCACCGAGTGGATGCTGGAGCTGGACGCCGGACGCGCCTATCCCTACAAGGGAAACTACGAAAGCTGGCTCGAACAGAAGCAACAGCTCATGCAGCGCGAGTCCAAGCAGATGGAGAGCCGTCGCCGCCTTCTGGAACACGAGCTGCAGTGGGTGCGCACCAACCCCTCGGGCCGCCGGGCCAGAAGCAAGGCCCGCCTCACCCGATACGAGGAGTTGGCCAACCAGCAGGTCGATACGCAGGAGGACGAACTGCGCATCCAGATTCCGCCCGGTCCGCGCCTCGGCGACCTCGTGGTCCGCGCCGCCAATCTGGGGATGGCCTTCGGCGATCGCCAGCTCTTTGAGAACGTTTCGTTTGACCTCCCGCGCGGCGGCATCGTCGGCGTGATCGGCGGCAACGGAACAGGCAAGACCACCCTCTTCAATCTGATCACGGGCAAGCTGGCCCCGAGCACCGGCACGCTCACCGTCGGCCCGACGGTAGCCGTCTCCTACGTCGACCAGCTCCGCGACTCACTCGACGCCACGCACACCGTTTACGAAGAGATCACCGGCGGCTCGGAGTTCGTGGACTTGGGCGGGCGCCAGATGAACGGCCGCGCCTACTGCAGCCGGTTCAACTTCAAGGGTGCCGAGCAGCAGAAGCGCGTAGGCGACCTCTCCGGCGGCGAACGCAACCGCGTCCACCTCGCCAAGCTCCTCCGCCGCGGCGGCAATCTGCTGCTGCTCGACGAGCCGACCAACGATCTCGACGTCACCACGCTCCGTTCGCTCGAAGAGGCGATCACCTCCTTCGGCGGCTGCGCCATGGTCATCAGCCACGACCGCTGGTTCCTCGACCGCGTGGCGACCCACATCCTCGCCTTCGAAGGCGACTCGGCCGTCACCTGGTTCGAAGGCTCCTATTCCGACTACCACGAACAGCGGCGCAAACTCTTGGGTGACGATGCCGACCGCCCCACCCGCATCCACTTCAGACCCATCCGGCACAATTAACCTGCGCCGATCCCCGATGACCTCTACCACATTGTCAGAGCGACGGTGTCCCGCCGCGCCGCTGAGAGAATACAAAGGGGCGCATCCCCGTTTCACTGACCTGCGATCGCCCGCCGCTACCGCACCGGTCGGCGCGTGAGCGGGAGCGTGATCTAAGAGACCGCTCACGCCGTCTGCGCGGTCCGATACGTCCCGCGCCACCGCTGCCGCGTCGGCCGGGGCGCTAGCCCACGTCACAGGGCTGTCCACAGGATCGCCCGCTTGACAGGTCAGTGAAACGGGGATGCGCCCAATACAAAGGACAGGTAACCGATTACCTTGACGCCGAATATAACGTTTTATATTATACGTTCTATGCAGCACCGAAAAGTGACCCTGAAAGATGTAGGACGCGAGTCGGGGGTGACCATCGGCACGGTCTCGGCCATTGTGCGCGGCTCGCGGGACCGGATCTTCTACAGTGATGAAACCCGTGACCGCGTGCTGGCCGTCGTGGCCAAACTTGGCTATCGGGTCAATCCAGCAGCGCGCAGTTTGCGCGAGGGCAAAACCCGCACCATCGGCGTGATGCTCGACGACATCACACTCCCCTTTCTCGCCTCCTTGATCTGCGCCGTTGGCAAGGCCCTGGAACCGCATGGCTACTCCATCCTGCTGTGCAACATGGACGCCGCCAGCGCCGCCCGGGAGTCCTTGCTGCAAACCTTTGCCCGTGGCCACATCGATGCCTTTATGCTGGCCGGTGCGTTGACCCCGTTGACGGACGAAGACATTCTGGCTATTCATCGGCGCCATGTGGGCCTTGAACGCGCACCAGATGGCGATCCCCGATGCTGTGGCAGTCATTGGCTTTGACGACACCCCCATGGCCGCGTTTGCCCACCCGCCACTGACCACCGTGCGACAGCCCGTGGCAGCCATGGGTATGGCTGCTGCCGAGTTACTCATCGCACCTGCCACAGCCGGCAACGCCGGCCAGCGCCTCTTTCCGCCCGAACTGATTGAGCGACAAACCACCTGATTAGACCACACAACCAAACCAAGGACCACATGACTACCCCGACAAAAATCCGCCAAGTCCTGAAACAAAACCACGGTGTGCTACGCTTGATGCCGATCTTCGTTCCGCGTCGCTTCAGCGCGCCGAGACGCCGGCTGCGCCTGCACCCGGACGACTACTTCGCTCTGGGCACCGCACGCGGCGCCATCAAGGAGCGCTGGTTTTCGTCGGTCATTACCTGCATGAACGGCCCGCTGGCGCCCAGCATTCCCCGCCGCTATCGGATCGCCTCGTCTGCGCTGACGCCCACGTTCATCGGCGACGGCCCGCTCGCCAGCACGGAGGTCGAGCGCGAGATCGCCGCCATGGCGCAATCGTGGAGCGCCACCGGGCGTCTCCCCAGTCAGGAAGGCGAAACCGGCGGCCGGACGGTCGGCTACGACTACGGCTTCCTGCTGCTCGGCATGGACCGCATCCGCCACCCGCAGGCAGGCGCGCTCGCGCGCCGCACCCTCGACCTGCTCGACCCCACCGGCGCCTGGGTTGAGTACTATGCCGACGGCCAACCGCAGGGCACGCGCTGCCGCCCCTGGGAGAGCGCGATCAACTGCCTGGCGATCTTGGAGCATCTTCGGGGAGGGAGGAAACGGCAATGAGCGATGGATTCATTCCGCCGCACGGTGGTTATGAAAAGCTGCACAGCTACCAGAAGTCGCTCATTGTCTTTCTTGCCTCCTACTGCCTGGCCAAACGCTGGGTACGTATGGGATCGCGCACACGCGACCAGATGGAGCAGTCGGCCCGGTCCGGCAAACAGAACATCGTCGAGGGTAGCCTGGCATCGGCCACGTCAAAGCAGACGGAGATTCATCTGACCAACGTGGCTCGCGCCAGCATTGGAGAACTTCTCGAAGACTACAAGGACTTCCTGCGCTTGCGCGGTCTGCCAATCTGGGCCAAGGACGATCCGCGCATGCTGGCCATGCGGGCGCTGGGTACGAATGAGGCGACGTATGAGACGTATAGGACGCATGTCGAAAGCGACGTTCCCGATGTGGTGGGTAACGTTATGGTCTGCCTCTGCACACAAACCGCCTATCTGCTCGATCAGCAGATCCGTGAATTGGAGCAGGCCTTTCTCAAGGAGGGCGGCATTCGCGAGCGCATGACCCGCGCACGACTGGCGGTACGCGATCCACAGTCGGCAATACAGCCGGAATCGCCCGATTGCCCACTCTGCCAGAAACCCATGCGCAAGCGCACAGCCCGGCAGGGCCGCAACGCCGGCCAGCCATTCTGGGGGTGCTCGGCCTACCCCGACTGCAAAGGAACAAGACCGGCATGAAGCGGAACGATTATGGGACGAATGGGACCTATAGGACGAATGTCGACCACATCCGTCCCATTCGTCGCATGCGTCCCATTGACCAGCAGCTAATGACGGTCCATCGCACATCATAAACAGCAGGAGAACTCCATGACCAACAAAGAACGTATCATCAAGACCTTACTCTGCGAGAAGACCGACCGGGCGCCGTTTTCCGCCTGGCTCGGTTTCGCGCCGTGGGGCGAAACCATCGACCGCTGGAAGAAGGAGTCCGGCATCGCCGACCTGGACACCTGGCGCTATTTCGGCTTTGAGCCGTTCTTCCATGGCGCGCCAGTGCACATGGGGCCGCTCCCGGGCTTTGAGTCGAAAGTGCTCGAGGAAACAGAGGAATTCGTGATCAGCCAGGACTGGCGCGGCATGCTGGTGCGCAACCGCCGCGATGGCGGCTCCATGCCGGAGTTCATGAGCTACCCAATCAAGACGCCAGTCGACTGGGCCAAGTACAAGGCGGAACGCCTCCAGCCCCGCGTCGCGGAGCGACTGCCGGAACTGAAACAATTTGTCGCCAACATGGCCACGATCGATGCGCCGGTTCAACTCGGTTGCTTCCCGTGGGGGATGTTCGGCACGGCGCGCGACATGATGGGCGCCGAGGAGCTCCTCGTGGCGTTCTACGACGAGCCCGAACTGGTGCGCGACATCATGCGCACCTACACCGACCTCTGGCTGGCCTTGTATGAGGAAGTCGTCAAACAGATCCAGGTGGATCACATCCACATCTGGGAGGACATGTCCGGCAAGCAGGGCTCGCTGATCTCCATGGCCATGATCGAGGAATTCATGATGCCGGAATACGACCGTATGGCCGCCTTTGCCGCGCGGCATAAGATTCCGATCCTCTCCGTGGACTCGGATGGCATGGTGGACGAGCTCGTCCCCGTCATGATGCGCCATGGGGTCAACGCCTATATGCCGTTCGAGGTCCAGGCCGGCAACGACGTCGTGGCCTACCGCAAGCAGTACCCGAAGCTCGGCATCATGGGCGGACTCGACAAGAGCGCCCTGGCCAAAGGGAAGCCGGAAATGCACCGCGAGCTAGACCGCGCCGAGCAGATGCTGGCACTCGGCGGCTGGGTGCCGGGGTGCGACCACTTGATTCCGCCGGATGTTTCGTGGGCGAACTTCACGTACGTCGTGGAACACCTGAAAAAGATGGTCTTCCAGTCATGACCTATCGTGAATTAGAGCTCCCCGCCCGATCGGGCGAATCGTTACAGGTTTTCGGCGTGCCGTTTCGCGTGACCCGCGAGGCGGGACGCGTCATGCCCATCCCGTACGGGCAGCCGATGGCCGTCAACGGCCAAGTCCGGACACTCTTCTTTCTCGGCATGGTGACGCAGGTCGCGTCGGGCGAGATCGGCTGGACCGGCGAGCGGCACTACGCCTTCCAGAACAAGCTCTACCTGAGCGACCTGATCGGCCGTATCAACCTGCTGTACAAGGGGAACCAGTTGGACGTTATTCCGCTGATCTTTGGCGTCAATGTCTGGAACTACGAAACATTCACCCCCCTGCAGCCGCATGAGGGGAAGCCGTTTCCGATGTTCGCCCCCTATCGCGAACCGTTTGATTCCGATCCGGCGGCGCGCGCGTTGCTCGATGACGCGTTGCTGCTGCGGGAAAACCCGGACGGCGAGAAGTTCACCCGCTACGTGTTCGCGTTGCACCTGCGCGATCGACCGCTGGAGCAGGTAACCGTGGCGCCCTGGGGCGCACGCTCGGCTGGCGTGGGGATCTCCGCGATTACGGCGTTGACCGGCGAGAATCCCGCGCCAGATCAGGACTGGCGCTTCACCGACGAACGCTTCTTCCTGCAGCGCCGCTACTACCCGGCTGTGGACCGGCTGGCGCGGCGGCTCTATCAGTTCCTCGACGATCTCCCGGCCACCTTCCCGCCCGACCTGCCAGCGGGATACACGGGCCCCCGCGTCGAGCTGGGCGGTGCGCCGGAGGCCGAACTGCTGACCAACGTCTACCACCACAACATCCACGACATGGCCACGCAGAAAGTCGTAGCGGATGGCACGCTGCACACCTCGACCCGGGACGCGCCCTGCTACGGCTTCTACACCGGCATCGGCACCTACCGGCCGCTTGGCGTCTACCACGACCAGATCTGGAGTCGCGATATTGGCCGCTTGCTGTGCGAACTGATCGAACACGGCGAACGCGAGCGCTGCGTCAAGGCGGCTGATAAGCTGCTAGGCTACCTGTACGATCCTTCGCCGATCTTCAAGCGGCCGCACTGGAAGCGCATCGTCAACGCCTCGGCGCTGGGCGTCTGGCCCGAGAGCTATGAAGGGATCACCTTCGATGAATACGTCAAGGGACGGGAAAACGACGGGCATGCGTCGCTGATGCTGATGTTCTACCGGCTCTACCAGCACGGTGTCGTGGACCGCACCTATTTGCAGGCGCATCGCCGCGAACTCGAAGACGCAGCCGAGTGGCTCTGCTGGCAGATGGATACGCCGGCGGAATCCGGCTTCGACGGGGTGCTTTGCTCGGAGTCGGAATCCACCTATGAGCGCCAGGCCGGTTACGATCTCTACTCCAACGCCTACGTCCTGGCGGCGCTGCGGGCGTTTGTGCGGCTGGGCCAGGCCTTGGGCGATGAACGCCTGACCCGGCGCTGGCAGGAACATGCCGACCGGCTGCAGGCCGGTATCGAGCAGCGGTTCGTCACCACACACCCGCGCCATGGCAAGGTCTGGTGCGAACCCGAAACGAACAACTGGCCATCAGAACTCAAGCGACTGGCCAGCCTGATGCTCTTGGCGGAGATGGACGGCTACGACCCCGCTCAGGCGGCGCCGGATGCCCTGTCCATGTGGGCCAACACGTATCACGCGCAGAAAGAGACGTTCTTCTCGCCCATGATGGGCGGCTCCATGGGGTATGGACAGGGGTTCGTGACGCAAACGGCGCTCCTGCTGGATCAGGTGGAAGATTACACGGAGTGCTTGAAGTGGGCCGCGCGCTTCTCCTATCACCACACGGAGCACCGCTATCTCGTGCCCGAAGGCGTCACGTATCACCCGTCGGGCCGGTTCTGGTACCGGCACACGGACGTGGGTAATGCCGTCCAGCAGACGGAAATCATCAAGTGCGTGCGGCTCGTGCTCGGGCTGGACGACTTGCGCCCCGACCTGGGCCTGCGTCTCGTGCCGCGCCTGCCTGACGGTTGGCAGCGCATCGGCGTGCGCGACTATCCCATCGCCGTGGCATCAGACAGCGGCACGGAGCAGGTGCGCGTGAACTGGACCTACCAGCGCCTGGACAACGGCGGGTATGAAGCGGTGCTGACGGCGGAGCGCCCCATCCGCGTGGCCACCATCCGCGTGGGGCCATTCCCACTGCAGACACGCGCCGTGCGGCTGGAAGGCGCCTCAGCACCAATCAACCTGCGCGACGGCGGCTCCCGCCTATTCGCCGATGTCGCGCTTAACAGAGAAACAGACAACGTAAAGATTCGCGTAATCATTGAGCCAACGTGAGGTTCCTACCACCATGCAGCCTTTTCATGACACAGATCGAAACCCTTCCTTGGCCGGACTACGCACCGGCTTCGCGCGGCCACCGGCCGGCTACGGGATCGTGCCGTTCTTCTGGTGGCTGGGCGACCCGCTGACCCGCGAACGCCTGTCCTGGATCCTCGGGCAGATGGACGGGATGCCGATCTCCGGCTACCAGATCAACTACGCGCACGGCTACCAGGACGGCGGCATCTCGTTTGGGCTGACGATTCCCAGCGAGCCGAAGCTATTCTCGGAGGCGTGGTGGGAACTGTTCGCCTGGTTCCTCGGCGAAACGACCCGACGCGGCGCGACGCTCAGCCTCAGCGACTACACACTGGGCATTAGCCAAGGATGGGCCGTGGACAGCTTGATTGCCGAACATCCCGAGCTACGCGGCGCGACGCTGGCCATGGTCGAGGGACGCCGCGCCGAAGCGCTGGCCGTGATCGAGGGTACGCCGCCGCGTTCGGTGGTCGTCGTGCCAGCGCCGATGTCCTTCGATCCGATGCATCCGGAGTCGGGCAGGCTCTACGCCGAAGCCTTCTTCGGTCAATTCGAGCGCCGCTTTCCGGGCCAATGCCCCCGTGGACTCAATTGGTTCTTCTCCGACGAGCTCGCGTTCGGGGTGGCTGGCCGCCTGTGGAACAATGTGTTTCGCGATGAGTTCCGCCGCCGCAAGGGGTATGACCTGCTGCCCGAGCTGCCTGCGCTCTTCCTCGACACCGGCCCCCGCGCGCCCAAGGTCCGGCTCGATTACCAGGACGTCCTGGTCTCGCTCTCCGAGGAGGGGTTCTTCAAACCTGTGTTCGACTGGCATGAGCAGCGCGGCATGACCCTGGGGTGTGATCACGGCGGACGCGGTTACGACGTCATGGAGTTCGGCGACTACTTCCGCACCCAGCGCTGGAATCAAGGGCCGGGAGCCGACCAGCCGGGGCTCACCCCCGACGTGGTTAAGGCCAAGGTGGCGGCCTCGATTGCGCACCTCTACCAGCGGCCCAGGGTGTGGCTGGAGGGATTCTACAGCAGCGGATGGGGCACCGCGCCGGCGGACCTGGTCAGGATGACCTCCGCCTGCTTTGTGATGGGCTATGACCTGCTGAGCCTGCACGGCATGTACTACGCCACACATGGCGGCTGGTGGGAGTGGGCGCCGCCTGACAACACCTTTCGCATGCCGTACTGGCGTCACCTGCAGGAGTTCCTGCGGGGCATTGAGCGCCTCGGCTGGCTGCTCAGTCGCGGTGTGCACCGCTGCGACGTGGCCATCCTCTATCCCGTGGCCGCGGCTGAGGCCGGCCTCGATGGCAAGCTGGCCGTGGACACGGCCGTGGACGCCATGCGGAGCTTGTATGGCGCCGGTCTCGATGCTGACTTCATTGACTTCCAGTCCGTTGAGCGCGCCGAGGTGGCGGACGGTGAATTGCGGATCGCCGGCGAGCGCTACCGCGTACTCGTCATCCCGGCCATGCGCGCCATCCGCCACAGCACCCTCGAAACCATGGTGCGCTTCCGCCGCGCGGGCGGCTCAGTGGTGGTGCTGGGCGTGCTGCCGGAAGCCAGCGACCGCATCGGCCTGGGCGATCCGGAAGTCGCCGCGCTTGCGGCCGAGCTGGCGCCAGCCAGTCCCGCCGCTGAGGTTCTGGCTGCGGTCTCGACGCACCTGCCGGTGCGCGATTACATCGGCCCCGGGATTGTCCAACACCGCGTAATCGGGGACGCCGACCTTTACGCCGTGCATGGCGCCGCGGAGGGGGCAGAGGCGGTCTTCCGTGCGGTGGGTGCTGTCGAATGGTGGAATCCGCAGACCGGCGAGCGCCAGCCCTGGCCGGTGCTGGGCCAGGACGCTGCGACCACGCGCCTGCGCCTGCCCGCCTGCACCCACGGCGTCGCGGTGCTCGTCTTCACGCCGGGGATCGCCCACACGCCACGCCCGGAGCATGCGCCCACCCGTGCCGTCGCCATCCCCGGACCGTGGCGCTTCGAGCTGCGTCCGACCTGTGACAATCGCTACGGCGATTTCCACTGGCCGCCCACGGCTGCCATGATCGGCGCGGAGATGCGCCGGCCACACTATTGCCCGGGCGAGCGAAGCGACGGCGAGTGGGCGCCAGCCACGGTCACCTTCGGCCCCCTGTTCCTGGCCTGCCGCACTCGTCCGCACGACCGGCCGGTTCCGCCTGCGGATGCCCAGCCGGTCTCTGCCTCGTTGCGCTGGGGGATTGAAGATGACCCCGGTTTACAGGGGTACCATGGCCTCAAGAATGTTGTGCACGATGACCTGTTCAGCTTCGGCTCCAGGATCGCCAACTGGTCGTGGTACGACTACCAACCTGACGCGGAGCGCCCCTTCCTCTGGACCACGGTACACGCGCCGCAGGAGATGGAGGCCTATGTGCTGCGCGGCGCGATTGCACCGCGTGCCGCGTGGATCAATGGCAAACCGCTGACCGGCGAACGCGTGTGCCTGCATGCCGGTGCCAACGTGGTGGTGCTGGAGTATGACCGGGCCACCCCGGGTCGCACCTGGTTCCTGCTCTCCAGCGAGCCGACAGCCAACCACCCGCCGCGTCCGGCCGACGATCTGGCGACTCGCTGGTGGCAGGACAACCGGATCCTGCCCTGCGACATGAGACCGCACGAGGCGCAGCCCGAAGGGTGGTACCGCTTCACCGCGCCGCCGGGGTTGCGCGCGCTTGAATTCGAGGCCCATGGCACGGTCCAGGTGTTTGCGGATGACCAGGCGTTGACCAGCGCCGACGGACACGTCTGGAGTGTCACCGAGCCGGCGCCTGATCCTGTGGAGGTGCGCATCCATATCCGGCATCAGCGAGGCCGTTATGCGGGCGCCGCCTTTGATGGCCCGATCCGCCTGGATTGTGGCGAGGGACGGATGGGGCTTGGCGACTGGTCGGAGCTTGACGGCTTGGCCTGTTACTCTGGCGGGGCCTGGTATCGCAGCGAGGTCGAGGTTCCGTGCGCGGACGGAGTTGCACTGGATCTTGGCGAGGTTGCCGGTTCAGCCGAGGTGTTGATCAACGGTCAGGCGGCGGGTGTGCTGGTCGCGCCGCCGTGGCGACTGCCGATTGGCCACCTGCTGAAAGTGGGGCGCAACCGCATCGAGGTGCTGGTCTGCAATACGCTGGCCAACCACTACCAGACGATTCCCACGCGCTACCGCGGCTCACCGCGCTCCGGCCTAATCGGCCCGGTGCAGGTACTGCTGCAAGAGCATGATCCATCTTCAGGACCCGAGCCAAGAGGTCGCGGGGGAATTGCGGGGGCGGACGCGTGAACAAGCACCGTGGAAAGCCGCCTGTTGTTGCGTGGAAATTGGGGACAACCAAACAGAAAGGGACAACACATGAGCAAGCAGAACTATGAGAAGAAGAACGAAGCCCTCCGCCAGCAATTCATCGCACTGAAAAAGCAGCAGCCGAAGCGGCTGAAGAACCGGCTGAACCTGAGTTGGAGCAACTGGGGGTTCGGAATCGAGCCGCTGGCCGCCTCCGCCGCGCGACTGGCCAAACACGGCGTGACGTTCATCGAACTCCACGGCAATCACTACGGCCCGGACCTCGGCTATCAGCCAAAGGAGACGCTCAAGATCCTCGGCGATCATGGCGTCCAGGTCGCCGGCATTTGCGGCATGTTCTCGCCGGACAACGACCTGACCCTGAGTCCTTCATAAACCTATCGCCCACCCGCCTCCGTCAGCGATTGTACCTCATTTGCCGTGAAGGTGCCCTTGTAGATTTGCGCCCCGCTGTTCCGTTTCTCGCTTGCGCCCAACCCCGCCCAGACGGTATGCTTAGACCATGCAGCAACAGCCGGTGAACGAGCGCGTCAGCGAGCGCGATTTCAAATATTATATCTTTGACTGGGATGACAATATCCTGAGGATGCCCACGCGCATTCATTTGGAAAAACGGCAGCCCGACGGCTCCTGGGCGCCCCACGCCGTGACCACCGCCTTGTTCACCGTGATCCGCAACGACACCCAAAACTACCGTCCGCCCCAGAACAACTGGGAGCTTGCCTTCCGCGAGTTTCGCGATGTGGCCGGCCGGCCCGACCACCAGTTCCTTCAGGACGCGCGCGAGGCGATCAACGCCGTCGTCTCCGGCAAAAGCCCGCCCGCCCCCAGCTTCCACACCTTCCGCAACACCCTCGTCGAAGGCCGTCTCTTCGCCATCGTCACCGCGCGCGGTCACGCCAGCGACACGTTGCGTCAGGGGGTCCGGCTTTTCATCGACCGGGTTCTCACCCCGGATGAGCGTCAAACCCTCCTCGCCAACCTCCGGGGCTACCGCTTCTGCTATGACGGCCTCACCACCTTCGGCAGCGACGACGACGAGATTGCCTACTACCTCGGCCTCAACCGCTACCACGCCGTCACCTCCCCCACGTTCAAGGATTGGATGACCGGTCAGGATCCCTCCTGTGATGCGGAGAGCTCAGAAGGGCGGAAGCAATTCGCAATCCGCGATTTCGTCGAGCATGTGATCCACATCCTCCACCGCACGGACCGAACGCTCCGCCGTCCCATCAGCGTCGGCTTTTCCGATGACGACCCCGCCAACGTCGCCGCTGTCGAAGCCTATATCCGCACCGTCCTCTCCCGCCATTTTCCTGGCGTCAAATTCTGCGTCTACGACACCTCGGACCCCGAAACCGTCAACGGCCGCAAGATCATCGTCTCGGGTCAACTGGACCTGTTTGAGCACTTACCATGATTCCTTTTCTTCCTCCGAATCCCGCCTCGCCATCCGTCCGGCCCGTCCTGCTCGCACCGATGGCGGGCTTCACCGATGCGGCGATGCGCCGCGTCTCGCACGCCTTCGGAGCGGCGCTGACCTACACCGAGATGGTCAACGCCACGGGCCTTCTGCGGGCCTCCGACAAGACGTGGCATTTGCTGGAAACGCTTCCCGGCGAAGGCCCCGTGGTCGCCCACCTCTACGGCTCCGAACCGGAGGCGATGGCGGCGGCGGCGGCGGCCGTCTGGCGGACCGGGCGCTTCGTGGCCATCGACATCAACGCTGGCTGTCCCGTGCGGAAAATCATCGCCAACGGCTGCGGCTCCGCCCTGATGCCCCGGCCCGGGCTGATCGGGCGGATCGTCGCCGCCATGCGCGCCGCCTCGCCGTTGCCGGTGACGGTCAAGACCCGCGTCGGACTCGCGCCAGACCGCGTCCTGATCCACGAAATCGTGAGCGCCGTTGAAGAGGCCGGGGGTGCCGCCCTCGCCCTTCACGCCCGCTTCGCCTCGCAGATGCACAGCGGCGCCGTCGCGCTCGACCTGCTCGCGGCGGTGAAGCAGCGCGCCCGCATTCCCATCATCGGTAACGGCGGCATCCGGTCGGCGGCGGACGCCGTGCGCATGGTTCGCGAGACCGGCGTTGACGCCGTCATGGTGGGCCGCGCCGCCATGGGCAATCCCTGGCTTTTTGGCGCGATTGCCGACGCCCTTGCCGCGCCGGAGGACGCTCCGCCCCCGCCGCGCCCCCGTCCCGATGTTGCCGAAATCCGCGCCGTCCTCTCCGACCATCTCACCGCCGCCCGCCAACTCCAGATCCAGATACGGGCCAACCACCGGCTCCCGAGCCGGGCGCTCGATCCCGAAGCGGCGGTCGCCATCACCTTTCGCTGCCACCTCTTTCGTTACCTATCCGGACTGGCGGGTGCCGCCCAGTTTCGCGGCCACCTGTGCGACTATACCAACACCGTCGAGATCCTCTCCGCCGTCGACGCCTGTCTCGAACGCGAAGCCCAGGCTCGTGCCACGCGAACAAGCACCCACATCCCCTAGACGTTCACCGTCCCCCGACCCGCAAATATTTCTCCATCCCGTAGGGAAAATCGTGTGGGAGGTAGTGATCGACGCGCGGGCCGGTGAGGCTATAGGAACGGGGAAAATGAATGAATATCCATGGGCAGGCGTCGCGGATGATCGCCTGCATCCGGCGGTACAGCTCGAGGCGCGCCGCCTCGTCGGGGGTTCGCGCCGCCTCGTCGTAGAGCGCATCGAAGGCGGGATCGCGGAAATTGCAGCGGTTGGGGCCAGGCGACTGGTTGGGGCCATAAAAGAGCTGCAGGAAATTGAGCGCGTCGGGGTAGTCCCCGACCCAGCCGACGCGGAACATCTGCGTCTCGCGGCGCGACACCCGCTCCAGGAACGCCGGCCAGTTCTGGTAGCGCGGCTGCAGGTCGATCCCGATCCGCGCGAAAAAGGCGCACAGCAACTCGGTCGTCTCACGCACGTCCTGCGTGGTCCGCCCCAAATCAAGCGTCAGCGAGAGCCGCCGCCCCGTCGCCGGATCGACGCCGCCGGGATAACCCGCCTCGGCCAGCAGCGCCTTAGCGCGGTCCAGGTCGAAGGTCCAGGGAAAGGGCTTGTCCAGATAGCCAGCGACCTGCGGTGGCACCGCGCCGTCGGCGCGCACCACGCGGTGGTTGTAGAACGCCTCCCATCGCGCGCCGTCAAAGGCGCAGTTCAACGCCCGTCGCAAGGCGGGGTTGTGACCGACGACCGGATCTTCGAAATTGAAGGCGACATAGGCGACCTCCAGTGTCGCCAGGCCGTGCAGACGCACCCCCCGCCGGGCCAAGGCCGGCGCGAGCGTGCCATCCGACGCGATCACCGCGTCCCAATTGTCACGCGCAATCTCGCCCAGAAAATCCAGTTCGCCGGCCAGAAAGGAGAGCCACTGCGTCGACGCATCGTCCATCACCCGGTAGCAGATCCGGTCAAACGGGCGCCCCGACGCGCCAGCCCAGCCGCGCCACTCCGGAACCCGGTCAAAGATCATCTCGTAATTGCGCAGCCAGGACGCGAGCCGGTAGGCCGCCGAACCGACGGCGCGGGCACCGAAATCATTGCCATACATCTCGACGGCCTCGTGCGGAACGACCGCCGCATAGGGCATCGCCATCATCCACACAAACTCGGGGCTGGGTCGCACCAACTCGATCCGCACGGTGCGGTCGTCGAGCGCGCGCAGCCCGTCGACGCGCAGGCTGTAATCGGTCGACGCGGCCCCCGCCGACTGCTCAGCGAACGCCCGCATCCCCAGAATCTGATCCTTGACCAGCCACGCGCCTGACGACGCCAGTTTGGCGTCGGCCAGCCGCTTGAGCGAGAACACCACATCTTGAGCCTGGACCCGGCGGCGCACCGGGCGCGCCGCCGGACCGTCCTGCGCCAGACCGAAGCAGGGATCGGCGTTAAACCAGGCATTCGTCACCAGCCGGAACGTATACACCCGGCCGCCATCGGTCACCTCCGGCAATGCCTCGGCGAGACCCGGGATCAGCCGGTAGGGCCGCGCCGCGTAATCGTATTCAACGAGTGTTTCATAGACCAGACCCACGGCCCGGCCCGCATAGACCGACGCCGCCTGGGCCGGATCGAGCGAGGCGATCCGGTCCAGGCTTCGCCGGAACACGGCCGCCTCCTGACCGGCCACCGCGCCTGCTGCGAGCAGCGCCAGCAGCGCTGCAACGCGCCGGGTCAAACGCAGAAAAGGACGCCGAAGAGGCCTCGACCCGGGACGTGTGTGTTTCTGAAGTATCATGGGTGGATTCACGCCGCTGGTCGGGCGTTCGTTTTAGCCTGCCTTTTCAGCAACCGCGGGATGGAGGTACACAGGCAACGGCTCGCGCCGCGCCGCATCGGGGGCCGCCAGAAAAAGCCGTCCCACCGACTCGGCGTCCGGATAGACCGCCGTCTGGACCACCCTCTCACAGCCCAACGCCGCATTCAACGCGGCTCCGATGCGGTCAAAATCAGGACTCGCCACCCGCGCCCCGGGAGGCACAGTCGACGCCACATCGTCGGCTCGAACCAGCACGAAATCGTCTGCCGACTGGCACATCGCGCGCGCCCGACCATCGCCGCCCACCGCCTCCATCCCGCCGGCATCCACCAGCCGGAACGAGCCCACCCAAAGCCGCTCGCGACGCGCATCGCCCACGACCGTCACCACGCTCGGCGCATCCGGTCCTGTAAGCATCCGGTACGCCAGCGCCGCCGCGCTGCTGACCCCGAACACCGCCACACCGAAAGGGAGCGCCAGCCCCTGCCAGGCGGCCAGCGACGAGCGAATTCCCGAAAACGATCCCGGCCCCAACCCCGCGCACAGCGCGCCCAGCTCTTTCGGCGCAATAGCCTGCTCCGCCAACAGCCTTGCGACGCCCGTCATCCATCCCGGCGCACGCGACGGATCGGCGGCGACATCCCGACAGACACCTGCCAATCTCTCGTCCCGAAAAACAGCCGCTCCCGCGCCCGGCGACGACCGATCAATTGCCAAAAGCCACATAGGACTCCCCCGCCGGTTTAGCTGACATCCTCACTGATGACTTTTCAACGTATCTGAATCCGCTGCGGTCGTCAAGCCATGGCTCAAAAGAAACCGCCCGCCAGCTTAAATATTTTTATTGCCAATTCGATGCGTAATAAGCTAAAGTTCGCCTGCACATAACAAAAGGAGTTTACCTCTCATGAAAACACTTCATCGCATCGCATTGGCCGCTGTGGCTGGCATTTTTGTCTCGAGCGCTGTTTCCGCGCAAGAGAAGTCGGATATTGGCAAATGGTATGTGAGTCCGGGCATCGGCGTACTGGTCTTCAGCGGCAACCAGCCCGCGAATCCAGGCGGCATCGGCTTGCTGCGGCTGGGGTATGAAGCCACCGATCACCTCACCTTTGAACTGGGGGGTCTGTATGGGCCGCATTTTTTGGCTAGCGACGATAGCAAATACAGTCCCGAGGCGTTCAAATCGGCGGATGCTTGGGGCGTGTCTTCCGACGTCCTGTATCATTTCAACCGCTGGGAGCGGTGGGATCCCTACGTTTCCGTCGGCATCGGCTACATGCAGAGTCCGGACTGCATCTTTGCGGATCACACGAAGCAAGTCTGGACACCGCGTGTGGGCGGCGGCCTGATGTGGCACTGGACCGATTCCATTTCGTTGCGCGCCAATGCGACATTGGCGGTTGGCATGCACGACACGGCGGAAGCCATGCCGATGTTCGATCTGGGTATGATCTATCGGTTTGGAGGCCAGCCGACGCGCGCGCCGGCTAGCGCCAGCGTGGTGGCGGGCGAGACCGACAGTGACGGAGACGGTCTGACCGATGCGGAGGAGGCTCGTCTGGGAACCAATCCCCGCATGAAGGACACGGACGGCGACGGACTGACGGATGGGGACGAAGTCCACGTCTACAAGACCGACCCCTTGAATCGTGACACCGACTTCGACCTGTTGAGCGATGGCGAGGAAGTCTTGAAATACAAGACCGACCCGCTTAAGCCCGACACCGACGCTGGCGGCGTGTGGGACGGACATGAAGTGCTGGAAGACGGCACGGACCCGCTGAACAAGAACGACGATCTGATGCTCTTCGCCGTGCAGGTGGAATTCGGCTATGACGAGACGGTCATTCGCGATCCGAAATACTTTGCGCAGTTCGACATCATTGCCAAAGTGCTGACCCGCCACCCGGAAGCCACCGCCGTGATCGAAGGTCACGCCGACCGCAAGGCGAAGTCCAGCCCGAAGTACAATCAGACTCTGTCGGAGCTCCGCGCCCAGGCGGTGCAGAAGCACCTGGTCGAAAAAGGCATTCAAGCTTCGCGGCTGAAGGCCGTCGGGTTCGGCTTCAGCCGTCCCAAAGTGCAACCCGATCTGGTGAATGGCAATCCGGAGAACCGCCGGGTTGAGATCTACATTCGCGGCGCGGGCGGCTTGGCGGCGAAGGAAGCCTTCTTGAAAGAAGCTTCCGACAAATAATGAAAATCCTGGAGCGTTATGTAACGGGTTCGCTGCTATCCTCCGTTTTCTTGGCGTGGCTGGTGTTGACATTTGTGCTGGCCGTCGGGCTGATGATACGGGTGACGGGACTCATTATTCAGGGATTGCCGATCCACGTGATCGGGAAGTACTTGGCGATCGGCATCCCTGAGACGCTCAATCTGACCATTCCCATGGCGATCCTAGTGAGCACGTTGTTGGTTTTCGGACGACTCTCCGCCGATTCCGAGATTGCCGCCATGCGGGCCTGCGGGATCAACCTGTGGCGGATCATGGCGTGGCCGCTGGCCGTGGGCGCGGCCTTCTCGCTGTTTAGCTTCTATATCAACAGCGAAGTGACGCCGCCCAACCATGAGGCGCGCCGTCGCCTGACCGCCGCCGCAGGTTTCGGGTCCGCGATGGACTTGCTCGAGCCCGGCCGGTTCATCAACGACTTTAAGAACATCAAGATTCGCTTTGACTCCAAAACCGGGCACTGGCTGCACAATGTCCTGATCTATGATTACCGTCCGAAGGTGGTCCGGGAAATCCGCGCGGAAAAGGCCAGAATCGAGTTTGATCGGGACGCTCTTCAGATTGAACTGTATCGCGTACGGATCGACCCCTTTCAGCCGGGTAAGCCGGGGGCTGCGATGGCAGACCGGATGACTCACGTCATTCCAGATGCGCTGAAGACGCGCAATTACCATCAACGAATTAAAGACATGCGTTTTATACCCCTGCTGAATCACTACCGCGATCTGACTCGCGGCACGGCGCCCGATGTTACTGAAGCCCAACGGCCGGTCCAACGCAGCGAGGTGCTATTCGAACTTCACAAACGGTTCGTGCTCTCCAGCGCCCCGTTGTGTTTTATCCTGATTGGCATGCCGCTCGGCATCCGCTCTCACCGCAAGGAATCGACCATCGGTGTAGCGACTGCGCTCGGGATCTCATTTTGCTTCTATATCCTGCTCATCACCGCCGAATCGTTGGCGCGCCAGCCGCAGCTCTTCCTGCATCTGGTCATCTGGATCCCGGTGGTGCTCTGCGTGGCGTTTGCATTCGTCCTCGTGCGGCGAAACCAATGATGGCGACCTCATCGAAGAAAAAAGGAATAAAAAATGGCAAACATTCATCCTTCAGCTGTGATCAACTCGGGCGCCCAAATCGCCGCGGATGTGGAGATTGGACCCTATTGCGTAATCGGCGAACACGTCGTGATCGGATCGGGGGCGCGCCTGCACCCGCATGCGGTAGTCGGCGGACGCACCACGCTCGGCCAGAACTGCGAGCTGTTCCCGTTTGCCTGCATCGGCATGAAAACACAGGATTTGAAATGGCGGCCTGAAAACCAGACGTATATCGAAATCGGTGACGGGACGGTTCTGCGCGAGTTCACCACGATCCACACCGGCACGAAGGACGGCGAAGTGACCCGCGTCGGCGCGGGATGCCTGATCATGGCCTATTGCCATGTGGCCCACGGGTGTGTGATCGGCAACCGCGTGATCATGTCCAACGGCACCCAACTGGCGGGTGAAGTGATGATTGAAGACGATGCCATCATCGGCGGTATGACCGGAATCCACCAGTTCTGCCGCATCGGGACGATGGCCATGCTCGGCGGCGCGTGCAAGATCCGCCAGGACTGTCCGCCCTACATGATTGTGGACGGGGTGCCACCGCTATCGGTCGGGCCCAACGTGGTCGGTATGCAACGGCATGGGGTCTCAGCGGAGACTCGCACAGCCATCAAAGAGGCGTATCGGCTCCTCTATCGCGAAGGGCTGAACCGGTCGCAGGCGCTGGAGCGCATCCAGCTCGAAATCACGGATTGCCCCGAAGTCCGGCATCTGCTGGCCTTTGTCAAGGCAAGCGAGCGCGGGATTCTGTAACGGCCTTGCGCGCGCCTTTGGGAAGCCCGACTATTTTGAGGAGCGTGGTCTCCAGAAGGAAGCGCGCATCGAGCGTCGTGGAGACCAGTTTCTCGCGCAGCTCCATCAGATGGTGCCGGGCGGCCCGCAGCTCATTCAGGGTGTAGTTCCCGGCTTGAGCGACCCGTTTCGCCACGATGAACGGCGATTGGGATCGGAGATCGTGGGTCATCGCGGTGAGCGCGATCTCGGCCTCGCGGGGCAGCTCCTTCTGCCACGCCGCCCGGCTACCCTGGACCGACACCCAGCGGTTGTCCAACGCGGCGCGCAGCACGATCAGATCGCGCACCCGGCCATCCAGCATCGCAGAAAGCTTGATGGGCGGCTCGTCCTGCTCCTCCAGCCGGCGCAACGCGCCCGTCAACTTGGCGGGGTCGCGCTCACCGAACGCATCGGTCAGATCCCACGCTTCGGCCTCCCGACCGACCGACGTAACCGCCTCGATCATTTCGGCTGTGACTTTGCCGGGACCGCCCCGGTAGAGGCTGAGTTTCTCAATTTCCTGAAGGATCAATCGTGTGTCGACGCCGACCCGCGCCAGAAACGCCTCGCGCACGCCATCACCCATCTCCAAGCCGCTGCGCGCCAGCAATCCGCCCAGATTCTCCTTCGCCGCCTTCTCGATTTCCCACGACTTGCCGCCGGATCCGAGATCGGAGACCGTTCCCTTCTTTTGAAAAACTTTGAACAATGCCGAATTACGCGGCACAGAACGGGCGCTGATCAGCAAGGCGTGACCTTCGGGAATTCCGCTCTTGATCAGCTCGGTCAGTTCGACGATCATTTCCTTGACCGTATCGGACTCAAATGATCGGCCGCCCCCTGCGAGAAATTCGGCATTGCGCAGCCAGACGGTCTTGCCGCCGCCGAAAAACCCGACGGTCTGCACGGCTTCGACACACTGGCGCACCGCTTTCACCACGGCGTCAACGGTGTCAATCCGGCCATCGATGATTTCAAGGCCGAACGCCCGATCCGCCTCAGGCACCCATGTGTCCACGACGGCCTTGGCCTTTTCGGCGACCCAATACTCGTCTTCGCCGCACACCAATTGGAGTCGGGATTCCGCCACAGGTTTTACTCCTCGGGTTTCAGCAAACCGGGCATCAGACGGTCAATGTCTTTGCGGCTCTGGGGCAGCATGTTGAGCGCTTCGCGAACCAATGATCCCGCCATGTCATTGACGGACGGACTGTTGGGGATGAACGTCTTCAGGAACAGAGCTGCATTGATATACTGCTGGATGCGGTATTTGAATCGCAGAGCCGTTGCCTGTTTGCTCTCTTTGAGCAGATAGCGAATGATCATCACCCGGATCACATAGTCCTTGTCCGCTTCCGGCCACGTCTTCGTGATCGTGTTCACCGTAATTCCCGTGGCATCCGACTTCTGCACCGTCCAGCCAGCGATCGGGTGGCGGAAGGGCGCAATCGGACTTTCCGCATCCACCACCCCATCAGCGGGATGTTCCGGAACGGGAACCGGCACGCCGGCCGCCGCGCCACCCAAAAATACATAAAAAGCCTCGATGCGGGAGAGTTTCTCCTGAGCCAAAGCCAGCGCGGTCTTTCCTTCCGAAGTCTCAAGCTTGTCTCCCAGCGCACGCAGCGCGCGGGCGGCCTTTCTGAAATCGAGCGCGCGCATCAGTTCGAGATTCTCTTTCTCGACCTCCGCCACGCTTGCCATCTCCGCCTGCATACGGACGTTGCGTTCTTCCGCCAGTCGTTCCTGATCGCGCACGGCCTGCTTCGCAGCCTCGAGAGCCTTCGCCTCGCGGGCCTGGCGGTCCACATCGGCTCTCATCTCGTCCAGCAACCGCAGCGCCGCCGTCTGGTCGGCCGTGATCGCAGCCAGAATGCGCCCGACATCGGAAACCGGAAGCTGTGCCGCAACCGCATCACACTTGTTCGTCAGCTCCGCTTGCAACACACGCAGGGCCTCCAACGGCCGGACGGCCACGTCGGGCGCTTGGATCGCCTGCACGATCTCCTCATGCACGCGCGCCGTCAGGTCGGCTGCGCGATCCAGTTCATACACCCCTTTGAACATGGAGCGTATGCGCTGGACTACCGGCGGCATATCCTGCTCCGGAATTGGCGCTTCGGCTGCGACCGCTGCGACGACTGCGTCGTTCGTCCCGCCGTCGGCAGTTGCCTCTTCGATGGCGGCATTGGCTGCGGGCCCCGTCATCGCGCCTTTCTCTTCAAGTTTCTGGAGAAAGATGAATATATTCTCCTTGGTCGGCTTCAATCCTGCCGCCATCGCCGCCGCTACCGCCTCCGCCATTGCGGCCGCCTCTGCTGGCTGTTTGGTATCCAGGGCCGCGGGTTGCTTGCCTTTCTTCGGAGGCGGGGCGGACACTACGTTTGTCGCCACCTGTGGCGGCTCCGGCGGAGCCGGAACCAGATACGGGCGCATCGTCTCGGGAATGAGATCCGTGGCCTGCGCGACCATATTCGTGGCCTGCGCCCGGGCTGTCTGGGCATGGGCCGCACACTGATTCGCCAATGCCTTCGCCCGCTCCGCAATCGGCTGCAATTGCGCCACGGCATCCTGCTGTAACTTGACCTGCTGACGTTGCGCCGCCTCTGCGTTACGATCGCGCATCTTCGCCCAGATCACCAACCCGTACAAACCGCCAAAAACACCCAAGATGCCGAGGATCACCAACACCACGATCAACCGGATCACCCACATGCGGTTCCGCGGTTTTTCGGCGGTCACGGCCTTGGACCTCGACGTCAGCGATCTCGATACTTTCAGCTTGTCGGACAATGGAGCCGATTGCATGCAATCGGTCGACATCACCCCTCGACCCACTACGATCTTCTTTTCGGATGACACCTGCGATGAGTTGGAGAGCACAACCGGAGAAGTCTCGACAGCCGGGGAGGAACCTGTGGCAGGGGATGACGTCGCTCCACCTTTTCGGCGCAAAACGATTTTCTTGCCGGTCGGTGTGGGCACCTCGACCGGCCCCAGCCGCTCCAACACCCGCCGAATGTCGCTCAGCAACGATCCATACGTCGGATAGCGCCGGCCGACTTCAACCTGCAACATCCGCGTGATGATCGCCGAAACCTCGGGATCGATATCCGGGCGCACCTCTATCAGTGGCTTCAGCGTCTCGGAAAATCGCGCCCGAACCACGGCGTTCGCATCCGCACCATCAAACGGCGGCCGGCCGGCCATCGCGTGGTACAGCGTCCCGCCCAGACTGTAGATGTCGGCTCGATGGTCGGTTTTTTGCCGCCGCACTTTCTCCGGAGCGATGTAATAGGGCGTCCCCCAGATTTCGTTGGAAGCGGTTCCTGAAACCGACGCCAGTCCGAAATCGACCAGCTTGGCCACTTTGCCCTCAACCAGCAGGATGTTCTCCGGCTTGACGTCTCCATGCACCATCCCCTCGTCGCTGGCGTGACGCAACCCTTCGGCAACCTGCCTACCGATGCCCATCACCAGCCCCTGATCGAGCGGCACGCCGTCAACCATCAGCTTTTCCATGCCACCGCCCAGAACGAGTTCCATGACGATGTAGGGCTGCCCCTTCTCCATGCCAAACGCATGAATTTGCACGATGTTGGGGTGGTTGATCCGGGCCGCCGCCTGCGCCTCGCGCAGAAACGTCTCACTGAAGGCCGAATTGTCCCCCAGACTCTTGCGCATCACCTTGATGGCCACTTGTCTGTTGAGCACTTCATCATGCGCCTGGAAAACCCCGCCCATGCCACCCATGCCGATGATCTTGAGCAGCAGAAAATGCCCCAGCCGCGCCGGAACGGTAAGGCCCTGACCGCAATTCGCACACACCAGAGAGCTGAAAGCGGGTAATCCCTGCACATCCGACTTGTGCGCGCACTTGGGGCAGGAAACCCGATCAACCGGGTCTGTCAATATCTGGACATCAGTGGCTTCAGTCATGGACGGTACTGGCTGTTGGACGTGATGGAATCAACCGCGAACCTTATTTTTTGTCTTGCGAAAATAAGACATAGCGTGCATATAGTACTCATCTTTGGGGAGGTTGTCGAATACAAACGTAAGCTGAGGAGCGGAGCGCATGCATTCGGAATTATTTCATTTCGGGCCGATCACCATCCGGGCTTTCGGACTTTGTCTGGCCCTGGGCTTCATTACCGCGCTCTGGGTGGCCACGCGGCTGTCCGCGCACACCTCGCATCGAACGCCCGATGCCCTCTCGACGCTCGTCATCTGGATGCTTCTGGCGGGCGTGGCGGGCGCTCGCGCGGCCTATGTCGCCGAACACTGGACGACCGAATTTGCTGAACCTTCGGGTTCCGGCTACTTCATGGCGCTGCTCAGGCTGGATCAGGGCGGACTGATGTTCTATGGCGGCTTGGTCGGCGCAACCGTGGCGTTGGCCGTTTTCGCCCGGATCAAGCGGGACTCGTTTCTCGGCCTAGCCGACCTGCTCGTCACCGTTCTCCCTCTCGGCCATGCGTTCGGACGGATGGGGTGCTTTCTCCACGGCTGTTGCTACGGCAAACCTGTGGACACCGCGATCAGCGTCTGCTTCCCCCGCTTCTCACCCGCTTGGCATGATCACGTCGCCTGCCGCATCCTCCCGGAATCCGCTGCGTACAGCCTGCCCGTCATCCCCACCCAGCTCATCGAGGCCGCCGGGAATCTGATCCTCTTCGCTCTGCTGGCCAGTCGCTATCGCCGCTGGGCCGACCGTCCCGGATTGGCAGTCGGCGCCTATGCCATCGGCTATGCCGCACTCCGCTTCGGTGTCGAGGCGCTCCGGGGCGACCCGCGCATGCCGGTCAGCGTCTTCTCAATCAGCCAGGCGTTGAGCCTCGCGCTCGCGGCTTTCGGCCTCGCGCTGATCCTGCGCGCCCGCCACCGTCCCGACTTACAACCAGCCAGCACCCGGTCCCGTTGATGATCCCCCACCCTCCATCCGACGCCAACCTCCTTCAGCCTAACGCATTGACCGTTCCGGTCGAGTCCGCCGGCTGTCGTCTGGACGCCTGGCTCGCCCAGACTCTGGTCGGCCTGTCGCGGTCGCGCATCCAAGGCCTCATCGCCGACGGCCATGCAACCGTGGACGGCCACGCCACCAAGGCGAGCGCGAGCCTCGTAACCGGCCAGACGGTCTGCCTGACGATCCCGCCCTCCACGCCGGCGATACCCCGGCCCGAGGCCATCGCGCTGGATATTGTGTTTGAAGACGACGCCATTCTGGTGCTCGACAAATCGGCCGGACTGGTGGTCCATCCCGCGCCCGGCCATGCAGACGGCACGCTGGTCAATGCCCTGCTCCATCATTGCGATGATCTGGGCGGCATCGGCGGCGTCGAACGGCCCGGGATTGTTCATCGGCTCGACAAGGAGACCACGGGGTTGATGGTCGTCGCCAAAACCGACGCCGCCATGGCCGGGTTGGTCGCACAATTCAAGTCGGGCGGCGTTCGCAAGGTCTATCTCGCCTTCGTCCACGGCGTCCCCAAAAAGACATCGGGGGTCATCGACACGCTGATCGGACGTCACCCGCGCGACCGCAAACGGATGGCGGTCGTCAGCCGCAACGGAAAGCAGGCCATCACCCGGTACACCGTGGTACGCCCCTGCGGGGACGTCAGTCTTATCGAAGCGTGCATCGAGACCGGCCGCACCCACCAGATCCGCGTCCATCTGGCCCACCTGGGGCATCCGATCGTCGGCGACCCTCTCTATGGATCCCGCAGTCGCGACCAGGCCATCGCCGACTGCCCCGCCCGTCAAATGCTCCACGCCACACGCCTGGCCTTTACCCACCCCGTGTCCGGCGAGCCGCTTGATTTTTCGCGGCCGCCCCCGCCCGACATGCTCGCGCTGATCGCGCGTTATTCCCCACGGTCCGCCCTAAATCCGCAGCACGTCCTCTGATCGTGTTCGCGAGGAAAGGGTCATCACGAACGAACGCGCCGGACAGGTGTCGGGCTGGAGTCGTTCGGCCCGTGCCACATTTTGAAGGCCTTGTCCCAGGTCCAGCCCGGAGCCTGATCCAACGCCAGATCTTCCAGTGGCGGGTTGCGCCGCAGGAACGCCTGGGTGTCTTTCCAGTTCTTGATGCCGCTGACGGCGTCGAGCACCTGGATGTTTTGCCAGCCCAGGCCATTGGCGGCCTTGAGACAGACCTCCAAGTCGAGGCCCTTGAGATAGGCGTGCAGGAAACCGGCGATGGATGAATCACCCGAGCCGGTCGCACTGGCGACCTTCTTGCACAGAAAGGCCGGGCACCACAATTCGCGGCCGGACCAGTTATCGGGATTTCCGGGCTGCGCCGCGCCCAAACCGCTGAAGGTGTCCTTCGCCTTGGACCGGAAATAAAAGCCGCGGCGACCGGACTTGAGCGACGTCATCTTCGAACCCAGTTCCAGCAGTTTGCCCGACAACCGCGAGTAATCCTCGGCGTGCAGGACGTCCAGCAGGTCCGACCCCTGATGCTTCGCCTTCAGCTTCAGGAACGTCTCGCGTTCCAGCATGAAGAGCACCTCCTCCACCGATGGCAGAAAGATGTCAACGTAAGGGAGTATCCGCGTCAGAATCTTTTTCCAGGGCGCCTTGCCAGCGGTGGATGCCGGATCGGGCAGCGCCATGTCGCACGACGTGGTGGCACCGGCCTTCTTGGCGATCTTGAATATCTTCTCCAACTCGCGCCCTTCGTCGGAGTACATGCGGCGCATGAGCGGAGGATAGCCGAAATGAAAGTGACGGCATTGCTCGATCAGTTTCGGTTTCAGGTCCTCGGCGCCGAACACGTCATTGGTGCCGGGATTGTGCAGGAAGATGCGATCAATGCCCGGAGGCGCCAGGGCGACGGTGTAGGAGCTGGTCGAGCCTTTCATGACGCGGATGCCGTCCGCATTGCCGCTCCGGCGCAGGCGCTCCATGGTCATGCGACCGAAATCGTCCGCCCCTACGCGCGCCGTGAAGACCACCTTGCTGCCCAGGATCTTGAGGCCGATGCCGGTATTGGAGACCGGTCCGCCCGTGCTCATCATCGCGTCGTCCACATGCACCAGCTTGCCCGGTCGCAGGAGGTCGCCGATGAGGCGCGCGCCCGTGTCCGGAAAACTCGGAATCACGTCAAAACACAGATGTCCAGCCGCCATTACGTCATACTTGCGTGTCATAGTGCATCCTTGTTGTTCGCTGAACGTTTCCCCTGCGGGAACCGAAACAGCAACGTAATAATCTTTCTTGCGCCAACTGTCAAGCGCACGGTGCGCTGGCCGCCCGGGCGCAGCTTGACCGTCGCGTTAGCCTGCGGGTCTTCGTTCAGGTTCGTCGTGACCACCGATGAGAACGGCAGGCCCAGCGTCAGCTTGCCCTCCTGAGCCGCGCCCGTCGGGTTCCAGAGTCGCACGATCAACCCGTCCCCGCGCGCGGCCTTCTTCAAACAGGCCACTTCCAGATCTACGGCGTCCAGCGCCAGCAGGCTCCCGGTGCCGGAGCGCACAGCGCCGATCATCTCCGAGCAGACCAGCGGCCGCGAGAAGTCCCGATACGCCTGCCACAGTTTGCCTTCCTGCCAATCGCCGGCATGCGGATACAACGCGTAACGCACCGTCATCCGCCCCAGTTGCTGGGCGCCAGCCCATTGCGCTTCGCCGGTTCCTTCCGGCCAGCGCCGGAGCTGCATCGCGCGCAGCAGCGTCAGGGTCAGGACATCGCTGGCGGGGCCGGCGACAAAGTATTCGGGGAGACCGAGATTGAGGATCGCCAGACCTTGCCGCCCGTCAGAAAGGCCGGCAAAGCCGAAGTTCGGATAACCGTCCACCGGTTCGATCCAGGTGGACATGTCGGGCTGCTTCGTGGGCCGTTCATCCACGCTGAACTGGCCGCCGGCGTAGGTGGTATCGGTCGCGATGCCGGTGGGGAAGCATACCCTCAGGCGGTGGTCACGACAGCCGTTGTCGATCGTCGTTTCGATGTCGATCCGCTGGCCTGATCGGGTCAGCGACAGCCGCGAAGTCAACACCACCAGACCCTTCTCCGTCGTGCCTTCCGGAGCCGCGGACGGACGGGACAGGGGCAGCTCCAGGCGCACCGTCACCGCGATCGTGGCACGCCACGGGGTGTTCTCAACCACCGTGATTTCCGCCGCGCCGGAGGGTGTGACGGGCTGGCCGACCGGCTTGAAGAGCCAGGGATCGCCCACATCACCCACGTCTTCAAAATAGTGCAGTCCGGAATAGGTCGCCCCGGTCGCCCGGTGCGTCAGGTCCACCCGGCCGTCATCGCGCACCACGGCCTTCAGAAACTCATTCTCCAGCACGCGGCCACCGCGAACCAGGGGTTTGGATGGCGTCTTGGCTTTTGCCGCTGTTTCCACTTTCAGTGTCAGCCAGCTCAGCGGCGCGATGGCCGGAGCTTCGAACTGGATGCGGCAGCGGTGCGTCGGCATCGGCCGCCCGACCAGACCGAGAACGGACGACCCTCTCTCGTGAAGGAACTGAACGTGCGGATGAATCTCATCTCCGCTGCCGGTCACGAGTCGCAGGTTCCCAGACGCTTTCGGCCCGGGGATATCGACATCCATCTGACAGAATCCGCCGCGCGAACGGGCGTCCAGATTGAAGAGAACCAGATGCGGCTGCGGCGGATTGTTCCGGGCGCGCGCGGACACAAGGGCCGGTTGCATGAGGCTGCGGCAGGCATCGTCCAGCAGCCCTTCGCTCATGGACTGCACGTCGGCCAGGCGCGCCAGGATGTCATCGGCCACCTTGGTGAGGCTGCAGCCGTCGATCGAATCGTGCGCATGGCTGGCGAGCAGGAGCTTCCAGGCCTCGGTCAGGGACGCGGCCGGATACGCAGCGCCCTTCAGCCAAGCCCACGTGCTGATGGGTTCGGCGACGTCGATCAGCAGATGCTCGCTGATGCGGTTGGCCATCTTCAGACCCATGCGCGCCGACAGCGTCGCCCACCAGACATCGCGGTCCCGCTCACACGCCCTAGCGTCGCGCAGTTCGCCCACGTGGATCGGCAGGTTCGTTCCCGCCTCGCGGCGGACGGCAGCAAAATAGTCCGGTAGGGAGCTGTCCTTCACCCGGAGGTCGGCAAAAGCCTTGTCGGCGGCAGCGATCAATTTCGGCGTGGCCGGGAATGGCATGGTGTGATCCATGCAGTTGAATGCGGCCAGGTGCGAGGTCGCCGCGCCGAGCGCCGTCGTGTCGCGCAATTTGGTTAGATAGGGGCGCAGGTAGTGAGCGTGCCACCCTTCCCGGCTGTTGAGACACGGGTAACTGTAGGGGTCGTGTTGCGCCAGCCCGTCCACGCGATAGGGATACCAGTTGTCGGAAAACGCATATTCCCAATTCTGATCCGGCGTATCGTGGATCACGTTGGCGACCACCTCGTGATAGAGCAGGCAGTAGAAATTGGTGCGTCCGTAGCGCGCGCCCAGGTGGAGGGTCAGGACCTCGGACCCCTCGGGGCTTTGCCAGCGAAATTCACGCGGCGCGCGGGCGTCCGAGATACCCTTGTAGATAACAGCCGAACGAATATCAAACCCGTTGTAAAGCTGGGGCAGCTGGGCGATCTGGCCGTTGGAGCAGGCGGTGTAGCCTTCGCGCATGGCGCCACCCAGCGACTCGGCGACACCGATGCCGATCTGCAGATTGCGCGCCACAGCCTCGCCGTGCAGCAGCGGCATATCGGGCAGCGTATACCACGGGCCGACCAAGATCCGTTTGGCGCGGATCAGCTTGCGCATCCGAGCCGTCATCTCCGGCCGCAGGCGCAGGTAATCCTCCGTGCAGATAGACTGGCCGTCCATCTGATAGTGCTTGAACGCCGGGTTGCGTTCCATCAGCTCGATCAGTTGGTCGTTATGATGCAGCAGGTGCCGCCGGTAGCCCACGAAGGAAAGCAACCATTCGCGATCCCAATGCGTGGCGTTGATCACATGTAGCGTTTGAGGCTTAAGTGTTGTTTTCATGGGGCCGCATATTATGCCGGGAGGGCCGGAAAAAGGCAACTCCAACGTTGGAACTGAGGGGGATTTTCAACCCGCAGGGCTGAAAAGTACCCTCCAGTTCTTGGTTGGCCTATTTTGATTTTGATTCTTCCGCCCTGATCGCCATGTGTTTCCTGTTTGCCCAGATGATTCCTAATCCTAGCGATAACCCGTAGGGGATCGCTAGCATCCACCTGTATGTTTGAGGGGTAATGAAGACTAGCGCAACATACAAACTAACTCCTAGCAAGATGAACATAGCAGTCGTCAGAACAAAGCTCTTCTCTTTCGGGCCGCTCGCTGCGCGATAACTTCTATAGGTACCATAGATTCCGCCGAGTAGCCCAAGGACACCACCGACGATGCCACCAACTAATCCGATCATCGCGCTATTTGACATACTATTTGCTCCTGGCGAACAAGTGATTGAGCCGTTTCCGGCTATCTTTACGGTTGGTGGAGATAGTAGATGAAGGCGATTGACAGGACAAGAGCAAAAAATGTACTACCGCGCGGCTCACGGGCTATCTTGCGGATTGTAAGGATAGCCGGAAAGAGGGTGGGCATGAAACCATTCAGGCCCGTCTCTTGCTGGGCTTTTTCGTCCTCGTCCTCGTCCTCGTCCTCGATTTCACGATTCGAGGACGACGACGAGGACGACGACGAGGACGAGAGGCTCGCGCCGTAGGCCAATGGAGAGGCTGATGGAAGGCCCGTCCCTTGCGGGGTCTTTCCGCTGTTTTCTCCCCCGATTGCGGCAGGCCGGAACCTGGTTCGCGCCTGCTTCACCGTCCACCGTAGTCGTCGCCGTCGTCGTCTGCCGATTGTCCCACGTTCCGGTGGACGACTACGGCGACGACTACGGATTACGATTTCCTCCGGTCGATCCTTTCTCTCTCCATTCGCCAACCTCGGTCATCATGCGCGGCGAGGCACGCGACGGCGCCTGAATGACCTGGTTCGCCAATCCTATTCGTCTCCGTCATCGAAGACGCTCAGATCCCACTCGCTCCGCCAGGTGATCGTTGGCTTGTTATCCTCGAACCGCATCGGCAACCACAAATACCGGCCATCAATCGCGTTTTCTGGACGCCAGAGATCGAACATCGCGATGAGAGCGTCTGCCTTTCCCGGAACCGCAAGGATGTAGGTGCTTTGCCCCCCGAAGGTCTTTTCCGGGCCAATCCCGTTGTCTGGATTGATGCCTTCTGTTGGATTTCCGAGTTCCCGCCACGGACCCCAGATCGAGTCCGCCACTGATGAACGCGCCGCGTTGGGTGCCCAGCCCGTGCAATCCGAGGAGATCATCCAATACCGCCCGTTGTGCTTGCAGACGGCGGGCGCCTCATGCCAACGCTTGTTGAACACCCGAGCGTACTTGCCCGTCGTGCACAAGTAGTCGTCGGTTAGTTGAGAAATGTGCAACGTGCTGTTTTGCTCGGAGGCGCAGATATGGTAGGCCGTGCCGTCGTCATCTTCAAACAGGGTCATGTCACGCGACATCTGTCCATTGGCAAAATCCCTCACCCAGAAAGGAAATCGGACCACGGAAGGATCGGGACCGCCCCCTTGAGAGGCCCTCATCTCAGTCATGAGCTTGGTGTCATAAATGGCGTTGCGCTCCTCTGCCGCGACGTTTATCGGCCAATGGCCGGCATTCGGACGGAACGAGTGCAGAAACGTGTAGGGTCCGGTCGGTCGGTCAGCCACCGCCACTCCGACGCGAGAGGTGTTGTATCCTTGTCCTTTAAACTCGAGGTGAAACCACATCACGAATCGTGAGGTCGTCGCGTTGTAGATGACCTTGGGGCGTTCGAGAATGCACCCGTCGGCGATCTCGCTTGTCGGATCTTCCGACACGGAAAGCGCGATACCCGCATCTTTCCAGTTGTAAAGATCCGTGGACGAGTAGCAGTGAACACCGACATGGGCAACATTTCCCGCCTCACCGGCGATCTTATGTTCGCCGAACCAATAGAACACGCCTTCGTCAACCAGTATGCCACCGCCATGGGCATTGATATGCGTCCCGGTATCGTCTGGCCATACTGTTCCCGACTCGAACTGTTTTCTGGCATTCACCATCGGTCTGTCTCCTTGTCATTATGGGCGAACAAGTGATTGAGCCGTTTCCGGCAATCTTTACGGTTGGTGGAGATAGTAGATGAAGGCGATTGACAGGACAAGAGCAAAAAATGGACTACCGCGCGGCTCACGGGCTATCCTGCGGATTGTAAGGATAGCCGGAAAGAGGGTGGACATGAAACCGTTCGGAGTACCGACAAAGGACGGGCCTGAATGCCGCTCAGTTAAGGGGCTATTGCCATCTTAATCCTAATCTTGATCTTAATCCAGATTGAGAAAGGATTACGATTACGATTAGGATTAGGATCGGAAGAATCGTTTTACTTAGCGCCACTCAGGCCCGTCTCTTGCGGGGCTTTTTCGTCCTCGTCCTCGTCCTCGATTTCACGATTCGAGGACGAGGACGACGACGACGACGAGGACGAGGACGAGAGGCTCGCGCCGTAGGCCAATGGAGAGGCTGATGGAAGGCCCGTCCCTTGCGGGGCCTGCGAGGCGGGGTTCGACCTAGTCGTATATCTCCCCGGTCCCCTTAACCACGGTGTTTGTACTACCACACTTCGGGCACAACTTCTGGCCCCATTGTCGGGCCGTGTCTTTGAAACACCTCGGGCATTGATAGATGGGAACGGCACCTTGATGTGTCAGTTGATAGGTCACCGGTTTTGGCACGGCATCTCCGCGCTTCCATGTCACGGAAACGATATGACTGCAGTTCGTGCAAAAACAAGTCATTTGCTGGAAGCGGAATCCGCCACCCGTGCTAAACGCTTCCGTCAGTCCACATCTGTTGCACTCGAAAGCCATCTGCATGCCAGCAATGGCAACCGTCGTGAGCAGCAACGACATTACGGTCAACCTTACCGAACGTCCCTTCATGTCCTGTCCTCCTGTCGACGCTCCGGATCATGCGCGGCTGAAGGCAGCCGCATGCATCCCGTTTGTTGGGCGTATTTCAGTATGATCCAAGTTGTTTCGCCAAGGCGACAATACCCCGGAAATCCTCGAGGCTGACGCTCGACGGCACTGAATGATCAGAGGAAAAGATGTAGCCGCCGTCTTGCTTCATGATTGGCACCACCCGCTCCATCTCGGCAGTAATCTGATCCGGATGGTCCCACAGAACCGCATTGATGCCCCCATGCAGGACAAGGTCCCGGCCATAGGTCTTCTTAATATGGACGGGGTCCATACCGGCTTTCACTTCCAACGGGTTCAGGGCGTCGAGCCCGATTTCGATCAACTCCGGTATGATCGGGTTGATGTTTCCGCAGGAGTGAAGGTGGGCTTTTACACCCTTGCCGTGAGCCCATTCTATGGCACGTTTCTGGACCGGTTTAACCAAGTCGCGATACATCCCAAGGGAAAAGAACTGCGTGCCCTTGTACCCCATATCGTCCGGCCAACTGATACAATCGAATGTGTATCCAGCGTCCCACACCATGTCCAACAATGCCAATTGCGTTTCCAGTTCATGGAAGAAGATGTCCCGACACCAATCAGGGTCTTCGACCAATGCCATCAGCAAACGTTCCGTGCCGACGATCCAGGAATGCGTCACGTCAAAACCGAACCAAAGATACGCCTGAATCCACTGTCCGGTCTTTCGCCACTGCGAGTAGTTTGACGCCAAATACTTCCAGTCAATCCGGTCGCGGGAGGGGCGCATTCGGCTCTTCGCCTTTGCCCAACTCTCGCGGTCCACAATGGTAAACGCGAGAAACTCTGGGGTTGAAGCCGCGTGTTTCCAGTTCTTCAGTGTGGCGCCCCAGGATGTGGTGTGGATGCGGTATTCATCCGTCTCCTCGATGGTCTTCGCCTCGTATTGAGGTGAGTTGTCAACGTTGATCCACGCCACGCGATCCAGATCGAAGTATTCGGCGTAGTCTATCCCCGTCGGCATGCCTTCCCTGTGCCATCGCTCGATGGTAGCCCCCCACGGCGAATCAATGATGGGAATGCGGTCCGCCTCGCGATGCTCATAGATGCGGCTAAATCGTTCTCTTGAGGTCATCGTATCCATTTCGCTGCTCCATTCCCGCTCCAACCAATAGCGTTTTATCTCTCGGGAGGCAAAGTGTATGACGGCTGCTGTTTGCAAACAAGCGTAATCTTTCCGATCAGTAGATGGAGGGTCAGTCCAGAAAATAGCAATTGACGCGCGGCGGGGGTTGCGGTCATGGGTATCGACCCATAATCAAAATTGCGCATGCGGACTTGTATTTCGCGCAGCCATTTGATAATATTCAAAACAATGAATGTTGACCGTACACGTTTGACTATCGTTGATCTTCGCGACACGTCGGATCGTACGTTTTGGCGGGATCACACTCCACTTGAACGGCTTCGCGCCGTTCAGATTAACCGGCAGGTTGCTTATGGCAGAACAAGTACTTCCGGACGACTTCAGAGAATTCTTGAAGTTGCTGAACGAATATGATGTCGAGTACCTCCTTATCGGAGGCTACGCGGTAGCTTACCATGGCTATCCACGAGCCACGGCGGATATTGACATATGGGTCGCAATCTCTTCTGCCAATGCGCACAAACTCGTTGAGGTGTTTTCCCGTTTCGGAATGACAGACCCCAAGCTGTCCGCCGATCTCTTTCAGGAAAGAGGCAAGATTATTCGCATGGGCTTACCGCCTATGCGAATTGAAGTGTTGACGGAAATAGATGGCGTCGCGTTTGACGAATGCTACGCGGCTCGCCTTACCGCAGAAATCGACGGACAGCTTGTTCACGTCATCTCCCGAGAACATCTGCGCAAGAATAAGAAGGCGTCTGCTCGGCATAAAGATATGGACGACCTCGACAATCTGCCCGAAAGTCCGCAAGGGACTGGCTTTGCGACCCCATCCCAATCATGAAAATCATGTAATCCTGTCTGAAATGGCGTGGCTGACGGGCATGCCTGTTTGACAGGACTACAAAATTCACATGACTGGACAGATGAGAAACCAGCGTAAAAGACATCCCTGAATAACGGAGGAAATAGTACGCCTCATCGACTGATCGCATCGGCCTGCGGCGAACGCAGGTCCGACGCATACTGACCCATTGGCCTGCGGCGCGGCGGGGACGCCGCCGCCCTACCCGCGCTGCGCGCCCACATCAATCACCGATGACTTTTGCCGCATCGTCAGCCACAGGCAGCGGCGTCCCGCCGCACCGCTAATGAGAAAGACAACGGAATTGTTTTGGTTTGAACATTTCCTTTTCAGTTTCACATTTCGCGGCAGCAATTCTAATTATGACAGCCGCTATCGAGATCGGGACCGAAATCGACGAGAAAGCAAGGAATTCGACCTCGATAGCGATAGCGATTTCGATTTCGACTGTACGGATGTGCTCTAATTAGAATTGCTGATAAGGCGGAATGAACACTGTAGCGCCATTCAGGCCCGTCCCTTGTCGGGCCCCTAGCGACGATACCCACCAGCCTCCCGTTCGCTCGTCAGTATCTCCCGTATTGTAGCGCAGTCTTATACATGGCGAGCACGTTCTCCGTTGGTGAGTTGTCCTGAAGTAGATGTGTCGGCGCGAAGCAGTATCCCCCGCCGGGCATCATGACATTCAAAATCATTCGACAGTAGCCTACCGTTTCCTCAACGGTTCCTGTTGCTACCGGACCCGCAGTGCTGATGCACCCGTGGAAGGCAAGTCGACCACCGAATCGCCTCTTGAGATACTCGGGAGTCATGTCCTTTGCTTCGGGTTGGAGCGTATCAACAACGGTGATGCCCATGTCCACGAAGTCCTCGTAAGCCCAACTGCTTGAACCGCAGGTGTGAATCATGACAGGGATATTGAAACTCTTCGCCAAGTCAACAAATTGCTGGTGGATCGGGCGTATGGTTTTCCTATAGAGGTTCAGACTGATAAGAGGGGCTATCTGGGTGCCCAAGTCCTCACCCATCCAGAGGTAGTCGATGCCGCCAGCAGCGGCATTCAGCGTGCGACGGAGGATCTCGATTTGGAGACTTGTGCGTCGGCGGGTTAGGAGCATACCCGCTGTGTCCTCGGTGATCAGGTCAATAAGAGCTTGCTCCACGCCCCGGAGCATTCCCCCCTTATTGATGACGTCCGCTTGGCCAGTCCCTCCCACGTAGATCGCATATTCCTTGTTCCGTTCACAAAAATCCGAAACACCGCTGTAGTCAAAATCGTCTGGAGATGGCATCAGCCAATCCGCGATTTCCTGTTCGGTGGCATCTCGGAGGGGAAAATCGCAGTAGTCCCAGTAGCCGCCGGTTTCGTGCTCGATCCAGCGCCGATGAATGCCCCAGTCGTCAACCTTGACACTGCGTTGAGGGATGTCCTCGTGCAGCTTCGGGCCAGAGTAGGGCACAACGACACCTCGAAAATCTACGCCCAGCGCTTTTCGGAGCCCTTCCGTGTCATCCAACCGCAACCCGATGTGCTCTTTGAGTCGCCGATCAATTCCAGCATTCGCCATGTAATTAACGGGGACTCGATCCGGCGTGTTCCGGGCGAAAGCGGTCAAAACTCGTTCTTTCGATGTCATCTTCTTGTGTCCCAGGGCGAACTAGTGATTGAGCCGTTTCCGGCTATCTACACGTTTGGCGGAGATAGTAGATGAAACCAATTGACAGGACAAGAGCAAAAAATGTACTACCGCACGGCTAGTGGACTATCCTGCGGATTGTAAGGATAGCCGGAAAGAGGGTGGGCATGAAACCGTTCGGAGTACCAACAAAGGACGGGCCTGAATGGCGCTCAGAACAAGACCTACGAGCAGTCGCAGACCAATGCAAGCGGTCACAATGGCCATGCCATAGAGTTTCCAGAACTGTGGCCCGAGTCTGGTGTTGCCAGGAGACACGGCTATGTGCGTGGCAACGACGACGAGGGGAAACAAGCCACAGGCGACTAGCGCCGGTCTGGGCTCCGGAGACTATGCGGGTGATGATCACGGCCTTTTTTCGGTCCCGCTGGCTACCGGTGCGTTGGTTGCGGGGGATGGACTGAGGTACATGCCTTTCTCCCATAGACCGGATTGCCTTGTTACATGTAAGTACGACATCTTCCCCTGCCCGTGCCGCAGTCCGTCCTTGAACTCACCGACGTACTTACTGCCGTCGGGATACGTGTACGTCCCTAGCCCATTCAATATGCCGTCCTTGAACTCACCAACGTACTCACTGCCGGGCGCCCAAGTCGACCCGCCGCCCGACCAAGTCATCGTCCCTTGCCCGTTCGGTTTGCCATCTCTGATCTCACCGACGTAAAGGCAATTGTTATCCCAGAGGCCGGAACGCTTGGTTCCGTCCGACCGTGTCCACGTCCCTTCACCCTTAAAATTGTTGTCCTTCCATTCACCGACGTACTTGCTGCCGTTGGGATACGTGAAAATCCCTTGCCCGTTCTTCCTGCCGTCCTTCCACTCACCGACGTACTTGCAGCCGTTGGTCCACGTGCATGTCCCTTGCCCGTTCTCCTTGCCATCCTTCCACTCACCGACGTATGCAACACCGTTTCCTTGATCCGTCATCGTCCCTTGCCCGTTGGCCTTGCCGTCCTTGAACTCACCGACGTGCTTGATGCAGGAGGAGTGAGTCACCGTCCCATGCCCGTTCTGCTTGTCGTCCTTCCACTCGCCGACGTACTCGAAGGCGTTGAACCACGTCCACGTCCCGCGCCCGTTCTTCCTGTCATCCTTCCACTCACCGACGTACTTGAATCCGTTGTGGTCAGCCCACGCCCCTTTCCCGTTCGCCTTTCCGCCGCTGATCTCGCCTTCGTAGGCGCCGCCATTGAGAATCAACTTCCCGACGGTCCGAGCCCGTGTCGTCACACACCCCACCCCCACCGCGACAACCATGCACAACGTCAAAAGGGTTTTCATTCCGTCTTCTCCTTCTCCCGCTTCCTCCACTCCCACGGCGGCACCGGGTCTTTCTTCACCGCCCTGTGCCCAGCCAGTCACCGTATCCCTTCCACCCCTTGTCGGCATATGCGTGATCCGGATTGGTGGGGATGGGCATCTCTATCCTCTCCTTGCGAACAAGTGATTGAGCCGTTTCCAGCTATCTCCACGATTGGAGGAGATAGTAGATGAAGCCGATTGACAGGACAAGAGCAAAAAATGTGAGGCTCTTGCAGAACCGACGAAGGAGGTTTTGCAAGAGCCTCACATTAGGAAAACAGGGAAACAGGAATCGGGAAAAAGCCAACATGGAGTGGCACTTGGAGTGGCTGAATGCCAGCCCCCCGGCGGTAGCCGGTGGCACCGCGTGGCGGATCGGGTCGCTCCGCAGGAGCCCGGACCGGGGTGCGTCAGAATGGGTCGGCTGCTAGGAAGCGGGGGCGGGCGCCAGACTCTCTGTCTGCGCCGCCCCGGTGACGCCGCAGACGGCCCGTTATCACGCGCCCCGTGTCCGGCCCAATCTACCACGCATAGGCTCGTCACACACCTGCCACGTCAGGATTCAGCGCTCTACCTGGACGAGTGGAGTCCTTCACACACTCGGAATCGCCCTTTCGCCTCTTCTCGCACTGAACTCCCCCTGTGGCTTGCCGATGACCCGTGGTCCGGATTTCATTCTGGCATGCTGCGGTCTCAATCGCGTATACTAAACGGTGGGCATGCGTAATCCGCATTGGCGCCTACATGGTTGCTGGTGACGCATACCTATAAGGAGAATCCCATGCAGTATCAACAGAAGTATCGCGCGGAAGTGGATTTATTTGTCAAGGTGTTGCACCGGGTGGCGGCCAGCCGGTTTGTCACCGCGTTTGGCGGGAATGCCGCCTGGAAGCTGGAGGAGGATCTGATCCTCATCACGCCCACCCAGATGTACAAAGGGGATGTGACGGCGGATGACGTGGTTTTTCTCAATTTTTCCGGCGAGACCGTGGAAGGACGTCGCAAGCCAACCGGCGAAAAGCCGATGTACCTGAAGTTCTTCAGGGACCGACCGGATGTGCGTTCCGTGATCCATTGCCATCCCCCTAGCGTGTGTGCTGCCGCGATCATGAACGACCCCGGCTTCCTGATGCGTCCCTATTATCCGGAAACCACCACAGAGGTGGGGCCGGTGCCGGTGGTGCCTTATGGGCAACCCTTGACGCAGAAGCTGGCGGATCATTTCGCGCCTTTTCTGCAGAAATACAACAGCTTCGTCATGGAGAACCATGGGCTGGTCACGATGACCCGGGGAGACATGTACTGGACCCTGCTGACCGTGGAACTCTTTGAAAGCACTGTGGATTCGATGCTGCGGGCGCTGGCGGCCGGATCCTTGAAAGAACTCTCGCGGGAAGCGGTGCGCGACCTGAGTGAGATTATGCGGATTCGCGATCTCCCCCTGTTCGGCGCCCCGGGTGTCAATACGAGCTTGGAAAAACTCTACTTCCCGTAAGATGTGAGTTATGCACCAGGCATCTCCATCAGCGACCGACCCCAGCAAACCGAAACCGGCGAAGCCGTCCGGCATGATCCGGCTCTTGTGGCCCTATCTGCGGCCGCATGCCTGGAAAATCATCCTTTCGCTGACGCTCAACGCCGTGCATGGGCTGGCCATCACCTATCAGATGCTGGTGGCGAAGTATCTGATTGACGATGTGATCCGGAAAGAGGGGCTGGACTCGGCCATGCGCTGGTCGGCGTTGCTGCGGCTGGCTCTAACGTACCTGGTCGTCTCGCTGATCGGGCGCATGGCGGTGTGGCACATCGGCTACCGGATCTTCACGCGGGTGCGCGAGGCGGTGCTGCTGGAACTACGGTCTCATTTCTTTCGCCACGTGAATCACCTGTGCCTGCGGTTTCACATCAAACACAATTCCGGCGAATTGTTCAGCTATCTGTTTGGTTCGCCGCTGGCGCAGTTGCAGGGCTTTCTGCAGCAGTTCACGATCTCAGGGCCGGGGGCGATCATTACGGTCTGCTCCACCCTGGCGCTGACCGGCGCGTGGGATCCGGTGCTGGCGGCGGTCTTGCTGCTGTTGTGCGGCATCAATGTCGTGCTGATGCACGTCTCGCGACGGCGCATCCAAACATTGTACAGTGATTACCAGAAGGTGGAAAGCACGGTATCGGGCTACGTGGCGGACCTGCTGCGCGGCAGCCGTCATGTGAAGATCTATGCGATGGAGTCGCACATCTCGGAGGTCTTTGAGGATCAAGCCCGCATGATCGGACAGATGAGCGTGCGTCGCGACATTCATACGCACTATCAATACATGAAAGCCGAATCAGCGGGGTATTTCTGCTTTGCGCTCCTGTGTGCCGCCCTGCTCTGGCGCTACGAACACGGACGGATCACGCTGGGCGAGATCACGGGGTACATTATGGCCTTCACCACGCTGCAGGGGCCGCTGGGAATTCTCTTCTCCCTCGCCACCGCCAAGGGGTCCGCCGATGCCAGCGTGCAGCGCATCCGGGCGGTGCTGGATACCGCCAGCACCACGCCCGACCCGGTGCAGTATGAGGCGCAGATGCCGCGCCGGGGCGATATCGTGATGACCCATGTGAGTTTCGCCTACGAACCCGGCCAGCCGGTGCTGCGCGATATCAGCCTGACCATTCCGCATGGCCAGAAAGTGGCGCTAGTAGGCCCCAGCGGGGCGGGCAAAAGCACGATCACGCAATTGCTGATGCGGCTGTACGACCCCGATCAGGGGACGATTCGGATCGGCGGGGTTGATATCCGGCACTGTGTGGGCGCGGATCTGCGGCGGCATTTCGGCGTGGTGCCGCAGGATCCTTTCATCTTTCGATCCACCCTCCGCGAGAATCTGCTTGTCGTTCAGCCGCAGGCCACCACGGAGCACTTGCGCCGTGCGTGCGAACTGGCGAACGCCTGGGAATTCATCGCGCCGCTGCCCCTGCAACTGGACACCCCGGTCGGCGAGGGCGGCGCCACGCTTTCGGGCGGCCAGCGCCAGCGGCTGGCGATCGCCCGTGCCCTGCTGTCGGACTCCGATTTCTTCATCTTCGACGAGGCCACCAGCGCCCTGGACACCGTCAGCGAAGCCATGATCCAGCAATCGTTGGAGAAAATCATGGTCAACCACACCAGCCTGATCATTGCGCACCGTCTGGCCACGGTAAAACATTGCGACCGAATCCTCGTGTTGAAAGACGGCCTCATCGTGCAGGACGGAACGTATGACGAGCTGCTCAGCCAGCCCGGCACGTTTCAACAACTGGTTCAGGGCCAGGCCTTACGCCACTAGACGCGTCCCTTTGCGGTTTCACACGGATGCCTTACCCGTGGATACACGGACGGCCTACCGGTGAAACCGCTAGAATTACTGGGGACTCTGGGCGTGATGGGCGCATCCCCGTTTCACTGACCTGTCAAGCGGGCGATCCTGTGGACAGCCCTGTGACGTGGGCTAGCGCCCCGGCCGACGCGGCAGCGGTGGCGCGGGACGTATCGGACCGCGCAGACGGCGTGAGCAGTCTCGTAGATCCCGCTCAC
>CAMBQN010000019.1 GCA_945870025.1 Akkermansia muciniphila
ATCTCGATCTGCGCGTTGTCTCCAAACCGGAGAAACCGCTCGCCTTGCTGCTGGCTCACCTCGGACTGAACGTGCCCCAAATCCCGAAAAAGATCGAAAATGTAGTCTAGACTTTTGAGATTGTTTTGTTGATTTGCAATAACTTATGAGCAAGAAAGTGGCGAAACTGGCGAACTCGGGCTAGCATTTCGCTCTTTGTGCTCTTTGTGCTCTTTGCGCTCTCTCGCGGCAAGCAGCTCAACGGCTCTTTTGTTCATCAAGAAAATATTCGCCACAAAAAAGCCGCCTGCGCGTGATGCGCAGGCGGCTTTTTGGCTATCATAGGGGCCGGTCGATTACTCTTCCTGCTGCCGCTGTTCCTGCTGGTCGAGTTCGGCCATGGCCGCGCGACGGGAGAGTTTGATCCGGCCGCGATCGTCGATGCCGATACACTTGACCGTGATCTTATCGCCCACCTTGCAAACATCCTCGACGGAGGCGATGCGGCGGTCGGAGAGCTCCGAGATGTGGCAGAGGCCGTCCTTGCCCGGAAGAATCTCGACGAACACGCCGAAATCCTTGAGACCGGTGATGGTGCCCTCGTAGATCTTGCCTTCCTCGGCCTCGGCGATGACCGCCGAGACTTCGCGCTGGGCGATCGCCATCGCCTCGCCGCTGCTGGCGAAGATCGAGACCGTGCCGTCGTCGTCGATGTCAATCTGGGCGCCGGAGACCTCGCAGATGCGGCGGATGTTCTTGCCGCCGGGGCCGATGAGGCCGCCGATCTTGTCGACCGGGATCATGATCTTCTGGATCCGCGGCGCGTAGGCCGACAGTTCCTTGGGCGAGGCGATGACCCCGTCCATGAAGTCCAGAATCTGCATGCGGCCGGCGCGCGCCTGTTCGAGGGCCGCCTCCACGACGTCCCACGTCAGGCCGCGGAGTTTGAGGTCGACCTGGAAGCCGGTGATCCCCTTGCGGGTGCCCGCGACCTTGAAGTCCATGTCGCCACAGTGATCCTCGGAACCGAGAATATCGGTGATGAGGATCTTGCGGCTCTCGTCCGGCGTGGTGATCAGCCCGATCGAGACACCTGCGACGTGGCCCTTGATCGGCACACCGGCGTCCATCATGGCGAGGGAGCCGACGCAGACCGAGGCCATGGAGGATGATCCATTGGACCCCATGATGTCGGAGACCACCCGGATCGTATAGGGGTAATCGTCCGGAACGACAGGCGCAAGCGAGCGTTCGGCAAGGGCGCCGTGACCGACTTCGCGGCGACCGAGGGCGCCCAGCCTGCCGACTTCGCCGACACAGTAGGGCGGGAAGTTGTAGTGCAGGATAAAGGGTTTGGACTTCGGGCCGCCCGTGATGGCGTCCAGCTCCTGAACATCCTTCTTGGTGCCGAGCGTGATGGTTCCGAGGGATTGCGTTTCGCCGCGGTTGAAGATCGCCGAACCGTGCGCGCGGGGAATCGGCGCAAGCTGGGCGTAGAGCGGACGGATCACGTCGTTGGCCCGGCCATCGATGCGGCTGCCATGCTCGAGGATATTGCGACGGACCAGATCGATCTCCAGTGCATCAAAGAACTGAACAAACTGAGGAGCGCCGATCTCGGACCATTTCTCGCTCATCTTCGCGAGGGCACCGTCTTTGATCGTCTTAATGGCAGTATGCCGTTCCTGCTTGCCGGCCACGAGCAGCGCCCGACGCAGGGTCTCTTCGCAGAGACCGCGGAGGAACGTCATCTTTTCGGCATCGGGAGCGACATCGGCAATGACTTTGTCGGCCTTGCCGAGCATACGCCGCAACTCGTGCTGCGCATCGATCAGCTTCACCACCTCCGCATGGGCGCATTTCATGGCGGCGAAGAAGTCGGCCTCCGAGATCTCGTTTGCGCCGCCCTCCATCATCAGGAACCGTTCGCGCGTGCCGGCGTAGACCAGATCCAGATCGCTCTCCAGACGCTGCGTCTGGGTCGGATTGACGATCCACGCGCCATTGACGCGGCCGACGCGGACCGCGCCGATCGGGCCCATGAACGGGATTTCAGAGATGTGAATAGCCGCGCTGGCGGCATTGACCGCGACGATATCGGCCTCATTCTCGCCATCAGCCGAGATGACCATGCTGTTGACCTGCACGTCGTTGCGATAACCATCGGGGAACAGAGGGCGGATGGGGCGGTCAATAATACGCGCGCACAGAATTTCCTTCTCGCTCGGACGCTGTTCACGCTTGAAATAACCGCCCGGGAAACGGCCGGCGGCATAATATTTCTCGCGGTACTCCACCTGCAGAGGAAAATAGTCAATCCCTTCGCGGGGCTTGTCGGTGTTGGTCACCGCGCAAAAAACCACGGTGTCGCCCAGACGGACGCTCACGGCGCCGGCGGCCTGGCAAGCCAGAAGGCCGGTTTCAAAGATCAGGTCTTTCCCGCCCACTGTGGCGGAGACCGAACGGGTATCATTCATAATTGTTCTGCCTTTTCTTGGGAATCAGGAGCGGAGCGCCATTAGCGGCGGATATTCAGTTCCTTGATCAGGGACTGATAGCGCGGTTCGTCGGTGCGCTTGAGGTAATCCAGCAAGCTGCGGCGCGTGTTGACCATGCGGATCAGCCCGTAACGCGAGCTGTGATCCTTCTTATGGCCCTTCAGGTGCTCCGACAGCACTTCGATCTTCTTCGTGAGCACGGCGATCTGAACTTCGCTGGAACCGGTGTCGCGCTCATGCCGGGCGACGGGTTTGCGAATAGTGGCTTTGTCAATCTGGATCATGTGTCCTGCGTCCTTGCGCCGTTGGCGCTTTATGGTTTCTTTTTCCAGCGGCGCATGACCCGGACGAAGGGCCCGCCCTGTTAGGCCAAAAAGGCCGCCGGACGACTGGCCCGGCTGGGCGGATCCACAACGGGGAGGCAAACCACCTCCTGAGACGCGTCGCAGAAAGGTTGGAGAATACCCGGTTTACCGATCAAAGGCAAGCGGAATAGTTTTCAGGGTGTAAATTGACTGTTGACACAACCGCCCGAAAACCGGACACTTGTCACGTACCTCGCGAGAAGGTTTGCACGAGCCTCGGAGGCAGAAAGGGTAGTCCATGCGAACAGTTGGCGTCATTCCGGCCCGATGGGGGTCGACTCGGTTTCCAGGCAAAAGCTTGCATCCGATCTGCGGCCGACCGTTGGTGGTCTGGGTGGCCGAGGCCGTTCGCCGCGCCCCGGGGTTGGACGAGGTGATCGTGGCGACGGACGATGCGCGCATCGCCGCCGCCGTGCGTGATACGGGTGTGTCGGTGGTGATGACCCACCCGGACCTGCCCTCCGGGACCGACCGGGTGGCGGCGGCGGCGCAGCCTGCAGACGACGACATCATCGTGAACATCCAAGGGGACGAGCCGCTCATCGATCCCGGCCTGATCGAGGCGCTGGCGGTGCGGTTGCGGACGGACGCCGCCTATCAGATGGCGACTGCGGCCTGCCCGATCCGCACGTCGCGCGAGCTGGAGGCTCGGACCGTTGTCAAGGTCGTGTGTGACGCCGACGGCGGCGCCCTCTATTTTTCCCGCTTGCCGATCCCGTGCCGCCGCGATGGCGAACCCGATCTTCAGTCGGACCTGTATCTGCGGCATGTGGGCATTTACGCCTATCGAGGCGCCTTTCTCAAACGGCTGGTTCAGGAGCCACCCTGCGCGCTGGAACGGACCGAGTCGCTCGAACAGCTCCGCGCGCTCTACATCGGCGGGCGGATCGCGGTGCTGCGGACGGCACACAGCGGCTGCGGCGTGGACATCCCCGAAGACGTGGCGATCGTCGAGGCGGAAATGCGAAAACGGGGGATCGTGTGAACAGGGATCGCCTGCGCCGCCCTCCCACGGAGGAGAGCGGCCAAGGGCTGTCGCCACCCTTTAGGAGTTCGGAATCATGAACAAGATCAAGACGGTTAAAGTGGGATCGGTGTGTTTCGGCAGCGGAAAACTGGCGATGATTGCGGGACCGTGCGTGATCGAATCGCGCAAGGGATGTCTGGACCTGGCCGCCAAGCTGGTCCGGCTCGCGGCCCGGCTAGACATGCCGCTGGTGTTCAAGGCCTCGTTTGACAAGGCCAACCGCACCTCGGGCGATGCCTATCGCGGACCGGGGATCTTTGAAGGGTTGGCCATTCTGCAGGAGGTGCGCGACACGTTTAAGGTGCCCGTGCTGACCGACATTCACGAACCGCAACAGGCCGCGCTGGCGGCGGAGGTGGTCGATATTCTCCAGATCCCCGCCTTTCTCTGCCGGCAGACCGACCTGCTGCTCGCCGCCGGCGAAACGGGTAAGACGGTGAACATCAAGAAAGCGCAATTTCTCGCCCCCGAGGATATGGCAAACGTCGTGGCCAAGGTTGAGAGCACCGGCAACCGCAAGATCATCCTCACCGAACGGGGGGCGAGCTTCGGCTACCGCAACCTAGTCGCCGACATGCGCAGCCTGCTGATCCTGCGCGAACTGGGGTACCCCGTGGTCTTTGACGCGACGCACAGCGTGCAGCGCCCGGGTGCTGCGGGGACCAGCAGCGGCGGCGATGGCCGGTGGGCTCCCGCCCTGGCGCGCGCGGCGGTCGCCACGGGGGTCGACGGCGTATTCATGGAGACGCACGTCAATCCCGCCGAGGCGCTCTCGGACAAGGCCAACGCGATCGCCTTCTCCGCGCTGGCGGGCATTTGGAAAACACTCAAGGAGATTCATGCGCTGGTGCGCTAGCCATCTGACGCGGCTGATTGCCGTCGCCCTGCTGACCGGGGTCGTCGTCCGCGTCCGCGCGGAAGAGACGTCCACCGCGACCCAACCGGCGGTTTCCGAGTGGGCCGACATGAGCCAAGCCTACGACTCCAAGGCCGGCGTGGGCGACGCGCCGGTGGATAAGCTGACGCTGCCGCTCGAACATTACGAGAGCGGCCGGGTGCGCGCGGTGTTGCGCGCCGTACAGGCGACCCGTACGGACGATGGCTTTGTGCGGGCCTTGCGGGTTCGGATTGATCTGTTCGACGAGGCGGGACAAGACGACGGTGTGATCGTGGCCGAGAATGCGCTGTTCAACCTGGATTCCAAGCGGGGCTATTGCCGGGGTGCCGTGAGCGTCCATCGGCAGGATGTCGAGATTTCGGGACGCGACCTGTACTGGTCGATGCCGCAACAGCGTGTCGTGGTGATCGCCGACGCACGCATGGTGGTGAAGGATTGGAAGCGAAAAAAGGGAGACAAACAGTGAGCGTGATACAAATCAGAATGAGCTGCGTGCTCGGCGTGGCGTTGGCGGGGATCCTGTGCACGACGGGCGCCCGCGCGGAAGAGAAGACAGCGCCTGCGGCCGCCGCGCCGATGCCCGCGGTCACGGGGAAACAGCCTGACCTGCTCAAACGTGTCGATCTGGGAGGGGCGAGAGATCAGCCGACGGTGATCACCTCGACGCGGATCGAATTCGATTACAAGGAGATGGTCGCGGTTTTTGATGAGAACGTCCGGGTCGCAAACCCCCAGTTCCTGTTGCTCGCCGACCGGGTTCTGGTCTTCCTCGAAGGCACCAACGACATCAAGCAGATCATGGCGATCGGGCGCGTCTCGGTGACGAACGAATTGCGCAGCGCCTCGTGCGACAAGGCCGTTTATACCCGTGCGACCGAACAACTCGTCCTGACCGGTCACGCGCGCCTGTTGCGTGGCGGCGATTCCGTCAGCGGAGACCGCATCGATATCTGGCTCAATGACGAGCGGATGGAGGTCACACCCGGGACGGTCGTCTTCAAACCGGCAACGGTCCAGAACAAGCCGGAGCCGGAGCCGATCAAGCCGGTCCAGCCTTAAGCGGGAGAGCGACGACACGTATGGAAACAAGCGTAAAGGAAGACACCCGGGCGGCGGAAGCGACGCGGCCCGACATTGAAGCGCTGGATCTGGGGAAGAGCTACCGGAACCGTGCGGTCGTGAACGGCGTGTCGTTGTCGGTCCGCTGCGGCGAGATCGTCGGCTTGCTCGGCCCCAACGGCGCGGGCAAGACCACGACGTTCTACATGATCGTCGGGCTGGTTCGCCCCGACAGTGGACAAATTCTGTTCAAGGGTCGCAACGTGACCCGTTTTCCGGTCTACCGCCGGGCACGCGAAGGGCTGGGCTATCTGGCACAGGAACCGTCGGTTTTCCGCAAGCTTACGGTCGAGGAAAACCTCTTGGCGATTCTGGAGTCCCTGCCGCTAACCCGTGCGCAACGGACGGACCGCTGTGAAGAACTGCTCGATGGATTGAAATTGACCAAAGTGGCCAAACAGCGCGCCTACACCTTGAGCGGCGGCGAACGGCGCAAACTCGAAATCGCGCGTTCGCTCGTGCGTCGGCCGGCCGTGCTCATGCTCGATGAACCCTTCAGCGGCGTCGACCCCCTCGCCGTCCACGACATTCAACAGATCGTTCTGGGGTTGCGCAAACAAGGCTTAGGCATTATAATCACCGACCATAACGTGCGCGAAACCCTTTCGATCGTCGACCGGGCCTATCTGGTCTTCGACGGCCGGGTGTTGCGCGAGGGAACGAGCGATTTTCTGATCAACGACGAAACGGCCCGCGAGCTCTATCTCGGGCGCGGGTTCAGAATGTAACAACAGGCGGCGCGAGCCGTCCAACAAAAGAGGTACACGATGCCGATTGAAATGACTGTGCGACACGTTTCCGTCAATGCCGGACTTCAGGAACAGGCCAAAGCCAAAGCGGATGCACTGATTGAGGAGTTTCCGAAAATTGAGTTTGTCCATGTGATCCTGGACCAGCAGCACAAGGCGTATGAAGTCGAATACATTGTGCAGCACAAGCATGTTCCGCAAATGAGCGGCAAGGCGTCCGATGAAAACCTCCTGGCCGCCGCCGACGGTGCCTACACCAAGGTGTGGCGCCAGTTGCGCAAGCATTATGACAAGGTCTCAGACTCCCATCACGAACGGAGCACCATCCGTGAGCCGAACCACGGCTAAGCCTGATCAACCGACACCGGATACTGTTCCATCCGGACGTCCCGGCCGGCCGCGTCCGCCCCGCCGGGGCGTTCCGGCCCGCGCCGCGTCCGTCACGTCCCCGGCGCAACCGGGAAAGGCGAATGGCAGCGCCGGCACCGTGACGGTGGGCGCGTTTTTTGAACGCGGCCGCGAACGGCTCGGCTTGCGTCTGGCCGCCGGCGGCGGCGAAGGCCTCGCACGTGTGATCGAAGAACCCGTGTTGTACCGCTGCGGGCTTGCGCTCTCTGGATTTTACGACTTCTTCGCGTTCCGGCGCATCCAATTGATCGGCTTCGCCGAACACGCCTATCTGGAGGCCATGCCCGAACCCCGGCGGATTGCCGCGCTGCAGCGCCTGTTCCAGGCCGGTATCCCCTGTGTGATCTTTTCGGGCGGGCTGCCCGCCTTTGCCGAGACTGTGGAACTGGCCGACACGCTGGACGTGCCGGTTTTCCTGACCGCGATGACCACGCTCCGGTTCACCTCGCAGGCGACCCTGCTGCTCGAACACCTGAGCGCGCCGCGCCGCAAGGTGCATGGCACGATGATCGAAGTCGCCGGATTGGGCATCCTGATCGAGGGACCCGCAGGCATCGGCAAGAGCGAAACGGCGCTGGGCCTGATCAAACGGGGTCATGCCCTCGTGGCCGACGATCTCACCGAGCTGCGCCGGGACGCCGACGGCGTCATCCACGGGGCGGCGGTGGCTGTGACCCGGCACTACATGGAAATCCGAGGCATCGGCATCATTTATATCCCCGCGCTTTTCGGCGTGGCCGCGGTCCGCGGAGAGAAGGCGCTCGATCTGGTGATCACCCTCCTCCCGCAGAAAGAGGGCGAGCAGGATATCGACCGTAGCGGGGAGCAGAACCTCACCCGCGAACTGCTCGGCGTGCGGATTCCGCAGTTGATCATACCGGTGGCTCCGGGACGAGATCTGGTTAATATTGCAGAAACCGCCGCAATGGAGTATAAATTGAAGCTGTCAGGTCATGTGGCGCATCGCGACCTCGACGAACAGATCAAGCGTCATCACGCAGAGAGTGGAGGGTGAGCGTGGCAAAGGCAAATGGTGGCAAACGCGAAACGCGTGAACTGGTTTTGCTGAACAAATACGGGATGCATGTCCGGCCGGCCGGGTTGTTTGCCAAGATGGCGGCTCGCTTCAACGCCGACGTCCAGGTGGAGAAGGACGGCGACGTGGTCTCGGGCCGGAGCATCATGGCGCTCATGACGCTGGAAGCGACCTGTGGCACGGTGTTGCGGGTGTCGGCAACCGGCCCTCAGGCTCTGGATGTGCTCAACGAACTGTCGGCGTTAGTGGCGCGCAAATTTGACATACCCGATGAACAGTAACCCTCCCATCCAGCCGCCGCCGCGAGACGGCGCCTGCTTTGAAGGCATTCCGGCCGTGGCCGGCCGCGCCAGCGGCCCGGCGTGGGTGGTTCATGCGCGCTTGGACGAAATCCCTGATCGCACCATCCCGCCCGAAGAGATCGATGCCGAAATCGCCCGCTTCCATTTGGCCATTGCGGTCACCCGGCAGCAGATTCTCGATCTGGTTACAGAGGTCTCCCAACGCATCGGACCGAGTGAGGCGGGCGTGTTTGACGCCCATCTGATGGTGGTCGATGACGGCTTTCTCAAGTCCTGCGTGGAAAAATTGATCCGCGAACGCACGGCGTGCGCCGAGGTGGCCGTCCACCGGGTGACCGAGGATTTTAGCGCCAAATTCGCCGCCATGCATGACGCCTACCTGCGCGAGAGAAGCTCCGATATTCTAGATATTGGCCGTCGCATTCTGCGCAACCTGATGGGGGTCTCGGAAACGATCCCCTCCGCGTTCGACCAGCCGCATATCATCATCTCCGACGACCTCACCCCGTCCCAGACGGTCGGACTTCCGCGGGACGGCGTCCTGGGGCTGGTCATCGACCGCGGGAGCGCCACCTCGCATACCGCGATCATCGCGCGCGCCCTCGGCATCCCGGCGGTCGTCGGGCTCAAGCACGTCTCATCCGAAGTCCGCACCGGAGACGAAGTCTTGTTGGACGGGTACAAGGGGACGGTCATCGTGCGCCCGACGCCCGACGAACTGGCTGAGTTCAAGCAGGTTTGCGCGGCGCACCGCAAGGCCTCCGTGGATTGGCAGCGGTCGCGCAATATGCGGGCGGAGACGCCCGACGGCCATGGCGTGACCATTCTGGCCAATGCCGACCACACCTCCGATCTGGCGCAACTGGCGATCCGGGGAAGCGAAGGCATCGGCCTGTATCGCACCGAGAGCCTGTGGATGCAACTGGGTCGGGAACCGGACGAAGATGAACAAGTCGAGGCTTACGGAGCCATGGTGTGCGCCATGACCGGTCGCCCGGTGGTCATTCGCGTGCTCGATCTCGGCGGGGACAAGGTCTGCGGTGCCATGCCTGTTCAGACCGAGGCCAATCCGTTCCTGGGGCTGCGCTCGATCCGCTATCTGCTCAAGACACCGGAGGTGTTTCGCAGGCAACTGCGTGCCATTCTGCGCGTCAGCTCCTGCGGCGATGTTCAAATCATGTACCCCATGATCTGTGACGTGGAAGAACTCCGCGCGGCCAACGTGATCCTAGAACAGTGCAAGGAAGAGCTTCGCGCCGAAGGCGTCGCGTTCACGGAGTCCATCCCGGTGGGGGCCATGATCGAGATTCCATCGGCCGCCCTGACAGCCCATATTCTGGCTCGCCAGGCCGACTTTCTCTGCCTCGGCACGAACGATCTGGTCCAATATACGCTGGCGGTCGACCGGGTGAATGAGAATGTCGCCTCGCTCTACCAGCCGACGCACCCGTCCGTGCTAACCCTGATCCGCCATACGGTCAAGGCCGGCGTGCGGTACAAACGCCCCGTCAGCGTCTGCGGCGAGATGGCGGCGGACCCCGCCCTGGCGGTCTTGCTGATGGGGATGGGCGTGAACACGCTTAGCATGACGCCGACCGCCATCCCCGAGGTCAAGCACGCGATCCGCAAAACCCCCTATGCCGATGCGATCAAACTCGCGCGCGGCATCGCCGCACACGCCTCAACCGCCGAAGACGCCCGGCGCATGTGCCGCGCCCTCCTCCAGCGCACCGCGCCGGAACTTCTGGCCTGAGGTGCTCGTAACAAGGATTGAGCGTATGATCAAAGTCAAGCGCAGGGCCGCGGAATCGGCCCCGGAACAAACCCAAAAAACGATTGTCGGGGCGATCCATCCCGATGTGCTCCGTTTCACGGTCGGCAAGGATCCGGTTCTCGATCTGGAACTGGTCGAGTGGGACTGCATCGGGACGGCCGCTCACGTGCGGACGCTCGAGGCGATGCCGGTCAAGCCTGCCATCATCTCCCGCCAGGACCGGAATGCCGTGACGGGCGAACTGGTGCGCGTGATGCGAGCGGCGCGCGAGGGGCGGTTTGTTATCACCGAGGCCGATCAGGACGTCCATCTGGCGGTCGAGCGCCGGCTCACCGAGACGCTGGGAGATCTGGGGCGGCGCGTGCATACGGGGCGCAGCCGCAACGATCAGGTGGCGGTCGATATCCGGCTGCACGGACGCGAGCATCTCCTGGGGCTGATCTTGGAGACGGCCGAACTGGCCGGCGGCCTGTTGCGGTTTGCGCGCAAACACGAGCGGATGCCGATGGTGGGCCGCACCCACCTGCAGCCGGCCATGCCCAGCACCGTGGGGCTGTGGGCGTCGGCCTACGCCGAGGCGCTGTTGGACGATCTGGTCACGGTCGAGGCCGCCTACACGTATAATGACCGCTGTCCGCTCGGCTCCGCAGCGGGCTATGGCGTGCCGCTGCCGCTCGACCGCGCGCTGACGGCGCGGCTCCTCGGATTCTCCGCGCCGCACCACAATGTCTTCTACGCCAGCAACGCGCGCGGCAAGTGCGAGGCGATCACACTGGGGGCGCTCACGCAGGTGATGCTCACCCTGTCGCGGTTGGCCGAAGACCTGATTCTCTTCTCCATGCCCGAATTCGGTTACTTTGTCCTGCCCGCCGAGCTGTGCACCGGTAGCAGCATCATGCCGCAGAAGCATAATCCCGACGTGCTGGAATTGATCCGCGCCAAGGCGGCGCGCCTTCTCGGCCACAGTACGGCGGCCTGCGCCGTGATCAAGGCGCTCCCCGGCGGTTACAACCGCGATCTCCAGGAGACCAAGGAGCTGTATCTCGACGGCGTGGCGACAACCCGCGCCACGGTGCGCATCCTTTCGGTCATGGCCCGTTCGCTCACGGTGCGGGAACAGCGGTTGCGCGAGGCGTTCTCGCCGGGTGTGTTTGCCACCGACCGGGCGCTCGAATTGGTTGCGGATGGGATGCCCTTCCGCGACGCCTACCACCACGTCCGCTCGCACCTCGATGAGCTGCTGACAGCCGACGCGGATGCGGCCGTGGCGGCCAAAACCCATCTCGGCGGAACGGCCGGCCTTGATTTTGCGTGGCTTGCCGGTCGCGTCCGAGCCACCCGCGCCGCCGCGCTGAAGCGCCGGAAGGCGTCACATACCGCACTCGCACGCGTGCTCGGCGTCGGCTATCCCGATTTGGCCTGATTTTTGCTTGTTGTTGATTTGGAGGTTTGTTGATGAAAAGAACGATCTTGTTATGCGCCTGTGCCGCCCTGCTGACGCTGACCGCCCTGCCGCTGGCCCGCGCCCAGACGGCTGAAGCAACGGGCAGCGGCGCGGGGGTCGTTGCCGCCGCCGCCAACGAAAGGTCGGGGCCCGTGCTGATGCCGGTGCCGCAGAGCGGCATGTCGCTCCGCGAGGCCTGGCGGTGCGGCGGCTGGATCATGTGGGTGCTGGCAGGCGGTTCGGTGATCGGACTCGCCCTGAGCCTGTATCTGTTCTGGACGCTGCGAACCAGCCAGATGGCGCCGCCGAGTCTATTGAGCGAACTGCTGATGTACGTCAAGGCCGGCGACCTGGCGACGGCGCGCCGCGTCTGCGAGGTCCGCTCCAGCCCGCTGGCGCGCATCGCGATGGCGGCCTTTGACCACCTGCGCAATACGACCGCCTCCGAACCGGCGCTCCTGCGCGCCGACGTGGAAGCCGAGGGCATCCGACAGGCCGAAGCCATCCAGGGCGAGACGCAGTTGCTGCTCGACCTGTCGGTCATCGCGCCGATGCTCGGGCTGCTCGGCACGGTGATGGGCATGCTCAAGGCCTTTGGATCGGTTGCCACCGATGTGGCCAGCGCCAAACCGGTGGTGCTCGCCGCGGGCGTCTCGCAAGCCATCGTAACCACCATCTTCGGCCTCCTCGTGGCCATTCCCGCCATGGTGGCCTACGCCTACTTCCGCCGGCGAGCATCCCGCCAGATTGCCGCGCTCGAAGCGGCCTCAACCGCTCTGGTAACCGCCGTGACAAGTAGGTTTGAGCGATGAACTTTCGCAAACGCGTAGCAGCGGAACTGCCCCAGTTCCAGGTCACGCCCATGATCGATGTGGTGTTCCTCTTGCTGTGCTTCTTCATCACGACCGCCGTCTTCTCGCAATGGGAAAACGAGGTGGACATCGTACTGCCAACCGCCCAGAGCGGCAAGCTGCCCGATCGGCTCCCCGGCGAGGTGGTCGTGAACGTGAGCCGCGATGGCACGGTCACGATCAATAGCAACGTGCTGAGAACCGATGATCTGATCAACCGGCTGACGCGGCTGGCGCGGCTGTTTCCAGGCCAGCCGATCATCGTTCGGGCCGATCGAGAGAGCGCCTACCAGCACGTGATGACCGTGGTCGACGCCTGCAAGCAGGCCGATATCTGGAACATCTCGTTCGCGACCGGAGATGCCGATGCGAAGCCATGAGCCTATGCCCCGCCGCGCCCTGCGCCTCGCGCTGTACGCGGCCGCTCTCTGTGCCTGCGGTCTCGCAGGCGCCGCCGACGAGGTGATCCGAGCGACCGACCGCCGGTTGCTGGCCGATGCCCTCACTGCGCGGGGCCTGCACGAGCAGGCTATGCGGGAGTACGCCGCGCTCGCGGCCGACCCCGCTCTGGAGGAACGCGATGTCGTGCTGTTTCGCCTGGGCGAGAGCTGCCGACGTCTCACCCGCAATGCCGACGCCGAGCACGCCTACGCCCGGCTGGTGGCTGAGTTTCCGAAGAGCGCCTTCCGCGCACCCGCGCAAATCCAGCGGGCTTTGCTGGCGGCCGAGGAGAAGCGATTCACGGATGCGGCGGCGCTGCTAACCCCATTCGCGTCCGATGCGACGGTGCCCGAAGACCTCGCGCCGGTGGTCCTCCAGACCCTCGCCGACATCCTGGAACGCGGCGGTGACGCGGCGGGCGCCTTGGCTCGCTTCGACCAGATCCGCACCCGCTTCCCCACCAGCGAATTTGCCGCGCCTGCGGCGATCCGCCAGGCGTACGCCCTGGCTCAGTCGGCCAAGCCGGCGGACCGGGCGCGCGCGATCGACCTCTACCGCGAAGCCGCTGCGCGCGCCCAGACGCCGCGCGTCGCTGCGGAGGCGCTTTTTCAGCTTGGCCAATCCCTGGCGTCGTCGGATCAGCCTAAAGCCGCCGCCACTGCCTTTGCCGAACTCCGGGAAAAGTATCCCCAGGATTCCCGGACGCGTGACGCCGCCCGCACCGCCGCCTGGGCGTGCCATGACGCATCACTGTTTGAGGCTGCCTTGGCGTGGATCCCGGCCGACGGCGGCGGGCCCGACGAACGCGAGTCGTTCCAGTACATCCGCGCGAATGGCTCGCGACAACTGGGACGCTTCGATGCCGCCATCGACGCCTACCGGGCGTTCATCCGCGATTATCCCAAAAGCCCGCGCCTGCAGCGGGCTCGTTATGAAACACTGCTGACGCTTTCGCGCGCTGGCCGTCACGCCGAGGTGCTGACCGCGGCCGATGGGTTCGATCCCGGTGCCGAGTGGGCCGCAGACGTGTTGTGGATGCAGGCGGAGTCGGCCGCTGCGCTGAAAAAAACCGATCAGTCCGTGGCGTTTTACACACGAGTGGCCGAGGGGCATCCGAAGTCCGCACTCGCGGGCGACGCCTGGATACGCATCGGATGGCTGCAACACGACCGGCAGGCGTGGCGCGAGGCGGATGCCGCCTTCACACAGGCCGTCGCCCGCTATCCGGCGCACGCACAGGCGGCTCAAACGCTCTACGCGGCCGGGGTCTGCCTCTCTCGCGCGGACGACTCCGAGGGCGCGCTGGCGCGCTGGCGAAAACTGCTGGCTGACTATAAGACCTATGCCAACGCCGACGAGGTGTGCTTCCAGATAGCGATGGAGCTGCTGCGGCTGAAACGCGATGCCGAGGCCGTCACCGCGATTGATCGTCTGATCGCCGAACATACGGCGTCCAAGCGCATCGCCGAGGGACTGTACTGGCGCGGCGTGCTGCGGCAGCGACAGGCCGCCGCCGCTGCCGGCGCCATCGCCGATTTCCGCGCGGCGATCACCGCCGGTTTGCCGGGCACATTGGCGCGAGACGCGCGGTTGGCGCTCGGCACGCTGCTGCTGCAGCACCAGGGCGCCGAGGAGGCCGCAGCGGTCTTTCAGCCCCTCCTGGACGCATCGACGCGCGATGCGCTGCCGCCCGACCGCCTGGCCTGGCTGTCCGAATTCCAATTTTCACGCGGCGCGTTCGCCGAGGCGGAGCTTGCCGCACGGACGCTGGCCGGGGGCAACCACGGCCCGGCGTGGACGCAAACGGGTTGGGCGCTGCTCGGCCGGGCGTTGCGGGCGCAGAAACGCGCGGCCGAGGCGATCGAGGCGTACACGCAGGCGGCGGCGGTAACCGCCGACACACCGCATCTGCCCGAAACCCTGCTGCGCCTCGGCGAGCTGTTGATCGATGCCGGGCGTTTGGACGATGCCGACACCCGTTTGCGCGAGGCGGTGGCCAAGACGGCGGCCCCGGAATGGCAGGGGTTGCGGGCCCATGCCTATGCCGGTCTCGGACGCTGCGCCGAAGCCCGCGACCAAAAAGAGCTGGCGCTTCGCTATTACTTGAGTGTCGCTCTGCTGTACGACGATCCTGTTCTGGTTCCCGCAGCGCTGGAGAAGGTCGCCCGCCTGCACGCCGCCCTCGGCCACCCTGCCGAGAGCGAGGCTGCCGGCCGTGAATTGATCGATCGTTATCCCGAAAGCGCGCAAGCCAAAGCCTGGAAGACGCGACTTCCTGCGAACCCGGCGGAAGGGAAGGGCCAGCCATGAACCTTCCTCAGGGCTTCGCTCATCCGCGCTCCTATCACGAGGGCCACTGGTTTCTTGCGCTATCAGCCCTCATTCTTTCCGTTTCACTGCACCTGCTGATCCTCGCCTATATTGCGGATATGCGCCTGGACGCCACAGATCTGGCGGATCGGGCGCGGGACAAGACGGAGACACAGCCTCCACCGATGCCGCCGTTGCGTGTCGAGCGCCTGCCGCAAGACCCGTTTCGACCCTCCTCGGTTGAGCGGCCAGACCGGCCGGTTCAAGCGCCGGATGCCGCGCGAGAGAAGCCCGAGCAGCCGGAGCTGGCTTCGCCGTTGAAACCCGCGACCAAGGATCAGGTGGCCGACACGATGCCAGCATCCGCCTACCGTGATGCGATTTCGACTCGGGCGCCGATGATTCCCCGGCAGGATGTCGTGGCCGTTCTGGAAAAGCGGATCGACAACCGGCTCGCGACCCTGAAACGGCGTGAGGTGTCGCTCGTCGAACGCCGTCCGAAAGCGCCGGACTTTGCGCCTGCCGTGGATGCGGCGGCCCGCCGCTTTGAAGGCGGCACGGGCCTCCGCCCGGCCAACATGCCGTTCGGCTTTGCCGGACTGCAGGATGGGCATCTGCCGTCCTCGTCGGACCCGACCCGCCCCTCGCGTCCAACACGCCTCGCCAACGAGGCCAGAACGAACGCCGCCGCCGTCCTGAGCGAACGGTTCGCCAAACCGCCGGAAAATGCGCAGCGGTTTGTCGCGATGGATGACCGCCTCGCCATCGCCTTTCACGCCTATCGCGAACCCCAAGAGGGCGGACGCCTCTACTTCCGCATCGCCATCCAGCCTCGGACCGACAAGCCGATGCCCGTCCTCCCCAAAGACCTGCTGCTGGTGCAGGATAGCTCGGCCAGCCTGGCCGAAGAGCGGCTCTACTTCAGCCGTCTGGCACTGGCGGATGCCCTCTCCCAGCTCGGAGCATCCGATCGCTTCAACGTCCTTGCATTCAGCGACCAGAGCACGCTGTGCTTCCCCGCGTGGGTGCCTGTGAATGAGACGAACCGGGCGGCCGCGCGGACGTTCATCGGCGCCTTGCGGTCGACGGGCGAAACCGACCTTTTCGCGTCGTTGCAGCGCATGCTCGAGATCCCGCGTGATCCGGAGCGTCCCTTCGTGGTGGTGATGGTGACGGACGGCAGGCCGACGGCGGGGAGGCTGGCGAGTACCGAGATCATTGGCGCGTTCACCAAGCTCAACGACGGCGCGCTCTCGATCTTCGGCTTCGGCACCCATGCGCGCGCCAATACTTACCTGCTCGACATGCTCACCTACTGCAACCGCGGCGAGACGCGGCTCAATCGCGCGAGCCGCTGGACGCTGCAAAAGGAGATTACCGACTTCGTGGCGAGCGTCCGGCAGCCGGTGATGCACGACATCCGCTTTGCATTTGACGCGGCCTCCGGCAGCGAAGTCTATCCCAAGCAGACGACCAGCCTGTACGCCGACCGTCCGCTGGAGCTTTTCGGCAGTTGTGCCGGCGACGTGCGGGAACTGGCGCTGCACATGCGCGGACGGGCGGGCGGCAGCAACTACGACGCGGTGATCCAGCTCGATGTGGCCCGTGACGCGCAAGCCGGCGAGGTCGAGTTGCGCACGCGCTGGGCGTGGCAGCGCATGTATCACGTGATCGGTCTTTATGCCCGCGATCCCAAGCCGCTTTATCTCAGGGCCCTGGAGCGCCTGAATGCCGATTATGGTATCCCGATCCCCTATGGAAACGAAATGGGGAGATGACCATCATGCTGGCTGTGTCTGATCTGAAAGTCCGTTATGGCGCCGTCGAGGCGGTTCGCGGGGTTTCCTGGCGGGTCGCCGCCGGCGAGACGCTAGGCATTGTCGGATCGAGTGGATGCGGTAAGTCTACGACCGTACGGGCAGTGGTCGGGCTGGTGCGGCCCTCGTCGGGGGAGATCTTTTTTGACGGCTGTTCCTGCCACGCCATGACGGCAGCCGCGCGGCGGACGTTCCGGCGGCGGGTGCAGATGGTGTTTCAAGACGCCCCCGGCTCGTTGAATCCGCGGATGACCGTGCGGGCGATTCTGGCCGAGGCGTTGATGGTGCACCGAATGGTCTCCGGCCGTGCTGCGGTCGAAGCCCGATGCTGCGAGCTGCTGGAACAGGTTGGGCTCTCCAATGCCGCGCTCGCCCAGTATCCGCGCGAGTTGAGCGGCGGACAGTGCCAGCGGGTCAGTTTGGCGCGCGCACTCGCGGTGGAACCGCAGGTACTACTGGCCGACGAGCCGGTATCCGCGCTCGATGTGTCGGTTCAGGCCCGGATCATCAACCTGCTGCGCGAAGTCCAGCAACGCCTGGGGCTGACGCTGGTGCTGATCGCGCACGACCTCGCGGTGGTCCGCAATGTGTGCGACCGCGTGTGCGTCATGTCCGACGGCCTGATCGTCGAAGAAGGCCCGGCTGCCGAGGTGATCGGCAATCCGCAGCACGAGCAGACCCGGCTGCTGATCGCGGCCGTGCCGAGCATTGGCGCCCTGACGTAATCGAACGTGGCTAGTCCCGCCTCACTCGGTCAGGGGGCACCAATCGTGAATGGCCCAACGGCCGGTGTAGGCGTCGCGTATGACGGTGATGGCGGCGCGCTGGTCGGCCAGGACGCGTTGGGCCGCGGTGCCGATCGGAGGCGACAGGCGCTGAGCGGCGACAATGATGACGTAGAGGTTTTGCCGGAAGGTCGTCTGGTCGGCAACGCCACGCAGCAGATCCTCGACCTGCTGCGGATCATTCGTCGCGCTGAGTGTGCTGGCAATCGCCGGAAGGAGTTCTTCAAACGTGTTCCAACTGGATCCGGGATCGGCGTTGGTCCACGCGGCGCGGGCTTCAAACCAGGCATTGGTGAGGGTCTCCGGCTGCGGGATGTCGGCGTCAGCGATGGGCCGCGAGAAAACCGGATTGCGGAAGAGTTCGGCGATGACCACGGGATCGGGCGAGTTGGGTTGAATGCGGCTGGCGGAGGCCTTTTCCACGCGATTGGCCGGCAGCGTCGTGAAGCGATCAAGCAGGGCCGCGCCTTCGGCCGTAGCCAGCGACACCGTGCCGGTTCCAGGCTGCGTCAGACCAAGATAACCGAGCTCACCGGCCGAGAGCATCGGCCGGTTCAGGTGAAAGAGGGGGGATTCGAAACCGGAATCGAGATTGCTGTTGGTTGTCCACAGGGTGGGCGCTCCGCCGAAAACGTCGTTGGTGACCAACAGGTTGAAGAAGGGATTGCGCGCCTGCCAGGAGCCGGGGCCGGTCCATTTGAAAAGGCCGAAATTATCGATAATATCGACATTATCGACATTATCGACATTATCGAGCATCGCCTCGTCGACGCAGACGTAGACGGCGGGCGTGGTATTGGTGTCGAGGAGGTAGAGGCGCGGCCAGATGTAGATCGGGTGGGCGGTGTCGATCTGCGGCTGGACGGTGCCCTCGATCGCAAAAACGACCTGGGCGCCCATCGCCACGTGGAACGGCCTGCCGGGACTGTACAAGAGCGGGACGACGTTGGTGAAGCCGCATGGACCCAGAGCCTCGGAGGGTCCGGGAACGGTGGTCAGGGTCGGTAGGGCTGCGCTATTGGTGTAGACACCGACCGCCAGGACGAGGTTCTCGGGCGATTGCTCGGGTTCGAAGGGATACCACAGTTCAACCGAGACGCTGTAGGCTCCGGCGGCGACATTGCTTACGGCCACCTCGTTGATCATGGGCAGATTCTCAAAGCCGTAGGTGATGCGCGAAGGGGGGCGCCCGTCGGACGGGCCGCCAGTGAGCGGCCGGTATTGCGGGACACGGTCTTCATCGAGTAGGTTCAGCAGATTCCACGCCATTTTCTCGGCCTGCCAGCTATCGACAAACCCGGCGCTAAAGACCCCCTGCGTCACGGCTTCGAACCACGGCTGGAGGGTGTCGGCCGCAAGCCAAGGAGTGTTAGTGGCGGGGTCATAGGCCAGCGACGGGGCAGGGACGAAGTTGGTCCAACTATTGACGTCGAATTTGTTGGTGACGAGCGTGCTGTAGAGGCCGGGGGAGGGTGGTGTGTTCGTGACGTATTCCGGTTTGATCGTGTAAAACTGCTCGGGGTCGGGATCGTGGGCGAGATAGAAGGTGTGGTCGCGCTGTTCGGGAGGGAGGTGGATCTGCGCGGCGTAACCGGCGGAATTGGTCGACACCGGCGGCAGGAATCCGGAGCAATCGATGATGAGGTAGGCGACACGGCTCATGACGACCGTGTCCATGAGCGGTGCCAACGGATCTGCCGATTCGCTGCTTTCGTCCGAGTCGACCAGTTGGCTGGTGACCGGCATCCAGATCGATTCGACCGACGCGGCGTCGGCCTGGACCGCGCCGGGAACGAGGTTGGTCGCCGCGCCCGTGAAGAGCCGGATGGAACTGGCCGAAAAAGAGACGTTGGTGTCTTGCTTGTAGAAACTGCCGAGGCAGGGCCCGGCAGGTGGCGTGTTGGTCGAACCGTCCGACCAAATAATGTCGCGCCAAGTGACGGGATAGACACGGTCGTAAAGCTGATAGGAGACATTCTGCATGGCCGATGCCAAGGCGGCATGGTGGAGGCCGCGAAGGGTGGCGCGGTCGGCCTCGAGGCGGGCGGTGGAACGCTCCAGCCGCATGGCGGCGATGAAGGCGATGACCGCGACGCAGATCAGGGCCAGGAGGCCGAGGGTCATGACGAGCGCCACGCCAGCGCGGGAGGCGTGGCGGGCGGCAAAAGGGTGCGGGCTTGTTTGGAGGGGTGTGTCCATAGGCGTTAGCGATTCGATATTATCGACATTATCGACAATTTCGACAATCTCGATATTATCGATCTCGTGACAATCTCGACATTATCGGGTTTCAGCCGGTTTCTCCTCAAAGGGGCGCAGCCCGCTGCACGCGGGGTATTTGGAGCAGCCCCAGAAGGGTTGCCCCGGGTTTTTGCCGCTTTTGGCGGTGCGTTTGCGCATGGGAGCGCCGCAGTCGGGACAGACCAGCGCGTCCTCGCGTTTGGCCATGGCCTCATGGCGGATCTCGGAGGGCTTCTCTCGGAAGCCGCCTTCTTGCTTGAATTGCTCGCCTTGCGATTCCATCTGGTGGTTGAGCATGTTGAGGGTGCGGGAGATCAGGATCATCAGCGTGTTGGCGATCACGGTATCGTCGCCGGAGTCGAGCCACTGGGCAAACTTCTTCTGTTGGGCCAGAATATGGGCGCAGCCGTCGTGTACCACGTCCTGCCCGTATGCGGGCTTGTCCAATCGCACGGCGTAGACGGCCTGCGACTCCGGGGATGTCTTGGGCCAAGGAGACAGGCCTTTCTTGAGCAGCCAGTTCACATAGTCGGTGTGCAATTCGGCGAGGCTTCCCCGGGCCACGTCGGTAAGCTTCATCTCGGTCTCCCGCGAGGTGGCGTTGCGGGTCGAGCCTTCGACGGTGTTGGCGCAGCCCGAGCGGCCGGCCTGGGTCATCTGGTCATACTGGCGTCCGCAGGGGTCGTTGGTGCGGTTGAGGAAACGCTGGCAGAAGCGGAGGGTCGCGAGATAGACGATCTCGGCCATCACGAACGAGTCGAGCCACCAGTAGCCTCCAAAACCGCCGAACATGCCCATGAAGGGCCGCCTTTCTTTGATGAATCGATAATATCGAAAAAGTCGACATTATCGATATTATCGGGTCGCTGGCGCCGTTAGTCGCCGCCAAAGACCACACCCGTGAGATTGCTGATGAGATTGGTTACCAAAACCGCCGGTGGCACACAGACGTTGGTCGCGACCGGGAAGATGGCACCCGACCATCCGACGCTCACCCAATTGGTGTAGACGCCGTTGGTCGCGGTGGTAACCGACAGGTTTTCGGCAAAAGCATAGCGGTTGGTGTTGAAGAGGAAGGCGAATCCGTTTCGGATATCGACCGAGGAAGCCAGATTGGTCGTCGCGTCCATAATCACGACGGAAGTGAGGTTGGTCACGGCATTGGTGCTGGTTGTGACGATGTTTGTGATCACGACCTGCTGAATGGCGTTGGTCGGCGCCAGGTTTAGGCAGTTGGAGAGGAAGAGAATCTGCTGGTTCGCCACCGGTCCGCCCAGGTTGTTGGTGACCGAGCCGCTGATGGAGAGGTCGCAAGGCACCCAGGTGAAGTCCGCCGATGCATCAGTCAGCGGCGGCGGGTTGAATCGGGTGAACAGCGGATCGTAAACGCCGTGACTATTCCCTCTGAGGCTGTTGACGGGGTTGATGTAGAGGATACGGTCTTCCCCGGTGTGGTACCAGTAATGTGGTGCGGCGATGTCGTAGGTCGCGTTGTTGATCGCGGCGGTGGTGCCCGCATAGGTGCCCCCGGGGATCTCGGCGCGGTCGAGGCAGTTGGTATAGAGGTTCCTGGTGATCGTGACCGGAATCGTGTTGGTGGCGAACGAAGCCCGGTAGACGGTCCCGTTGATCGTGGCGGTCGGTATCCACCGGAACTCGGTGTAGCGTGACTCGATGAGGGCGGGGATCGAGAAGTTGTTATTCAGGAAGGCACCATTCCACAGCCAGGTTGAGGATAGGGTGCCGCTCCAGCCGTAGGGCACGGTGATGCTGTAGCGGCCGTCAAAGGAGGTGGTGTAATTATAGCTCGGGAGGACGCCGCCATCGGCGTGGAGGTTTATGCCGGCAAGCGCGACGCCGCACTCGGCGCAGACCACTTCGCCGGTGAGAACAAGGTCCGGCGGAATCCAGACGTAGTTGCGGCCGGTCTGGTGAGCGGTGACAGTCTGATAGATCTGGTAGGCGTTTGCGGTGCCGCTCGCCTCGAAGAGGCTGCTCGGATAGCGGGGGTGAACGGGTGTGACGCGCGCCTCCGATCCGTCGTAGGGCCAACCGGCATCCACGCCAATGCGGTAGGCACCGTCGCTGCCGGTCACGGCTTGCCCGGCCATGGGGAAATCGAGGCTGACGCCTGCGACAGGTTCGGCCGTTCCCTTGCGGGTGATGACGCCGGAGATGGTGATGTCGCTTTCGCGCCAGATAAAGTCGGCGCCGTCGAGGCTGCCCGAGCTGGGCCACCAGACGAACCACTGCGGGGTGTAGCGACCGGCGCGTTTGTTGGAGGGTGGTTCCCGTGGCGTGACGCGGATCGGCCGGCCCGTCTGACGATTCGTAACGCCGTAGACGCCGTTGCCGTCGGCCTGGATGACGTTGGTCTGTCCGCCCGCGAGAGCGATGGCGACGGCGAGGGGTGTCCCATCGGCCCGGTACACTTGTCCCGAAAGGGTCACCTGGTTGGTGGACGCGCTGAGCGGCGGGACGCGCGAATGCGGGAAGGTGACGCGGGTTGTGAGCGGGAGGGTTTGGCGGGCCAGAAAGTTGCTTCGGATCGTGGAATCGGCGATGCCTGCGGCCTTGCGCATCGCGTCAGGCGGGACGAGTTCGAGGAAGACGTCGATGGCCGCCGGGAGGGCGTTGGTGGTGATCTCGGTGACCGACTCCGCTGCGGCATCCTCCCAGATGGGGACAAACAACAGGCGGGTTACGCCATCCAGCACCTCGGTGGTTCGCGTGACGCCGCCGCTGGTCGAATACGTGATCTCGCGAATGAGGGTCGAGGTGATGTTGGTCGATTCGATCCGCCAGAACACACGGCCCTCCGACGCGACGCCGACTGCGGAAGGGGCGGGCGCGAAGCGGTCGAACTCGGCCCGGTTGATTCCGAGCGTGAACGCATTGGATCGGATCGTGGCCTGCTGGAGATCCTCGACGATGAAGCCGAGCGCCGCGCGGCCGTGGCCCAGCGTGCGGGTTCGCGACGACGTGCCCTGCCAGGTGTCCAAGGCGTTGTTGGTGCCCATGATCAGCGCGCCGACCAGGATCATGAAGATGGCCATGGCCGCGATCAGCTCGATGAGCGTGAAGCCGGCGCGGGGGGCAAAACGCAGCGTCGATGTTTTCGATAGTGTCGACATTATCGATAATATCGATATTAACGGCTTCCGCCCTTTATTCAACCACGTGGCCATGGTACAGTCCTTGGTAGGGGATGAACGTGAGGAAGCTGCGCGACCGTTCGCGGCGGTCGAACGCATTGGGCCAGATATGGAGCGTCACGGTGACCAGGTTCACGTTCGTCGCAGGGCCCGTGACGTATTCGTAAGCTGCGCCCATGTGAAGTGCGTTTAGGGTGGTGGCTGTGATCTGAATCTGGGCGGTCCATTGGCGGGTCTCGAATTCGTCAACAAACGCCAGGCGGGTGACGGTGCCGTCGCCGTAGAGGAGGGGGGCATCGCCCGTGGTGGCGTCCTCGTACCCGGCGGGGATGTTCGTGGCGGTCTGAAACGGCACCGGCACGCCATTCGTAAACGCCATCCAGAACGACGCCCAGGCGGACGGGCCGCCCGTGGCGCACAGGGTGTCGGAGGTGCCGCGCAGCGTGGCGAAGACATCGTCGGCGAGGAGGGCGCTGCGGGTGTCGTTCTCGGCGTCAGCCGCCCCCTGCACGGCTAGGCGACCGAGGCCGATGAGCGCGAGGAAGGCGACCCCGATGATGAGCGAGGCGAAGGCGATCTCGATGAGGGTGTAGCCAGCGCGGCGCCGGCGTGATTGCGATAATGTCGATATTTTCGACATCATCGATATTATCGATATTCTTTCAATCATGGCTCGCCTCCCAGGCTGCGTGGGAGGCCGGTCAGGGGATCGAGGCGGATGCGTCGGGAGGTGGAAGTGCCGTTGTTGCGGGTGATGCCGATGGTGACAACCACCGGGTCGCTGTCGAGATCGGGTTGGGTGCGGCCGTCGGGGAGGAATCGGATGACAAACGGGCCGCGATCCGGATCGATCGTATCCCATGCATTGGAGACCGTGAGGGACGAACGAAGGGGGAGGGAATTGGTTTCGGAGATGCGCGCGTTGAAATCATCATTGGTGAAGGCAAAGTAATAACCTCGTGGCGGATAGCCGGGCGCGTTCGTGGTCACGCCCAGGGCCAGTCCGACGGGCATGCGCCGGAGGATGGCCAACTGGCGGGCGTTGGAAAGCGCCGCATAGACTTGGTCTTCGGCACCCCGGACCGCCGCGCCCTGCTGCCAGCCGAGAAACGCCCCCGTCGTCGCGCCGATGATCAGCAGGAGAATGGCGAGCACGGAGGCCAGCTCGAGGATGGTGAAGCCTTTGCGATTAGATTTCGATAATATCGATAGTATCGACATTATCGAAAATACCGAATCATGGGGTGCGCTCATCGGGGCACCCCCGCTGAAAAGATCAGATTGTCGGCGGCGGCGCCGATGTGGCCGGGAGGGCCGAACGAGAAGGCGACGACATCGCTCCAGCCGACGCGGCGGCCCGCAATCGCGCCCGGGGGATGGATCACAATCGCGTAGGGGGTGCCCCAGGGGTCGATGAAAGTGTCGCCGTTACGGAGACGCGAAGCGGGAATGTCCAGAAAGCGGATACCGCGCGGATTGTATGAATTATCGGGGAGCAAGGCGCGAATGACGACGGCGAGATCGTTTGTCTCGGCCGCCGCGAGACTAGGCAGAATCTCCTGACTGGCCCATGCCGGGAGGTTGGTTCCGACGATGAGGATGGGAGCCACCACCGTATCGTCGTTAATCGTTTCAGAGCCGGGCCAGACGCCGTAGGTCTGGCGATAGTGGATGACCGCCTGGGCCAGGGCGGTCGCGTCGCCGGCGGCCTGTTTCATCTGGGCGGTGCGGAAACTGAGTTTCATCGCCGGGAGAATCAGCCCGAAGAGGGTGGCGAGGACGACCATGACCCCGAGGAATTCGATGATGGTAAAGGCGCGTTTCATTTACTCCATCCAGCTCCCGAAATAGCGCTGCGGACCGTCGCCAGCGGCGGTACCCACGCTGTACTCCGGATTCTCCGTCCAGACGGCGACCGAGCGGAAGAGGACGATGTTGGTCGTCGATCCGTCTGGAAGTGGAAGTTTAACCGTGATTTCATTATCCCCGTCGGCATCGAAGATGACAACATACGTATTGGGCTTTGTTTTGCCGACGGGGGCAATCGTATGGTCGCGCCCCCAGGCGTTGACCGGATCAGCTTGATCGTTAAAGCGGGAGAGTTCGAGGAAGGCGATCTTGTCGGCATTGTAGGGGGTGATGCCGCCAGGGTCCCCGACAATGTCGGTGATGTTCGATCCTGCGAGCATCCGGGCGAGCGGGGCGAGGAGTTCGTATTGGGCATCGCCGACATCAGGGGTGCGCAGGACACCGCCGATATTTTCCGCGTTCGGCCAATACTGATAGTGCGTGTAAAACTGCTTCCAAGCGGCCTCGATATTCTTGATCTCGCCGCGGGTGATGGTTTGGCGGCTGAAGCGGCGGACGGCGCGCACGGTGCTGACGAGCATCCCCAGGATGATGCTGATGATTGAGATGACGAGCAGCAGCTCGATGAGGGTGAAGGCGCGACGGTGGCGCGACTCACTTGGAGAAGGTGATGTTGTCATGCGTCCCCCCGGGGGTTGGATCGGGACCGGCCGAATAGAGGTCATAGCTCAGCACGACGCCCGAAAGCGCGTTTGTTTTGGCCGTGTAATAATAAGGCTGCCGCCACGGGTCCTGGAGCGGGAGATCGCGGAAGAAGGCGGTGTTGGTGAGCGTGTTCTCAGCGGTACCGACGGCGTTGGTTGTGAACCGTGTAATGAGCACCGTGTTGGAAACAAGCCCCCCGACGGTGCTGTCGAGGGACGTCGGATACTCGCCGAAGGTGTCGTGCCAACTGGCGAGGGCCACGGACCATTCGCCGAGGTCGGTCCGGGCCTGATGGATCCGGGTGGCCGTGTCGGCATAACGGCCGAGGCCGATGACCAGCCCGATCAGGATTGCGAAGATGATCATGACGAAGAGGACTTCCACGAGGGTCAGGCCAGCGCGGGGGGAACGCCGTGATAATAGCGATCTCGATAGTCTCGATAGTGTCGTCATTATCGAAAATATCGGATTTTTGTCCCTGAATACTGAACCCTGAAACCTGAACCCTTGGCCGCTCATGCTAGGCCTCCATCCGGCCGGCGACGCGCAGCACCTCGTCGACCGAGGTGCGGCCCTCGATGACGCGGAGCCAGCCGTCTTGGCGGAGCGTCACCATGCCGTGCTTCAGCGCTTCATCCTTGATGATGTTGGCGGGCTGGCGGGAGACGACGAGGCCGCGCAAGGAGTCGTTCATGATCATGACTTCATTGATGGCGCTGCGGCTGCGGTACCCGGTGAAACTGCAGTTGGGGCAGCCGTGGCCGATGACGAATGTGGCTGCGGCCATGCGGTCGGGGTAGAAGCTGGCGATCTCGTCGCGGATCGGCTGTGGCGGATGGAACGGCTCGGTGCAGAGCGGACAGACACGCCGCACCAGCCGCTGGGCGACAATGCCCTCGACGCAGGAGGCGATGAGGTAGGGTTCGACCCCCATGTCGGTGAGACGGGCGATGGCCGAGGGGGCGTCGTTGGTGTGCAGCGTGGAGAGCACGAGATGGCCGGTGAGCGAAGCGCGCACCGCAATGTCGGCGGTATCGGAGTCGCGGATTTCACCGATCAGAATCACGTCGGGGTCGTGACGGAGAATCGAGCGGAGGGCCGTGGCGAACGTCAGGTCGATCTTGCTGTGAACCTGCACCTGACTGATGCCGGCCATCTGGTATTCGACGGGATCCTCGACGGTGATGATCTTGACCCCGGTGGTGTTGATCCGGGAGAGGAGGGCATACAGGGTCGTCGTCTTGCCGCTACCGGTGGGGCCGGTCATGAGGATGACCCCGTGCGGGAGTTCGGTGAGCTTGGCGATCTTGGGAAGCTGGTTGGTCGAGAGTCCGAGCTTGTCGAGGTCGACCGAGATGTTTCCCCGGTTCAGGATGCGCAGGCAGCACGTCTCACCCCAGCCCGTGGGCAGAACCGAGACGCGAAGATCGTAGTCGCTGGCGCCGCAACGAATCTTGATGCGCCCGTCGTGCGGCTTGCGGCGTTCCGTGATGTCGGCGTTGGCCATGATCTTGACGGCCGAGGCGACGGCGCGCTTGAGGCGCTCAACACCCTTGGGCAGGGGAATCTCCTGCAAGATGCCGTCGACACGGTAGCGGAGTCGGAGGGCGTGCTCGAACGGCTCGATATGGATATCGGTCACGTCCATGCGGATCGCCTCGGCGATCACCATGTTGATGAACCGGACCATGCCGGTCTCTTCGGTGCGGACGGCAATGTCTTCGTCGCCCGAGTCGTTCTCGGCCCCCTCCGCCTCGGCAATCAGTTGGTCGATGGTTTCGGCGCCCAGGCCATAGAAATGGGTGAGCGAGCGAGCGACGTCGGTATTGGGGACGAGCACCCAGTCGAGCGCGGAGTCGAGCACCATCCGCAGGCCATCCACGGTGGTGAGCGAGGGGACGCGGCTGACGGCCAGAGTCAGAATGCCGTTGTGAAGCATCAGCGGGACGATGCGGTGGCGCAGGGCGATCTTGGCCGGCACTTTGGCGATGACATCGGGGTCCCTCTTGTACTCACCGATATTTTTAAAAGGGATGCCGCTCAATTCGGAGAAGCGAGAAAGGAGTGCCTTTTCATCGACGGCCGATTCATCGAAGAACAGGGCGTCGAGTGTCTTGCCGGTGAGGGAGGCGCGCCCCTGCATCTCCCCGAGCTGGGCCTCGGTGAGCATTCCGTCCTGAATCAGACGTTCGGCCAGTTCAAGCACCATGCCCGCGTCGTAGAAACGGAGGAAGGCGCCGTGATCGGGGTGTTTCTCGGCTGGCGGATGAGCGTCCGCCGCAGCGTGGATGTCGGGTTCGATCATGGTTTGGCCCGCTCCGGGGGAAGATCGACGGCTTCGTTGATGGCCAGGATGACCTCCTTGCCGCTCGGAAGGAGGAGCGTGGCGTGACGGATATCGGCCTCCACAAGGGTGGCGCCTCGCAAGGCGTCCCCGGGCTGTGTGAAGACCGAGTCGTTCGAGACCGAGTCGCGAAACTGGGCAAGAGTCCGGCCGTCGGGACGCTTGAAAAAGCCCGTGAAGGTCAGACGGGGCGTGACGACCGCCGGCGCGCCAAAAGATCCCGTGGCGTTTGTCGACGGTGGACGCACGCGGTCGAAGGCGTTGGAGCCGGGGATCTTGGGCGGCTTGTTCGTCGGGAGAGAGGGGGGCCATTCACCTTTGCTGATGGCCGCAAGCGTGGCGGGATTGGATGCGAGAGATTCGAGGGTGGGTCGAAACGGATTGACCGGTATTTCATGCACGGCAGCGAGCTGGTTGGAGGCGAAGGCAATGAGTCCGAGATCCTTGCCGGGCTTGAACTGCGCGCGCCCCGTGACCGGTTCATCAGGCACCGGCCGACTAGCGGCGGCAATCTCCACCCACCCGCGCCACGCGGAAACGCCGAACAAGACCACCAGCGCCAGGACGAAAAGCGCCTTTGCGTTGGTCTGCATCAGGAATGTCCAAAGTTTTTCCATGGTGGTGCTCCCAAACTTACTCAAACACAAGCGCGCTCAAAACGGCCTGAATGCGCAGGCGCGATTCGATGTCTGGACCCGACATCGCCCGGATCGAGTGAAAGGCGAAAACGCGGTTTTCCTCAAAGACGGATTGGAAGAGCTGGAAGAGATTGACGAAGTCGGCGTCGAAGGTGACCTGGACCGGATATTCGGTGAACAACGGACGTCCGTCCGGACCGGGATGCACGACGGACGCCATCGGCGTGAGGGCCACCAGTTGCTGGATGCGGTTGTCGAGGGCGAGGTCGGCCAGGTATTCGACGGCCTTAAGCTGGAGCATGCGATCGCGGACCTGGGCGTTGGTGGGGAGCGCCTCTTCCACACCGAGATCCACGGGGATGAGCGGGATGCCGAGTGAAGCGGACTTGGTGCCGAGACGCTGGCAGGCTTTTTCCAACGCAACCTTGTAGTCGATGCGATCAACGGTAGCCCGGCGCACCGTGCTCTGGGAGAAGGTGGCGAGCCGCTGGCATGCGGCCGCCCATTCCTTCTGCAGACGCTTTTCGGCCTGAGTCTCCTGCGCGGCCACCTCCTTGAGGCTCTCCATGCTCAGATTGGCGTAGGGGCTGCTGGCCAGTTTCTGGCGGTTCTGTTCGTTTTCGGCCCGGACGCGCATCTGCGGCTGGAGCAGTAGGGTCCAGACCAGCACCAGTCCGAGGACGGCGACAAAGAGGATCAGCGCGACCTGCTGGCGTTCGGAAATGTGGGGGCGTCGGATCATGGGCGTTTGACCTCCAGGGAGATGACAAACCGCCTGAACATCGGCAGGGTGGCGAGATCAACCGAAGTCGAAAGGCCGACGGGCGGCAACACACGATCATCTTCCCGAAGGTCAACCGCCGCGACTCGCGGGGAGGTTTTGAGACGGCTGATGATTTTCTTCACCGAATCCCAGCTCGGGTCGGTCGTGTAGCCCTCAACGATGAATGTCTGGGTGGCCGCACGGGGAGCGGAGACCCCCGGAGCGGCTGCACGGACGGGAGCGGGAGCCGGCCGGGGCTTTGCCTTGGGCGGAGCGATCGTGATGGGCGAGAAGCGAGACGCCGCCCCCCGTCGGACGGCGCGCGGGACGTTGTCGGTGGATTGCTGGGTGTAGCTCGATTCGTCGCAGAAAAGGACGATCCAATCGTCGGGGCCCATGCTGTTGGCGACCCAGGTGAGCGCCTCGCGGGTGAGCGGCGCGATCATCAGCAGATCCAACACGAGATCGGCGCGGGTGCGGTGGATGCTGGCGCGGGTGCGGATGGCGGTGATTTCCTTGTCGATCTTCTCGCGCTCGCGCAGATGATCCCGTTCCTTCTGGAGCAGGCGATCTTCGCGCGCCAAGGCGCGCAGGCCGGTGACGGTAAAGACGCCGAGGGCGAGCGCCGTGCAGATGGCCGCCGCGATCCAGTAGGGCTTTTTGTCGCGGAAAACGACCTCATCACGCAGGTGGCTGGGCAGCATCGAGAGGTGCGTAGGCCCCAGTTCCAGTGCGGAAACGGCCAGACCGACGGCGAGACTGAACGTGGACACCGCGATGCGCGACGGGGCATCATCCGGCGCCAGATCCGCACACCCGGGAAGCTCGGAGGCGAGATGCACCGGCAGCTTGAAGCGATCGGCGAGGACACCGCGCAGGCCGATGAGCGCGGCGCCAGCGCCAGCGAGCACGATCTGGCCGGGGGCCAGTGCCGGCGAGGTGAGGGTGCTGCGGCAGACGCTCACGCACGAGGCCACTTGGGAGAGCCAGCGGTCGACCGCGGGTTTCAGTATGGCGGCCGTCTCACCCGTCAGGCCGTCGGCGTGCTTGCGGATCTCGGCCTGGTGGACGGAGATGCCGGCCGCCTGGGCGAGAGTGTCGGTAAAGGCTTTGCCGCCAATCGGGATGGAGCGGGCAAAAAGCAGCCCCGCAGGGACCCCGACCGCGATTTCGGTTTGTTCGTGGCCGATGTCGAGGTAGAGATTGGGCGCGGTGTGGGGGCCGGCGAATCGTTCGAGGCGGTTGAAAAGGGCCACGGGCGCAGGCACTAGGTCGGCGGGCCGGACCCCGATCTGCGCGGCGAACTGGAGAGTGCGCTCGACGATAACCGGGCGGGCCATGGCCATCAGGTAGTAACGATGGGCCGGATCGGTCGCGATGCGGTAGTCGGCGACGTCAAAGGTCATGGAGTCGCCCGCCATGTCGTTGAACGCGGCCAGCTCCATCGCGGCAACCTGACGGGCGCTGCGGGGATCGGCGTGCGGGATCTTGCCCGGCTGGAAGATGGTGCTGGATCCGGGCAAGGCGATCGCGCAGAACTGCCGGGTCAGCCCGCACTGGGTGACCCAGGCGCGGACGATGCCCGCCGAGTCCTGAACATCGGGCGGGAGGGCCAATTGCTCCGTGCGGACGACCACGGGCTTGTGATCACGCATGCACACCCAGGCCGCCCGGACGGTCCGGGAGCCGATGTCGAGTCCGACGATTTGTTTGATGCGGGGCATATGGTTTTTATTAAGTCGATAATATCGACATTATCGACAGGGTCGACATTATCGGTTTTTCAAATCATTCGGGCGGGCGGTCCTCGATGCCAAGCGATTCGCTCAATGCAGCGGGCGGAACCTCGGTTCCGGGACCGGCGCGCGGGGTGAGCGGGATCAGGTTCTCTCCCATGTCGGAGATGAGCGTGGCGGTGACGAAGACCAGCAGATTGTCCGCGCCTTCGTTGGTGGAGTCGGTGCGGAACAACCAACCCAATAACGGAATATGCGAAAGCCAGGGAATTCCCGTGCGATCCTTGCCGCCAGAGGCCTGGGCCAGACCGCCCATCACCACGGTCTCGCCGCTCCGCACGACCATCTCCGTTTCGATCTTCTTCTGCATCACGATGGGCAACATGCCGAGTGTCGTGAATGCCGTTGCTTTGCCGGGTGTATTGGCGGTCTCCCACTCGCTCTTGTTCTGGAGTTCCGTGATGTCGGGAATCAGCGTCAGGTTGATGGTCGCGAGGTCTGCGCCGACACTGGGCGTCACCGACAGGTTATATCCGAGCGCGATGGTTTTGGGCGTGCCGGTGAATATGGGGGTGTTGTTGTTGTAGTTGGTTATTCCGCCGGGGTAGCCGCCGGGGTAGCCGCCGTTGTAGCCACCGTTGTAGTAATTCTGTGAGACCGGCGCGGCGGTGAGATTGTCGTAGTACTGGAATTCCTCACCGATGTGGATCGTCGCCGTGCGGTTGTTGACGGTCGTGATGCGGGGGACCGTCAAGGTGCGCGTCTGCCCCGAACTTTCCATGGCTTGCAGCACCGCCTTGAGCCGAATGTCGTCAAGCACGCCCGAATAGAGCAAAGACCCGGCACCGTTCTGTAACATGCCTGCACCGAGCGAACTGCCCGTGAGGGTAAGATCGTCTGCGAGCGTTTTGGTTAGCGTTTTGCCGTCCGAGGCTTTGACGATGGATGAGCCATCTGGAACAACCAGTTTGTTTGCAAATGTCGAAGACATGGGCCCCGCCAGCAGCCAGTCGATTCCCAGGGCGCGCGTGTCGTTGGCCTTGGTGTTGATGAAGCGCGCCTCGATCAGCACCTGCAACGGGCGGACGTCCAGTGCGTTGATAATGGCCTCAGTTTCGGTTAGATACTGGCGCGTGTTCTTGACCAGCAGGGCGTGCGCGCGGGTATCGAAGCTGATCTCCGCTCCCGCCGGCTGCGGCACGAATTTCTTGATGGACTCCACGATGGCGATCTCTCCGCTGCCGGCTTGCGCCGCCTCGCCGAGCGCCGCGCCTCCCGGCACTTCATTGCCGGGCAGCCCGATGCGGAGGCGGTAGACGCGCGTTTCGAGGGGAATGGGGCCGTCAGTCGGCAAGCGCGAGGTGACCCAGATGAGCGATTCGCCGACGTTGAAAGAGACGTCGAGGTTGCGGCCGATGAACTCGAGCAGTTCGCGCAGAGGTGTGTTTTCGGTGTGGATGGTGAGAGTCTTGCTGGAAATATCGCTGTCGGAAACGAGGTTGATGCCCGAGTCGCCGAGCTCGGTGATGATGCCGGCCAGGTCGGCGTCCTCCAGATGCATGGAGACCTCATTGGTGAGGATCTGCTGCATCTTGGATCGGGGCGAGTTGTGCGAGGAGATGTCGCCGATGACGTGACGCGAGATGCCGTAGGTGCCGGGGACGAGTCCCTGGCGGTGGGCGTCCTGGGCCATGGCTTCGTGCGAGGCGGCGGCGCGGGCGGTGATCGACGCGCGGCGCTGCTCGTTGAGGCGATTCAGGATGCGGCTCTGGAGGTCAGCGAGACCCGGCGCGAGGGGATCCTTGCGGGCGATCTCGATGCACGCCAAGATCGCTTCGGTCGCGCGGCCGCGCTGAAACAGCTCGTCGGCTTCACGCACCGCACGCGCAGGACGATCGACTGCCGGTGCCGCAGACACGACCGGATCGGGCGTCGTGCAGCCGGCAAGCGCCAGCAACAGGGCGGCGGCCATCGCCGCTGCCGGGATTGAAAAACGGGAGGAGAGGCGCAGGAGGAGTGTTTTCATAGGCGGTGGCGGGTTATCGGTTAATCGCTTCTGCATGGTGTTCTCGATTTCTGAACGTGTGGGCAATCGCTGTTTTCAGGATGTGACAGTGTACCTTGAGAATGGTGAATGGTAAAGGATTAAGGCTTGATGGGAGCCTCGCCGGGTTCGAGCATGCCCTCCCACCAGAGCGGACCCACATAAATGTTGCCGGCGTAGGCGACATTGATGGCGATGCGTTCCTGGGTGATGGTTTTGCCGATTTTGGCGGCCCGATTGGCATAGGCCGGTATTCGGGATTCCCCGTGATGGTGATAGCAGCGGACAATCGGAAGCTTCGACTGGCTGTAAGGGGCCGGAATGGCAGAGTCCACCCCTCCTCCGTTATCAGGATCGCCGAAGCGAAGCTGCTCCTCCTTGACTTCCCACCATTTGCGATCCAGAACATGCTTACTCTTGTTCGGGTCCCATGCACAAACGGCATCGGAAAACTCGTAGAAATAGCTGTTGGCGAGGACGTTTGTGTTCTGTGACGTGGGCCTGCTGTTATCCCTAGATTTGTTGTCAATTACATCGGGGAATAAGTTGTAGACATCATGCTCCGTCACCTGCGATGGCAGATCGGCCGGTCTGATCACGCCCACGCCATTTTTCTTGTCGCTTCTGCAGATAAATACCCGCTTGTCATCCAGATAATCGGGATAGAGGCTGGAGAGCCAAGGCGGATTGGCGCCGTTGTGCTCGCCGCGGTAGACGAGAATCGCGACGCCCATCTGACGCAGGTTCGACTTGCAGTCGGTCTGGCGAGCTTGACGCCGCCCCGCACCCACCACGCTGGTCATCATAGTCGCGAGAATGGCGATGATGAATATCACCGCCAACATCTCCAACAGCGTGAAGCCGGAATGGGGCTCGGATCGCCTGGGCCGCATCCGGGCGCCACCGTGGCGGCAATCAGATTCACCCTCGCCGACCCCGAGCTGGCACGGATATTGCGAATGTTGACATTGAAAAGTGGGGCAGACTTTGTTACTCTCTTCGCCCTGCTCTATGGATGGTTTGAGATTCACACAAAAGCGAATGCAGGAAGTGTGCCAGAATGGTTTTTGGGATGCATAGCAGCCGATGGGCGCGAATGTGGGGCGTTGTGCGGCGTGTCTGCGGCAGCCGGTTTGTCTGGCGTGCGCACGCGGGAGTGCATACTGGAGTCCACACCGGGCGGAGCGTCTGTTCGCTGCTGAAAGTGTCGACATTATCGATACTATCGACAGTATCGATTCCTTTGGCCTTGCCCGCCTGGGCGGCCGCTCCGGTTCCTGCCTGGCGTGTGGAGGAGGCGGCGATTCGGACGGTGTTCACGCGGGGGGCGCAGGATGCGTTTGCCCTGTGCGTCCTTCCGGCCGACGTGGACGCCAGCCCGGTGGCTGCCGTGAAGGCGGAGGCGTCTGGCGTGGCGCGGCCGGTACGGGTCGTCGCGGTCGATGGCCGGCAGATCCAGGTGTTGGTCGACTGCCAGGGACTGCCGGAGAACGCGGTGGTTGCGGTTTACGGCATTGCGGGCGCGCGGCGCGCCGAGCCGGAGCCGGAGGGCGTTACGAATCCCGCGCCGATTCGCGTCGCTGCCCGCCACACGGTCGGCCAGGACCCGCCCGCGACGCTGGATGATCTCAAGCTGCTGGCGGTCCGGGCGAGTCAGCAATCGACGTTTTTCGTCTTTCCCAGTTTCGACGTCGTTGCGGCGGGGCTCGGCAAGTTTGCCAAGGGCGCCGGTTGGGATCGGCCTCTGTCGTTGCTTCGGCTCACGTCATGGCTGGCGGTGCCACGAGAGGGTCGGTATGTCTTCGCCCTGTCCGGCGATAACGCCGCCTGGCTGCAGATTGATGGCGAGGAAGTCGTGGGGCAGGGGTACAGCCGCGGCCGGCCAACCACTCAGGAGGGGCGGCCGATCACCCTCGCCGCCGGCCTGCACCGTCTGATGGTCGACACCGCCGTGCGCACCGACTACAGTCTCGGCGTGCGGTGGCGCCCGGTGGATACCAACACCGCCCTGCCGACGCTCGTGACCGGCGGCGATCTCACGGAGGGGCGCGTGGAGCGCCGGGATGGCGACCTGCACGTCTTCGCCCGTGTGCGGCGGGGATTGCCCTACCGTTTTCAGGGAATCCCGGCTCTGTTCTGCCCCATGACGCTCGAGGACGAGAGCGTCTGCTGGTCGGGCGGCAAGCTGGCGTACGCCTGGCAGATCGATGGCACCCCGGTTGGGAACGGACGGCGTGTTGAAACGATCCGGGTTGCGACCAACAGGACGAATTTCGTGGTGGGGTTGATGGTATCCCGCGCCGCCGATGGAACGAATGGGTCGGCGACCGTCACGATCCCCGCCGAAACGGTCCCCGCCGTCGAATACCGCCTCTCATCGGCGTTGATCGGAGCGCCGGCGGTGTGCTACGGCAATGATCCGGTGAACCCCGAAATCCAGGTGCGGGCGACCTCACCGGATGCCACGGCTTTCACCCTTCGCGCGGAGGTGGCCGGCCGCGACGGCGCCACGGTCGTCAGCGAAACGCCCCTCACCCTCACGCGCTCGTGGGGCCGGGTTGTTTTGCCGACGGGCGAAGCGGACACCTTTCGCGAAATCCGCTGGCAGGTGCTGCACGCGGGGGTGGTGGTTAACAGCGGCCGCTGGATGTTTGACGCCCCGCCGTTTGAAAGCCTTCCCGATGGAGTGGATGGTATCTCGCTCTTGCGCGGGGGATCGGGCGTGACCCTGATCGCCCGGCGGGTCTCGAAGGGCGAGGACGCCCGTTTCACGGGCTTGCGGCGCGAACAGCGGCTGCTCTTTCTCGATGGCTTTGTGGCGGCCGCCGGTGTGGCCGATCCAGCGGCGGCCGAAGACCTGGACCACGCCGTGGCCAACGGTCCCGACGGTGTCTCCGTGGCCTATCAACGGCTCGGCCTGCAGACGCTGAAAGATGCGGGTGATCCGCACGGCGGGGCGCGGCTCGCGCCGCTCGCCTCTCTGGGGGGGCTGCTTCCGAGGGACGTCGTGCTGCTGGCACCCGATCTCTCCGGCGCCCGCGATGGCGAAACGCCTGAAAGCTTTGAGCGGAGGCTGGCCGCCTTCGCCGGCGCCCTGACCGAGGCGGGCAAGACACACCTGATCCTGGTCGCGCCGCCTGCGTTCGACGTGCTGCCCGGCTGCGGCTGCGAGCCGGGTCCGGTGCCCTGCTTACATGCCCGCGCAGGCCGCCTCACCGCCGAAATCGTCTACCGGGTGGCCGACGCCTACGGGCTGATCGTCGCCGATCTCTACACGCCGTTTTCGCTCGACGCGGGCGATTCGCCGTTGATCGCCGGCGGCGTACTCACGCCGCGCGGGATGCGCAAGGCGGCGGAGGTATTCCGCCGGGTTCTTTATTCAACGAATCGATAATATCGACATTATCGAAAAAATCGCTATTATCGAAACCATGACTGACCCCGACAACCTACCTCCCGATCTGGCCCGCGAGCCGCTGGCCCTGGCGCGGCTTCATCCCGAGTGGAGCGCCGCCGAGCCCGTGACCCGCTCGCAGTGGCTGGCGCTGATTGTGCTGGCCGTGGCTTTGGTGGCGGGCCTGTGTGTCGCTCCGCTGGCTACGGGACGGGCGCTCGTCTTTTTCTGCACCGCTTTTTATCTGACCGTCACCCTCTATAAACTGGTTCTGATCCGGGCGTCCATCAAGCCCGGCGCGTCGCTCGCTTTTTCGGCGGCCGATATCGCCGCATCCGAGCCGCGCGACTGGCCGCTCTATTCGATCCTGGTGCCGATGTACAAGGAGCCGGAGACGCTCCCGCAAATGGTCGCCGGTCTGCAGGCGCTCGATTACCCCGCCGACCGCAAGGATGTCCAGCTCCTGCTCGAGGCAGACGACGCGCTCACCGTCTCCGCCGCCCAGGCGATGACCCTGCCGCCCGGTTTTCGCGTCACCTTGATTCCGGCCTCGCATCCCCGCACCAAGCCCAAGGCCTGCAACGTCGGCCTCCAGCAGGCGCGCGGTCGCTATCTGGTGATCTACGACGCCGAGGATAAGCCCGAGACCGACCAGCTCAAAAAAGCGGTCCTGGCCTTTGAGCAGGCACCCGACCGGACGGCGTGCGTGCAGTCGCGGCTCAATTACTACAATCCGCGCCAGAATCTTCTCACCCGCTGGTTCGCCGCCGAATATTCCGCCTGGTTCGACATGCAACTGCCGGGGCTGGCTGCGCTGCGAACGGTGATTCCGCTCGGCGGCACGTCCAATCACTTCGTCACCGAGGTTCTGCGCGGCCTGCTGGGCTGGGACGCCTACAACGTGACCGAAGATTGCGATCTGGGCGTGCGCCTCTGCCGCGCCGGCTACACCACCTGCATGTTGCAGACGACCACCTGGGAGGAGGCCTGCTCCAGCCTCCGCTTCTGGATCCGGCAGCGCACCCGCTGGCAGAAAGGGTACATCCAGACCTGGTTCGTCCACATGCGCCGCCCGTTCGGATTGGCGCGCGACATCGGCTGGCGCAACTTTTTCCACTTCCAGCTTCTGGTCGGCGGCGTCATCTTTTCGGCGCTGGTCAACCCGATCTTCTGGACGCTGGCGATTGTGTGGTTTGCCGTGCAGCCGGTCGGGGTCGCGGCGCTGTTTCCCGGGCCGGTCTTTGCGGCGGGGACGTTCTGCCTGTTTGTGGGTAACTTCGCCTTTGTCTATGTCAACCTGCTTGGTTGCTACAAGCGGCGCTACGACTCGTTGCTCCTGTGGAACCTGCTGACGCCGCTGTACTGGATGCTGATGAGCTACAGCGGTTGGCGGGCGTTGTTCCAATTTTTCAGCAATCCGTTTTATTGGGAGAAGACCCAGCATGGGCTCGTTCAAAAACAGACTTTATGATGGCGTGCCGGCCGCGCTGCTGGCGTGTGCGGTCGTCTGGATCGGGCTGCTGACGGCCGGACCGGGCGATACCACCGCCCTCGCCGTATGCCGGGAAGTGGTGGCTGGCACGGATCAGGGGCGGCAGGCGCTGGTGGGATCCTGCTGGTTCAGTCCGCTGGTGTCGATCGTTGCGCTGCCGTTTGTCTGGCTGTTGGGCGAAACGCCGTTGGCGGGTTGTGCGGCGGCAGGAGTGGCGTGGACGTTCGCCCTGGTGATTTGCGGCCGCATTCTGGAGCGCTCCTGGGCGGGCGTGCCCCTCATGGTTCTGGTGGCCTGCGCCATCACCGCCGTCGGCGGTGGGGCATCACCCGCAGTCGCCGTGCCTGCGGCGCTGGCCGTCTTTGCGCTGCGCTCGGCGGCGCTGTGGAGCCGCGATCAGCGGCTGCGCGATCTGGTCAAGCTCGGCGCCGGCCTTGCCGGGCTGATCCTCTGCGGCATGCCCGTCCTGGGCGTCACGCTGGCGCTGGCGCTGGCCGTGCCGCTCGGCGCGCTGGCCGGATCGGATACCCGGCATCGCCTGCCGGCCGTGCTGATTCTGGGCTGGCTGCCGATGCTCTACGCGCTCGGCGTCTGGGTGTTGATGAACAGGCTCATTTTCGGATCAGGGCTGTTTTTTCTGGAAAGCCTGGGCATCGGCGGTCTGCTGACAGGGCACGGCGCGCAGTGGATGCCCCGCCGGCCGGAGGAGCTCGCGGCGACGGCCGCCGCCGCCTATGCGCTGACGGCGAGCCTGATGACTCGCAACCGGCGCGCTGCAGCACTCGGCCTTCTGGGTCTGCTCTTCTGGGCCTGGCTGGTGGTGTTGCGCGGAGGATCGGCGGCTTGGGCCGATGCCCCCGGACGAGCGGTGCTGATGGTGTCGGGAGTGCTGGCGCTTTGGCATCTCCGGCACGGGGGCACCGTCTGGCGGACGCCTTGGGTGACGCTGGGCGATGTGGCGCTCTTTGTGGTCGTCGCGATGATCGGCGCGCGAGGCCTGGTCCCGCCAGCCGCGAATCCGGCCGCGGCGATCATGACGCAGGTGGACGCCGATGTCCGGGCGCGTTCGCCTTACGCGCGGGTCTTTGTGTGCGGCTATGCCGGGCTGGGGTTGCTCACCGGTTCATCGAACGGACGCCTCGAATCCAACATGGACCTGTATGTCCAGACCCTCCGAGGGGATTATTACGGGCAGAATCTCTTCCTACTCGTCCCCGAGCCCGTCGGCGCGGCCGCCGCCGAAAACGTCCATATTCGTCATCCGGATCTCTACACATCGGGCGGCGGACGGATGCTCGTCTTCCGCGATTACGGCCCGTGGCGCCTCTTTGAGATCGTCGGAGCGCCCACGGCGCGGCAGTTAGGCGTCGTTCCTAAATAATCCTTACAGCGGCCGGGAACTAGTGAATCAAGCTTGAGTTGAACAAACCATCAATCGCTGCTTCGGCAACCGGAACGTCCGGCAGAAAGAGGTCGCTGGTCATGTAGTCCAGCAAGCTCGTGCGCAACTGACGGGCGGCGTGCCGGGAGGGGAGGTCAGTGACGATGTCGGCTCCGCAGACTACCATTCGTCCCGCGCCGACCTTGGCCTCGAAAATCAGCATCAAGTTTCGGTTTCCGACAAAGGAATCCACCACCCGCACGATGGGACGTAGGGCTGCCGGAAAGGCGTCCAACCGCAACACGCAGGAGCGCATCACGGGATCCCACCACTGCCAGTCGCTGTGAAAGTCGGTCGGAAAACCTGCCAGCGCCGGATGGGCCGGATCGCAGAACAGCCCCATGGTCATGGACACCTGCATATTTTTCATCTGAGGATTCCAGAAGACCGGCGTGAATGTCCCCGGAATCGGGTCTTTGAGGTCGGCGGCGGAAGGGATCAACAGCAAACAGCCGCCTCGCCGCAAGGTCTCTTTCGCGGCGGCATTCCAGTGGGTGGCGATCATGACGCCGGTGACGGGGGCGGCGTCCGATGAATCGGGGTAGACCCAGATATCCCAAGCATTCGCAGGGATACCCGCCATTTCGACCCGCAGCGTCACGCGGGCTGGAACGGAGATGTTGTCCAGTGCGGCGGAGATCGTTCCCAGCCGGGTGATACCTCCCTGTGACGCCGTGGTAGCGTCAAGACGCTCCTGAGCGTAGATGCAGCCATTATCGCCAACCAGGCTCCAGCCGATGGCTCCGGTTACGTCGCAGCGGCCGTAATTCGCCAGGTCGATCGAGGCGCTGAAGACTTCGCTGCTCGTCCACACGCGCTTCGGCAGACGCGCCAGCGGCACGACAGGACCGCAAAAAGCACGCCATTTCGCCGGTGTCGTCAACCCTTTGGACTCCCACAGGGCATTCAGGATGCCGACCGGGGACGTGCCCTGACCGGGGAAGTCGTGAATGTCCAGCAACGTAAAACCGCTCAGGCCGGGCGTACGCAAGGCCGACTCGATCTCCTCCTTGTAGAGCAGCAAGGCGAGTTGGCCGGAGGCACGGGTAAAATCGTTGGCCCATTCGAGCAGTCCTCTTTCGCGGAGGTGTTCCCGGATGATCTCGTAGTTGAACGCCCGCTGGGCACAATGATAGCGGGTGATCTCGCGCAGATCGGGATAGACCGCCCACTGTCCAACTTCATGGGTGACGAGCGGTTTGTCGAGCCCCTGGAGGCCGGGACTGTAGTCGAAACACGTCTCCGGCGGGCGGGTGTTGAAGCGCGAGCAGTCGATCACTCGGCCGCCACTCCAGGCGATGCCGCAAAGCGGTTCACTGCCGGACACCGGCCAGGCACTCATGAAAAAATCGTCCACACGGTTCGGCGTCCACGGGTGCGACGTGGAGGTATAGAGATGCCTGGGATCCTGTTCTTGTCCGTAACGGACCTTCCGCGCCAGCACCTCCTGATGCCGACACAGGAATTCGGCGCCAGTGGCGTAGAGCTGCTCGTTGCCCATGGACAGGGTCAGGAATGATGGATGATTGCCGTAACTATCCAGGAGGCGGGCGAGTTCCCCTGAGAGAAAATCCTCCACCTCGCGGCTTTCATCGGTTCCCGGACAGGATGTTCCGGGGAGTTCGACCTGAAAATAGAATCCGAGTTCGTCCGCCGCCTGGAATGCCGCCTCGGGCGGGCAGCACAAGTGGAACCGCAGGAGGTTGATGCCATACGACGTGGCCGTGCCCAGGACCTTGCGCCAGGATTCAACGTCCATGGGCGGGTGGCCGGTGAGAGGGAAGACAAAGCACTCCAGCGTCCCGCGGAAAAAAACCGTTCTCCCGTTCAACACGAACCGCGTGCCTTCCGTGCGGAGTTCGCGCATGCCGAAGGTGACGCGTCGCGTATCAGAGAACTGCGCCCCTTCGAGATCGACGCGAACTTCGTAAAGACTCGCCGAGAACTCGTCCCAGAGCCGCACGGGGCTCGCCAGTTTCATGCGGTGTTCGACGATCTGTTCCGGGGCGCCCGTGAGTGTGTCCGACCCGATCGCCTTCACCGTTTCCGTTACCGCCGTGCTCCCTTTCGGATGGCAGGTGACGGCCATCCGTAGGCTGTCTCTGAGCCCGTGGGCATTCGCCACTTTCACACGGATGCGGACTTCCCCGGTGGCAATGGCGGGATAGGCATCGACGCCAAGAATGCACACGGGATCGTTTGCCTGCAGTTCCATGCGACCGAGGATGCCGTTCCAATTGTGCAACCAGAGGTGATGACCGCCACAGTTGAGTTTGGTGTCGTCTTTGATCTCCGTGGTGAGATCATAGTGCTGGATCGAATGATCCGGACCGACCTTCATGCGGGTGCGGCGATTGGCGTTATCGACCATGATCGTCAGTCGGTGCCGTCCTGTGGGCAACGCGTCGCCAAGGTCGTACACGTGAGGCGCCACCAAACTGTTGCGCGTGCCTTGGCAAACACCGTCCACCCACACCACTGTTTCCCACTGGCAGCGTTCCAGAAACAGCGTCAGGCGCTTGCCACGCCACGCTTCCGGAACTTCAACATCACGCTGGTACCAGACTGCGCCCGTGTAAGGGTAGACCGGCGTAAAACCGCTAAGGTCGCCCGTGCTGGCGGGTGGCTGCCGGGGATTCGTGTCCACGGTACCGGGCAGCGTCGCGGCATCTCCGGCAAACGTCTCGGCGAACCAGTTCTGGCGTACGCCGTCCCCCGACAAATCCGGCCGCATCTGCCACTCTCCCGCCAGTGACAACAGGTGGGAGTGGAATACGTGACTTGTGTCCTGTGTCTTCATCATCTCCAATACCACCCTTCTTGAACAGGCCGAACGACCCAGGTGAGGCGGCGGTATCCCGTCGCCTCTACCGTCTTGTTCGCACTTATTGTCACTCCGTCAATAATGGAATTTCGCTTGTGCGATGAGAACCGCATCATCCTGCATCTTATAGACGAGGCGGTGTTCGTCTGTGATTCTCCGTGACCAATATCCTGCCAAAGCGTGCCGAAGGGGTTCAGGTTTCCCCGTACCTTCAAAAGGTGTTCTTGAAATCTCCTTGATTAAGGCATTGATCCGCTTAAACAACTTACGGTCTGTCTGTTGCCAATGAAGATAATCTTCCCATGCTTGGCTTGAGAAAGTGACCTTCATTCAATAAGTTGCCTTTCCTGACCTTTTCCACTCTCAAGTTCCCGGATGGAATCGAGGAGCCTCCTGGCATTCTTGGGGCTTCGCAAGAGATAGGCAGACTCCGTAAGTGAGTCATAATCTTCTTGTGCCATCATGACAACCGAATCCTCACGCTTCCGTGTGATAATGACAGGGACGTGATCCCGGCAGACACGGCGAATCGTGACTGCCAGTGTCTCCCGTGCTTCTGTGTAGGTCATTGCGTTCATGTTGGACAGGATACTGTACAGCTTGTGCGGTTGTCAAGAGTATCCACATTTTCTGCTGCTTTTCCCTTGGACATGTTTCCCGGCTTCTGGCATGCTACCCCTGCAAACACGCATTCAACCTAATGAGGGCTGAAGACTGTGAGACTGTGAGGCTGTAAGGCTTGGATGGTAATCGGTTATGCAAATGTGGCCGGTTCACCATGGGGTGCGTGCGAATCTAACCGTAACCTGTTCATTTTCAGCCTTTCAGCCTTTCAGCCTTACAGCCTTACAGCCTTACAGCCTTACAGTCTTACAGTCTATAGTCTATAGTCGTTTCTAGGTTCAACGTGGCTGATCGAGGGACCCGTGGACAGTGACTCGGATTCCGCCATCCAGAGGCCGCGCGCAGGCTTCGGCAGAGGATAGCCAACCTCTGCCGGCCGCGCACGCCATTAGTGACCGCATGACCGGCGCCCTGCGCGCCGCGCTTGCCGCTGTGCCGCCGGGGGTCACGACTTTTTCGCTTCCCCTCCTCCCCGGCGCGTCGGCCGCGCTCTCCGCCCTCGCTCTGGGACGCCTCTATCCCGCCGCGCCGATCCTGGTCATCACCGCCGGATCGATCGAGCAGGAGTCGGTCACCGGCGATCTGCTCGCCTTCGCCCGCGAGACCGGTCAGCCCGTCGCGCTGCTCCCTGCCATCGAAACTGGCGACGCGGACCGCGAACTGGAGGGCGCGCGCCTCCTGGCCATCCGTACGCTTCACGCGCAACCCTGCCCCATCCTGGTCGCCTCCGCCCACGCGTTGCAGCAATCAGTGCCCGATCCGGACGCCGTTGCGCGCGCGACCCGGACGCTTGCCCTAAACGGCGAGGCCGACCTGAACACCCTGATCGCCGACCTCGTCGCCGCCGGCTATACCCGCGCCCCCGAAGTTTCGGAAAAAGGCGAACTTGCCGTGCGCGGCGGCATCCTCGACGTCTGGCCCGCCACCGACGCCCTTCCCCTGCGCGTGGAGTTCACCGATGACCGGATCGAATCGCTGCGTCGCTTCGACCCCGCATCCCAGAGCTCGGTCGAACGGATCACCGGAGCCGAACTCGCCCCGTGCAATCCGCCCGGCGCCGTCCTGCTCACCGATCTTCTGCCGCGCGGCACGGTGATTTTGCGCCTCGATCACGACCGCATCCGCCACTACGCTGAGACCCGCGCGGCCGAGTTTCCCGGCCTGCTTCCGTGGGACGATCTCGTCCGCCGCCTCGCCGCATGCGCCCCCGCTCTCGATCTGGTCACCGGCGATCCGCCCCCGCCCGCGCTTCCCGCGCTCCCCTTCGCCATTGCCCCGGTCGCCGGCGTGTCCGGTTTCGGCGACGACCCGGCACATCCCGATCTGCTCGCGACGGCCCGGCAGCGGCTGCTCGCGCCGCTCGCCGCCTTCGCCCGTGCGGGCGGCTTCGCCGTCGTCTGCGCCGACACGCCGGGCGCCTGCGAGACCCTCGCCCAAGAACTCCCGGCCGGCGGCGGGGTCGCCCTCCTGCGCCTGCCGCTCTCCGGGGGCTTCACCCTCGCCGAGCCGCCCGCCTGCGCCCTTACCCTCCTCGCCCAGCCCGATCTCTACGCGGTCCGCAAGCACACCCCGGTCCGTCCTCGAAGCGCCCCGGCCACCGGTCAGCGCCTCGACACCATCGCCGACCTTCAGCCCGGCGACCGGGTCGTTCATCTCGATCATGGCATCGGCCGTTACATCGGAACGACCGAAGTCGAAATAGACGGCCGCCGTTCCGAGGTGATTACCCTCGAATACGCCGACGACACCAAGCTTCACGTCCCGGTCTCGCACGTCCACCTGCTCAGCCGCTATGTCGGCGTCGGCGGCCACGCCGCCCCGCTCCATCGCCTCGGCGGCCAGCGTTGGATGCGCGAGAAGACCGACGCCGAACGCGCCATCGCCGACCTGGCCGCCGCGCTCCTCGACACCCAGGCCAAGCGGCAGTTCAGTCCCGGCCTCAGCTTCGACATCGCGCCGCTCTGGATGCACGCTTTTGAAGCCTCGTTCCCCTATCAGGAGACGGTGGACCAGGCGCGCGTCATCGTCGAGGTCAAGGCCGACATGGCCGCGCCGCGCCCGATGGATCGGCTTATCTGCGGAGATGCCGGCTACGGCAAGACCGAGGTGGCGATGCGTGCCGCCTTCATCGCCGTGATGAACCACCGCCAAGTCGCCGTTCTGGTCCCGACCACCGTTCTGGCCGAGCAACACTACGAATCCTTTCGCGAGCGGATGGCCGCTTACCCGCTCCGCATCGACGTCCTCTCGCGTTTCCGCACCCCCGCGCAAAGCCGCCGCACCCTTGACGATCTGGCCGCCGGTCACGTCGACATCATCATCGGCACCCACGCGCTGCTCCAGCCCGGGGTCATTTTCAAGAGCCTCGGACTGCTCGTGATTGACGAAGAGCAGCGGTTCGGCGTTCGCCACAAGGAATATCTCAAGGCCGTGCGTCAGGTGGTGGACGTGCTGACCCTCTCGGCCACGCCCATTCCGCGAACGCTGTATCTCTCCATGACCGGCGCGCGCGACATGTCGCTGCTGCAGACGCCCCCGCGCGAACGGCTGGCGATCGACACGCGGGTGGTGCGCGACTCCGATGCCGCCATCCGCGCCGCCATCCTGCAGGAACTGGCGCGCGACGGTCAGATCTTCTTTCTCTACAACCGCGTGATGACGCTCCCCCTCGTGCTGGCGCGCCTCGAACGGCTCGTCCCCGAGGCCCGGATCGCGGTCGCCCACGGCCAGATGCCCGCGCGCGAGCTGGCCGCGGTCATGCGCGGCTTCGAGTCCGGCGAGACCGACCTGCTGCTCTGCACGACGATCATCGAGTCGGGACTCGACATCCCCCGCGCCAACACGATCATCATCCACCGCGCCGACCGTTTCGGCATCGCCGACCTCTACCAGCTCCGCGGCCGCGTCGGCCGCGCCTCGCGCAAGGGCTACGCCTGGCTGCTCCTCCCCGAGCACGGCAACATCGATGACGAGGCCCGCGAGCGCATCGGCGCGCTGCGCGCCCACAGCGGACTCGGCGCCGGCTTCTCACTGGCGCTGCGCGACCTGGAGATTCGCGGCTCAGGCTCCATCCTCGGCGCGGCGCAATCGGGGCACATCGCCGCCATCGGCTTCGGCCTCTACTGCCAGCTCCTCAAGCGGACGGTGGCCCGGCTCAAGGGCGAGGCGCCGCCGCTGCTGGTGGACGTGGACATCCAGCTCGACTTCATCGACCTCTCACCGGGCTCCGGCGACCCCGCCCGTGCGGCCTGTCTTCCATACTCTTACATCGAGGACGAAGCCCATCGGATCGCCTTCCATCGGCGCGTCGCCGAGGCATCCACCGGCGCCGACATCCGCGCTCTGCGCGCCGAGATGGCGGACCGGTTCGGGCGTCTGCCGCCGCCAGCCGGCCGGCTGCTGCGGCTCGCCGAGCTGCGCGTCGCCGCGGCGGTCCACCGCATCGCCCGCATCGAGGTTCGTGACGGCAAGGTCGGCCTCTATCGCGCCCACAGCCGTCAGACGCTGCTGATCCGCAACCGCAGTCCCCACCTCACCGCCGCCAGCGCCGACCAGAAAATCGCCCAGCTCATCACTTGGGTGGAGCGCGTGGGGGACTCTCAGTAGTCCCACTCGCAGACATAGCCCTTGACATCCGGGTTCGTCTTGCTGCCCAGCAAGTCATTCCATCGGCCCGGCCATTGCTGCGTCCAGCCATAGTACTGATTCTCTCTTTTCCCGGCCATCGCGACGGCATTCTCGGCCTCCATTTTGCCTTTTTCCTTGGCGGCGTCGGGCTGTCCCGGTCCCCAATTTGCGTAGTTCAGCGGGGACTTGTCGATCCAGGCAAACTTTCCTCCTGTTTTTCGCAGCCCAATCCATTTGTCCCATGTGCCGCCGAGGTTCAGGACGAAATCGTTTTCTTCGGCGTCGGTGATCGTCACGAGATGGCCGCCCATCCGATTGCACTGCATGTTGGCGGCATCCCACGTCACAATTTCGGGAACGTGCTTGTAGTGGTGCCCCTTGAACTCCACCGAATCGGCCGGGGCGGTCTTCTTCGGGGGGCTAGGGACCGTTGGCGCGACCTTCGGGTCGCTCGCCTCTCCGCCTTGCATGGCAATCCTAGAGTCGATATCTGATTTCAGCAATCTCACTCGCTCCAGCTCACTCTTCGCCAGCTTCGCGTCCTCAATCTTGTTGGCCTGAAGCGATGATTTGACGGCCGCGTCCAACTTCGCCAGATACTGATCCATCAAAACGCCCAGTTTTTTGTCACGCCCCTGGACACTATTCATGGCCACGGACGAGACTCCCGCATAGGCGTTGGTGATGCCGGCGTCGAGCATTCCGCCCTTACCAAGCCTTATAAGCTCCGCCTCCACGGCCACGACCCCGTCCACATCTCCGGCCTGTCGGAAATTCTTCCCGCTCACGGCCAAGGCGCTCGCGTAGGAGGCCCGGGCCTCGGATTCAAGCAGCGAACTGGTGGTCTTGTACTGCGTCTTCAGGGCTGCCAACGGAGAACTGGCCTGAGCCAGAACCGATAGCATCGGTAGCGTCAGCGTCATCAACGCAAGCATCAGTTTCATTGCATCTCCTTCTCGAGCAGTGGTCGGTATAAGAGGCGCCATCAGATCGATGTGATAGTAAAGCGTTATTGGGTGTTTTGTCAACCCGCTTGTTCAGTCACCTCATTGTTATTGGATACGGCAACCTCTTCCTCACGCATCGGCGAGGACGGCCTCGATTTCGGCAAGCTCATCCTCGGAGAAGACGGTGTTGCGCAGAGAGCCGATATTCTCGCGCATCTGGCCCGCGCTGCTGGCGCCGACCAGCACCGAGGTGACCCGCGCGTCGCGCAGGACCCACGCCAGCGCCATCTGCGCGAGCGACTGGCCGCGGTCGGTGGCAATCGGCGCGAGGCGGCGGGCGGTGTCGACCGCCGCGGGTGTCAGGCGGGCGGCGGTGAGGAAGGGGCTTCCCTTGCCCGCGCGCGAATCGGCGGGGACGCCGGCGGCGTACTTGTTCGTGAGCACCCCCTGCGCCAGCGGCGAGAAGGCGATCACGCCGATACCCTCCTCCGCGGCGGTTGCGAGCAGGCCGTCCTCGACCCCGCGCTCGAGCATGCTGTAGCGGGGCTGGTGAATCACGCAAGGGGTTCCCATTTGCCGCAGAATGCGCGCCGCGCGCCGCGCGAGTTCGGCGGGATAGTTGGAAAGGCCGACGTAGAGCGCCTTGCCTTGGCGAACCGCCGTGGCGAGCGCCCCCATGGACTCCTCCAGTGGCGTGTCGGGATCGGGCCGATGGTGATAGAAGATGTCCACATAGTCCAGCCCCAGCCGCTTCAGGCTCTGGTCCAGACTCGCCAGCAGGCCCTTGCGCGAGCCCCACTCACCGTAAGGGCCGGGCCACATGAAGTAGCCCGCCTTGGTGGCGATCACCAGCTCGTCGCGCCACGCGCCGAAGGTGTTCTTGAGCAGCGCGCCCAACTGAGTCTCGGCCGCGCCAGCAGGCGGGCCGTAGTTGTTGGCGAGGTCAAAATGGGTCACGCCCAGGTCGAAGGCCGTGGTGAGGATCTCACGGCACGAGGCGGATGACGCGGCCTGGCCGAAATTATGCCACAGACCGAGCGAGACGGCCGGCAGCCGGAGGCCGCTGCGTCCGCACCGGTTGTAGATCATGCCATTCTCGTAGCGCTTCGGATCGGGTTCGTAGTTCATGAGGCCCTCCACGTGTCATTCGAGTTGCTGCGGGATCGGAGAAACGACTGTAAGGCTGTAAGGCTGTAAGGTTGAAAATAAACAGGTTACGGTTAGATTCGCACGTACCCCATGGTGAACCGACCACATTTGCATAACCGATTGCCATCCAAGCCTCACAGTCTTCTGCCCTATTTAGTATGAATCGGAGCCGGCGGGAAGCCCTAGCATTCGATCTCACGCGAGTTATTCTGCCAGAATGAGCCGGACGGGGCAAGATGCAAGGTGTATGCAAGGTGTATGGACGGCCTGAATGACGCCAAGTTAAGCGATGCTTCCGATCATAATCATAATCTAAATCATAATTGGGGTCGATTTTCCGTTGGTTTTACCGATACCGATTCCGATACCGACCCCGACGCCGATGGTCTCGTCTCCAGCCTTAGAATGGTTTCCCGCTCAACCGGGCGCATCGCCGTTTCACTGACCTGCGATCGCCCGCCGCTACCGCACCGGTCGGCGCGTGAGCGCGTGAGCGGGATCTACGAGACCGCTCACACCGTCTGCGCGGTCCGATACGTCTCGCGCCACCGCTGCCGCGGCGGGCGGGGCGCTAGCCCACGT
>CAMBQN010000020.1 GCA_945870025.1 Akkermansia muciniphila
CTTCCGTGCCGTCGAAGCGGGTGGCCGCGAGCGGCAGGCCGAGGACGCCGCGGGCGACGGTGGCGACGCGGCCTTCGATGTTGGTGACAGCGGCGATGCGCCCGGCGGCATCGAGGACGCGGGACTCGACGGCGCGGTCGAGAGAGTCGCGGACGGCGAGCGGCTCCATCTGCAAGTCGTAGTCGGCCGAGAGGGTCACGACGCGGTTGGAGCCGCCTTCGGCGACGACGCGGTTGGCGTTGAGGAGCTTGCCGCCGGGACCATAGACAAAGGACGTGGGTCGTCCGGCGCGGTCGGTCAGGTTGGTCATGCGCCCCAGCGCATCGTAGGCGCGGACCTCGGAGAGCCCGTCGGGGTCGGTGACGTCGACCGGACGGCCGAAACCGTCGCGGGTGATCTGCCAGACGCGGGGCTCGCCGCCTTCGCCGGGGAGTTCGACGCGGACCGGGCGGCCCATGCAGTCGTTGGAGGAGGTGATGGCGGGACCAACGGGCGGAACCGTGTTGGTGACCGCGCCGGAGGCGTCGAAGGCGAAGGCCGTGACGCGGCCCGAGGGGTCGGTGACCGATACGGGAAGCCCGTGTGCCCAGGCAAATTCTGTGACGGCCCAGCCGCCCGCGCCGTCGGAAAGGCGGACGGAAGAGGGCAGTCCATTGGTCCAGGCGTATTCCGTGCGCCAGCCGAGTGGGTCGGTCTCGGCGACTGGCAGGTCGAACGAGGAGTGCCATTCGACGGAACGGCCGGAGGGCGCGGCGGCGGCGCCGAGGGTGAATGTCTCGTTGGTGGCCCGGCCCAGCGCGTCGAGGTGGACCCGCCATGCGGCGGTCTGCGCACCGGCCTGCCAGACGCGGCCGGTGGGTTCAAAGGTGGCGTCGTCGTAGGCGTACGAGAGAGTCTCGCCGCCCTGTTCGACGGTGGCCATGCGCGGGACATCGGCGCGCCAGGTGACGGTCTCGTAACGGCCGGTTCCGACAGTCGAGGGGTAGGCGATGCGCACGGTGCGGTTGGAGACGGACCACGACGAGTTGGCAGCCATCGTCCCATCGTTGTAACCACTCGCGACGCAGCGTTTCGGCGCGCCGGTGTCGCTGTCGTACCGGTGGGAGAAGCGGCGTCCGAGGGCGTCGGTGCGGTTGGTGAGGACAGCGTCCATCCGGTCGTGGTCGTAGGTAGTGGTGACGACGCTTTCATCTGTGCCGTGGCGAACGAGCCGGGTGAGGAGCGGGCTTCCGTAAACGCAGGAGTCCCCATAGTCATAGTCAGCGAGCGTCACCCATTCCTGAGTGTTCGTGGCAGTCGCGTCCTTGACCCGGATCACGCGGCCCGTGACGCTGTCGAGATCGCTCCACTCGACGGCCAGACTCCGTCCGCAGGAGTGAGTCGCGCGGGTCAGGCGGTCGTATGCGCCGCTTCGTGTCGCGGTGACGCGGTTACTCCAGCCGTCGTCGCTCCATTTCCAGCGGCCGGCGGAGTCGAAACGTAATGAGGCGCCGCCATCGCCGCCGTCGAGGTCCCATTCGCCGTCCGCCACAGCACGCAGCCGCAGCCGCGCGTCGCGGCGGCAGCGCCAGACATCGGCATCCTTGTTCAGTAGAAACCGCCGCCGGTCGGGCGCCTCGACGCGGATCTGCGCCGCATTTGTTCCGTTCGCAGGCACAGCCAGGCGCCACTCCATCGAGATCTCCCAGCCCCAGCCGAAGGCGGTGGCGCCCGAGGCGCTGTTGTAGGCGCGGCCGAAGGCGAGGGGCAGGCCCGGAGCGGGGATCAGGGCGTCCGTCGTGTCCTGGTGGACCGATCCGCTGATGGCGTTGAAGGGATCGCCGCGTGCGGCATCCGTCCGCTGCGGATTGATGCGCGACGGGCCGTCGTCCTCGGTGACGCCGGACGAAATGACGGTTCCGCACTGATGAAACGGATCGGGGTCGTTAAGCGGCCAGGGATCCCAAAACAACCAAGGATAGGCAATCTCGCTCCTGTGATAAACGGAAAAGGACCCCGCCGCTCGAATGTCACCGGAAACGATGTAATCGGTGTTCAGCCACGCGCGGTCCCTGACCCACCAGGTGGCGTGATCGGCCGAGGGTTCGAGCGCCCTCCTGCCGCCTTCGGCATCGACATATCCGTCGCCCGTGGTGAAGACGCCGGAAAAAGGCGGAGGGGTGCCCAGTGCGGGATACGGACAGGTGTCGCGCACATAATAGAGCGCAATCACCTCTTCGGCCGGAGCCGCCATGACGCCGCAGAGCAACGCCAGCCCAGCCAGACAGGCCGGCATGTTCGTCCGTGGGCGGCGCCGCCGAGCGGACTGAGATCGGGACGCAGGGGTTGATGTGGTTGGACGTGTCATGGCAGCACCACCTCTCGTGATCCGGCGGCGGGTGCCTCTATCTGCACCTCGGGCGGCTCGGCGTCGGGGTTCCACGGGTCGGTGTTGTCCCGGTAAATCTCGTCGAAGTCGCTGATGCCGTCGCCGTCCGAATCGGCGACTTCCGGATCGGTGCCGTGTGCGAGCGTCTCACGTCCATCAGGGATGCCGTCGCCGTCCGTGTCCACGTCGGCGCGGGCGGCGTGGTAGAAGCCGGTATCGCCGGTCATCTCGCAATCCCACGGATCGAACGGCGCAGTGGTGGCGAGGGTGCCGCGCAGCGTCCAGAGAGAAGGGGCATTCAGCCTGTCGCGGCAGAACAGGTCTGCTAAAAGTCTCTCAGGCGAGTAGAGCCAGAGGCGGATTACGGCGTTGGACACGCCGGGCTCGATGCCCGCAAAAGCCAGCCGATTAGTGTCGGCGGGCGCGAGAGGCGGCGGTGTTTCAGTAACAGGGGTGTTGGTGGCGGCTGCCGCGAAGGCTTCCTGCAGGGCGGGCCAGTCATTGGAGGCGACAAACGTCATGACCAAAATCAGACGCGAGCGGTCGCGGAAGGCATACCACTCGTCGAGCGCCAACCCGGCGAGGTGGGCGGGAGGTGCGCCATACCCGTCGCGGACCCAGTCGCCCGGGTCAAACCCTTCAGTCACGGCGTTGGTGCGAAACCCGGCGTCGCCGACGCCGATCGAGATCCAGACCCGTTCGGCCGCCTGCGTCTCAATGACCGACACCCACCACGCAGGCACGCCGAGGATGGGTTGCGATGACCAGATGTTGGTTGCCGAAGCGAAATCACCCGAGTCATCAAAAAGGTAGAACCCCGTATGAAAGGAAAAGCGGAACCACGTGGGAGGATACACAGCGGCGTCATTGGTGAGGCTTCCGTACGACTCGGCGACGACGGTGTCGAAATCCTCCCAGTCGGACAGGGGCGGATATTCCGGGAAAGCCGATGCCGACCCCAAAACCAGTTGCCCCATCACGAGCGCGGCGTAAATGTTTTGCAGGCGCATATTTTGAACGTTCCGACCTTTCGATTTCTCCTTGCATCGAAGACCCGTGCTCACTCCGCACTCGCGGAGCGTGAGAAATGTGCGAATCAATGCGCACGATGGAATTCATTATGCGCGGCGGGGGGGGGGGGGAGTCAACCTCCATTATTCATTTTCATTTTCCACGGCCCGGAATCTTGCCGGGCGTCATTCGTCATTGCACGTGAACGCGGATATTCCAGATTCAGAGCCAGCAACCGTTCAAGAATCGCGTCGTCGGTGAGGTCGGCGGGCCAACCGTAGGCGGCGGCAACGGCGGCGTCAAGCCGGGCGTGGCAGTCGGCGAGCCAGGCCGGACGGGCGTTGTAGAGCTTGGTCAGGGCGCGGGCCTTCAAGCGAGCGGCGCAATCGGCGTCACGCGGGACAAGGCGCGGATAGCGGACGGTGCCGATGAGTACGGGAATCGGGAGTCGGGAATCGGGAATCAGTAAAGGATGGGCCGAGCCGGAAACGATGTACCGATCCCACGGCCCGCCGACCGTGCCGGGAAACTCCAGCGTCTCGGTTCGTGTCCATTCGGGCGGGTTCAGCCAGTTCTCGCGCAGGGCGTTCAATTCCTTGGCGGCGGCGGAGATGTTCTCTCGCAAAGGCGCAAAGGCGCAAAGCGATTCGTCGGGGAACGGGAACGTTTCAAAGCAGGTTGTCGGGGTGTAGCGCGGGCGCGTCTCAAGCCGTGTGCCGAGTTTTAGCGCCCATGTTTCGTGAAAGCGAGATTGAAGGACGCCGAAGAAGTAGTCGTCGGCGCGGGCAAAGATAACCGTCTGGTCATCGGTGACAGTAGGCCAGGAAAACCATAGGAAGAGTCGATGCTTCGCAACTCTGGGCGTGGCAAGAAAACGCGGTAGCGCGCTAATGGCAGTTCGCATTTCCGTTCGAACCCGCTGGAGTTTCCACCAGTTCTCTTTCAGCCACTTGTTACGGTTGTTGTCGCGAGAGGGTTTCACACGCTCAATCACCAACCGATGGGGTGACTCGTACATTGATGCTTCAGGCTGAGTGCGGTCTTCGTTGTCAATCACCCATCGCGGGGATCCTCGGCGTAGGATGTCCAGACCATTGAGAATCGGCTTAAGAACGTTGCTGTTGGGTCGCCCGTGCGGATTGGGACATTGACTGAGGAGAGCTTGCGCCTCTCTATCGGAAATGTCGAAGCTGCCGCCCTTGGTGGTGCCGATGAACGAGAACATCGCATTCTGAAGAAGACTTTCTGCCGATGCGAAATCTACGGTTGACGTGAGGTTGCTGTTGATCGTGGCAACCGCTTTTCCGTCAAGGGTTCGCGTCTTCTCTTCGCCGCTGTCGAAGCCGATCATGCTGACGTGGACGTTGGCGCCGTTAAGAATCCAGGGGCGGTCGCTCTCGGCCCAGAAGATGCCGCCGGTGTCCTTGATGCGCTTCAGAACTTCGCGGTTCGCGCCGCCGCGTATGCCTTGGGTGGCGAGCAGACCGGCGCGCTTGCACTTGCCAGCGGCGATGTGGGCGCGGGCCTTCTCGAACCAGTAACAGCAGAGGTCGGACTGACCGGGGATGCGGTCGGCGTACAGTGCCCGGAGCCGGTCAACGTAGGCATCGCCCAATTCGCGGCGCATGATCTTGTCGCCAAGGAACGGCGGGTTGCCGATGATGAAGTCAACGGTCGGCCATTCCGGCTCCCCGGGAATCGGGAGTCGGGAATCGGGAGTCGGGGTTAGACCTTGGCCTTGAGCGCCTGTATCAACTTGTTGAGCATCATGCCGATTCCCGACTCCCGATTCCCGACTCCCGAGCACCGCGTCCATGAGCCGGATGTTTCCGGAGAGGGGTCGGAGGATGGGATCGGCAGGAAATCCAAAACCGTTGGCGCGTATCCACTGGAGCCAGCCGATCCAGACGGTCATCTGGGCGAGGTCGTGGGCGTAGGGGTTGATCTCGATGCCGTAGAGCTGCCACGGACCGACGCCGGGAAGGTAGGCACTCAAACCGTGCTCGCTCGTGAATGTGATGGCCGCTTCGCGCTCAAGGTCTTTGAGGCGGAGCAGGGCGACATAGAGGAAGTTGCCGGAGCCGCAGGCGGGATCGAGAATCTTGATCTCGCGCAGCCGGGTCAGAAACTGTTCTCAAAGCAGAACGACTCGCCGGTCGGATCGGCGGCGGCGGGCGTGGGGTGGTCGAACACACTGCACAGGTCCAGAAAATGCTCCTGTGCGGCGGAGCGCTCCTTCAATTCCACCTTGCTCCACTTGCAAATGAATTCTGACACGGTCATAGGTCCGAGAGGATACCACGTCAGGAACGGCACGGACAAGAGCGTAATGGGGTAAAGCTGAAAATGGAAAGCTGAATGCTGAAATGAACGCACAACGTTCATCCACACCCCCACGCACCCAATAACCGGTTACGGTATGGGAAGTCTGAATTTAGGCGTTGCGCCACGGAGGCTTTTTACTGTATTCTTTCCGTTCCAACCCACCGGACGATGCGTCGTGTGCTGCGGCGTGTGATGATCCCAGGTTGTTGAGGGGGTGAGATCGAATGATTCAGATCAAACTGAAGAAGGGTGAGGCGGTCGACCGCGCGATGAAGCGGCTGAAGAAGATCATGGACAAGGAGGGGCTGATGAAGCAACTCCGGGCCAACCGCTATTTCGAGAAGCCCTGCGAGAAGCAACGCCGCAAGTCGGCCCGCGCACGTTCGCGCTTGTTCTCCCGCCGTACCACGCCCCCCATGGCCTGAGGGAGCCGCCGATACGGATTCTAAACCCGCGCCACGGTGACACCACCGTGGCGTTTGTTTTTATAAGAACGCCTGCAGATCGGCTGGCAGGGGCGCGGTGATTTCGCCTCTGTCACCCGTCAGCGGATGGCGGAAACAGATGGACTGCGCATGGAGGAAATGGCGGTTGAAACCCGCCACGGCGGCCGCGCCATAGCGGAGATCACCGACAACCGGATGCCCGATCAAGGCCAATTGGCAGCGGATCTGGTGGGTCACGCCGGTGCGAATCGTCACCTCCAGCAGCGTCCGCGCCTCGATTCGTCGCACGGGCCGGTACTCCGTCACGGCCCGCATGACCCGGTCGGGCTGCGCGATCCCTCCCGTCTCGACCATCCGTCCGCGGAACGCGGGCTGGTGGGCCAGATCGTGTGTCAGCAGCCCCGGGCCAGCCACCACGCCGTCGACCAGCGCCACATACCGTTTGATGATCTCGCGGTCGCGGAACTGCCTGCGCATCGCCGTGTAGACATCCGGCGTTCGAGCGGCCAGCACCACTCCCGAGGTCCCGCCATCCAGCCGATGGAGTACGCCCGCCGCCAGCGGCGCGTCGCCGATAGCCGCAAGCTCGGGGTAGCGGGCAACCAGTCCGTTGGCGATGGTCCCCGTCTCATCCGGATCCAGCGGCTGACACGCCAGACCCGCAGGCTTATTGACCGCAATCAGGGCGTCATCTTCATAAATCACATCCAGAGCGACCGCCGCATCAGCGCGAACCCGCACCTCGCTCGCTTCAGGCAGACATCGGACGGCCACCGCGTCCCCCGCGTCCAGCTTGTCTCCCTTGTCCGCTGCCCGTCCGTTGACCGTCACCCCGCCTGCGGCAATCGCCCGCCGGATCAACGCCCGCGTGCTCGCCGGACACTGCGCATGAACCGCTGCATCGAGGCGGATACCGGTTGCGGCGTCGGAAATCACGAACAGGCAGGTGTACATGCTTTATCCAGGCTGCTAGGCGGCGGTCTTCGGCGCGGCGTCGAGGAGCATCTGCAGCATGGCGCCCGGATTCTCAAATTGCGCGTGGATCATCGTGTCGGTCACGTGAATGTTTTTCAAATTCGGATTCCCCGGAGCCTCGTACATGATATCCATCATCAGATGCTCCATCACCGCACGCAGGCCGCGAGCGCCGGTCTTCCGTTTGATTGACAGCTTGGCCATCGCGCGCAGCGACTCATCGGAAAAGGTGAGATCGGTGCCCCCCATCGCCAGCAGCTTGCGGTACTGCTTGGTCATGCAGTTCCTAGGCTCTACCAGAATGCGCACGAGATCGTCCTCGGTCAGATCGGAGAGAGAGGTGATGATCGGGAGGCGACCGACAAACTCGGGGATCAGTCCATAGCGAACCAGATCCTGCGGCTCGACCTTGAGACCCTCGCCGCGGCCCAGCCCGGTGATGATGGTCTTGTCGCTCCGGTCATGGTAGCCGATGGCCCGCTTGCCCTCGCGCTCCTTGATGAACGCCTCTAACCCCACGAACGTGCCGCCGCAGATGAACAGAATGTTGCGCGTGTCGATCGAAATATACTCTTGTTGAGGATGTTTGCGGCCGCCGCCCGGAGGCACGCGCGCAGTCGTTCCCTCCAGGATCTTCAGCAGCGCCTGCTGCACGCCCTCGCCCGACACGTCACGGGTGATCGAGACATTCTCGGTCTTGCGGGCGATCTTGTCGATTTCGTCGATATAGACGATCCCAGTCTCGGCCCGTTTGACGTCCATATCCGCGGCCTGAAGGAGATAGAGGAGGATGTTCTCGACATCCTCGCCGACATAGCCCGCCTCGGTGATGGTCGTGGCATCGGCGATGGCGAAGGGAACGTCGAGCATCTTGGCCAGCGTGCGGGCGAAGAGCGTCTTGCCGCAGCCGGTCGGTCCGATGAGCATGATGTTGCTTTTCTCGATCTCCACATCGGCAAAGGCGTCATCCGTTTTGACCGTCGGAGACTGGTTCAGCCGTCGGTAATGATTATGGACGGCGACCGAGAGGGCGCGTTTGGCGTAGTCGTGGCCGATGATGTACTGATCGAGGGCCTTTTTGATTTCGACCGGATTGGGGACGACGAGCGGCTGGCGAGGCGTCTCCTTCTCTTTGGCTGGGGTCTTGGCCCCTGCCGCGTGGCGGTTGGCGGCTGGCGGTTGTCCGGCAACCCCAGGCGGCGGCAGGCCGTCCGGGGAGTCGAACAAAACCTTATTGCAGGTCATCACGCAACCGCTGCAGATGCACAATCCATCCGGGCCGGCGAGAATGTGCGCGCCCTCCGCCTCGGTCAATCCGCAGAACGAACATTTCAGACTTCTGTCTTTCGGCGTCTTGGGAGCCATATGAAAAACCTTTGCTAGACGGATTATTGACCTGCGGGAAGCGTGACGTCAGCGAGCTTCTTGGTCAGCACATCGTCGATGAGCCCATACGTCTTGGCTTCGTTTGCGGAGAGAAAATAGTCGCGGTCGGTGTCGGTGGCGACGACGTTGATATTCTTGCCGGTGTGGAAGGCCAGAATCGCGTTCAGTCTGTCGCGCAACCGCAGGATCTCCTTGGCCTGAATGCTGATATCGGAGGCCGCGCCTTCGGCGCCGCCCCACGGCTGGTGGATCATGATGCGGGCATTGGGCAGCGCGAAGCGTTTGCCCTTCGTTCCGGCCGCCAGCAGGACTGCGCCCATGCTGGCCGCCTGTCCGATGCAATAGGTGCTGACATCGCACGAGAGGAACTGCATGGTGTCGTAGATCGCCAGGCCGGCCGTAACCGATCCGCCCGGCGAATTGACGTAAACCTTGATTTCCTTGGTGGCGTCCTGCGACTGCAGAAACAGCAACTGGGCGATGATGAGATTGCTCACCTGGTCGTCAATCGCCGTGCCGATGAATACGATGCGGTCGATGAGCAGTCGCGAAAAGATGTCGTAGGAACGCTCGCCGCGGGCGGTCTGCTCGACCACGATCGGCACCAACATGGATCCCTGAACTGAATGTGACATGATGAAGCTCCTTGAACAATACCTCTGTTACGATCACGTGATAGTCGGTCACCCCTTCGCGGAATTGACGAGAAACTCGAGCGTCTGCTCATTACGCACGTCAGCGCGGAACGTCTCGATGCCGTACCCCTTCTCGATCCGTTCGCGCATCTCGTGCGGCGTCATCTGGTGTTGCGCCGCAAACAGATCCAGCTTCTTCTGCAGATCGTCGTCGGCCACCTGAATCTTGGCATCTTCGCCGATGCGCGCCAAGATGTAGCGCAGGCGGAGTCGTTCTTTGGTCGTGTTCGTGGCCGTTGTCAGCAACTGGTCGCGATTTTTCTCCAAATCCTCGCGTGTGCCACCGCGCTTGATGATGCTGCGGAGCATCGTCTGCACCGCCGCATTGGTTTCCTGAGCCATCTCGCTTTCGGGCAGCTCAAAATCGGTCTTCTTCAGCAGGTAGTCGATGACCTCCTGCTGGCGACGGTTCTTTTCATCTGACTCCGCCTGCTGTTGCATCTGTGCCCGGATCTGCTCGCGCACGGTGTCGAGGTTTGCCACGCCGATCTGTTTGCACAATTCTTCATCGGTCGGCGGAATTCTCTGACGGAATCCGGCCAGTTTGACCGTATAGACCGCCTTAACCCCCTGCAGCGCCGCGACGCGGAAGTCCTTCGGGAATTGGGTCTTGATGGTTTTTTCCTCGCCCACCTTCATTCCGGCCAGGGCCAGCGAGACACCCGGGATCATCTCAGGCTCGGACACCTGCATCCAGAAACCGGCGCCTTCGGAGAACACCGCCGCCTCTTCCGCCAGCTCCTTGAGCGGCTTGCCGTTGCTGACGGCGGTGAAGTCTACACGCGTCACATCGCCCGTCGCGACCACGCCATCCGGCTTTCCATCCTCATACTTGGAGACCTGATTTCTAAGCTGCGTGAGCCGCCCATCGACATCCGCATCGCCCACCGCCGGCTCGTTTTTCTTCACCGGAATATTCAGGTATTTCGGCAGTTTGAATGCTGGCGCGACATCACAGAGCAGCACAAAAGAGATCCCCGTCTCGGGCGAACACAGGATATCGGTGGCCTCCACCATCGACACGAGGGCCAGTTTTTGCTCCTCGACCGCGCGCCGGCTCAACGTACTGATCAGCCGCTGGCGGATATCGCCGTCAATGTTCTGGCGATATTCCCGCTCGATCACCGCGCGAGGGGCCTTGCCCGCGCGGAACCCCTTCACGCGGCCTTCCCGCATGTAGCGCCCCATCACGGCATCGAAATCGGCATGGGTTTCGGCCGCGTCGGCCTTAATGATCAGTTTCACTCGGCAGGGGCGCACATTCTGCATCTCAACTTTCATAATTGTCAGTCTCTCTTTCAGGCTTCCTTGATACTCATTAAAAATTCCGCATTGCTCTTGGCGCTCTTGAGGCGCTTGATGACCATCTCCATGGCTTCCACGGGCGGTACGCCGTTCAATGCGCGGCGCAAGATCCACGTCCGGCTGAGCTCATCGGGATGGAGCAGCAGCTCCTCCTTGCGGGTTCCCGACTTCTCCATGTTGATCGCCGGGAACACGCGCTTGTCAACCATGGCACGATCCAGACAGATCTCCATGTTGCCCGTCCCCTTGAATTCTTCGAAGATCACGTCGTCCATCCGGCTGCCGGTGTCCACCAGCGCGGTCGCAATGATTGTGAGGCTGCCGCCGTTTTCGATGTTGCGGGCCGCGCCAAAGAAACGCTTGGGCTTGTGCAGGGCATTGGCGTCGACGCCGCCCGACAGGATCTTGCCGCTGTGCGGCTGCACCGTGTTGTACGCGCGGGCGAGGCGGGTGATGGAATCCAGCAGGATGCAGACATCCTTGCCCGATTCGACGAGGCGCTTGGCCACCTCGATCATCATTTCGGCGACCTGCACATGGCGTTCGGGCGCCTCGTCGAAGGTCGAGCTGAGCACCTGCGCCTTGGTGTTGCGCTGCATGTCGGTGACCTCTTCCGGCCGCTCGTCGATGAGCAGGATAAAGAGCGCCACATCGGGGTGGTTGGCCGAGATCGAGTTGGCCATCTTCTGCAGCAGCACGGTCTTGCCGGTGCGGGGCGGCGCGACGATCAGTCCGCGCTGTCCCATGCCGATCGGCGTGAAGATGTCCATCACCCGCATCGCCACTTCATCCGGCGCGACCTCCAGATGGATCCGTCGATCGGGGAAGAGGGGAGTGAGGTACTCGAAATGGACCTGTTTACGGGCCTCAGCGGCCGGTTTTCCGTTGACCAGATCGACGCGCCCCATGGCGAAAAAGCGTTCCTTCTCTTTCGGGTCTCGGACGATTCCCTCGATCTGGTCGCCCGTGCGAAGACCGTATTTCCGGACCTGCGTGGGCGACACATACACATCCTCCGGGCACTGGAGGTAGTTGCTCTTCGGCGAGCGGAGGAAGCCGAAGCCGTCGGGCAGGATTTCGAGCGTTCCCTGGGCGATGACCGATCCACCGCGCCGGAGGTAGCCGCGGATGATCTCATAGACCGCCTCGTGCTTGCGCATGATGCCGGTCTCTTCGGGCGGCAGGTGCGCCAGAAGCTCGGTCAGCTCATTCATCTCTTTGGATTGCAGATCGGTGAGCCGGATCGGCGGCAGATCCTCGCGGGGCTGGGGCGGCGTGGGGTCTTGCTGCGGGCGGGGCGCAGGCGGACGCGAGCCTTCAGGCGTGGCTGGAGCAGCGTCGGCAGGTCCCTCGGGAGCCGGACGCCCGCGACCCGTCGGGGGCCGTTCGGGACGGCGGAAATCGCGTTGCCGGTCACGACGGTCGCGAAAGCGTGACCACCGGTTTTGGCGTCGATCACGCACGCCGGCCGCATCTGATCCCGCAGGCGCGCCATCGTTTGAGGCTGGCGCTTCGCCTGCCGCCCCTCCGGCGTGATCCTCCGACCGGGGCTCACGCGGCGCCTTTTCTCCATTGTCCGCCGACTTTCCGTCGGTCAATTCTTTCCGCTGTTCTTCGCTCATGCACCATTCTCCGAAAGGTCGCGAACCAGACCATCTGCCTCGCGCCTTAACGCTTCCAACGATCCGTCATTCCAAACCACACGGTCGGAAAGACGTGCTTTTTCTCCCACCGGCATTTGCGCACCGATGCGCCGCGCGGCCTCTTGATCCGTGAGACCCCGGCTGATTAATCGTTCCGTCTGCTGTGCCGCACTGCAGGCCAGGCAGACCACCGTATCAAATTGATCCCGCCAGCCAGCTTCGAACAACAGGGGGATCACGGCAAAACGGAGTTTGCCTGTCTGCGGGCGCCGAAACCAGTCGTCCAATTCATCTCGAACCAAAGGGTGAATAATGGCGTTCAACCGTTTCCGTGCGACGGGATCTGAAAAAACAAGACGCCCAAGCACATCCCGACGGATCCCGCCGTCCGCTGCACAAACAGCCGGGCCAAACGCCTCAGCCAGCAATGGAACCGAACGGCCGCCGGGAGCTTCAAGACGGTGAACCACATCATCGGCGTCCATTACCTCGCATCCCAACTCAGCCAAGAAACGGGCAAAAACGCTTTTGCCACAGGCGATTCCGCCGGTGACGGCAAACCGCTTTTCTTCAGGAATGCGTGCATCATGCCCTATATCGGGCGGGCCGTCAAGCGAATTAGTTGCTGATTTATTTATAAAGGGATGCTTTCTCATAGAAGGGTTCAGTGTTCAGTGTTCAATCGGGCCGCCGACTGTCGCCGTAAGGAAGAGGCGAGCAGAAAGGGTTCGAGGTTCAGAAAGGACTATTCTTACCTGAAGGCTCTTGCAAAACCCCTTGGCATCCAAAGTGGCACGGGCATCTTGCCCGTGATTCATAGGCGGGACGCCCATGACACGAGGGGTTTTGCAAGAGCCTCGCCTGAACACTGAACACTGAACACTGCGCTTGCACAAACCGGAGGTTTTGCAAGCGTTGCCCGATTACGGTGTGGCAGGGGTGCTCGGAAGCGCTTCGGGTAAGCCGGTGAACAGTTTCTCCTCGCCAGCTGTGCGCACCACGCGCCCGGCGGGGTCCACTAGACGAGCCGTCACGAAGATCAGCAGGTTGCGCTTCTCAGTCCGCTCCCCTTTGCTCTGGAAGAGACGTCCCAGATAGGGGAGGTCGCCGAGGAACGGGATCTTGTCAAACGTGGCCACACGCTCTTCGGTGATCATTCCGCCCATGACGACCGTGGCGCCATTGTAGATCGAGATACTCGTCGAGATCGATCGAATCTTGAAGAGCGGCTGTTCCATCGGCTGCTCCAGATAGATCGGGTTGCCCTTGGAATCCGTCAGCAACACAGTCCGCGTGGTTGTTGTGAAAGGAGGAAGGGGACTCGTTTCCGTGACCTGCGTATATTGGGGAATCTTTGATCCGTAGTTCTTCCACTCGGGAGGCGAGACGATCTGGGGGTTCATCATCAGATTGATCATCTGGCCGTCGGCCGAAACCTCCGGGAGCACCTGCAGGATCACGCCGACATCGCGCGTTTCGAAGTCTGACGGCGACACCGTCGTTGCCCCTGGGGCGGCTGGAGCGCCGCCAACGGCCGCGACGCCGGGAGTGCTTGCCACTTCAAAGCTGGTCGGGTAGATGTATTCGGTGACGACCTTCATGATGGCTTCTTGGCCAGACTTGGTGACCACCTTGGGAGCGGAGAGGACGTCGGTGCTGGTCTTTTGACTGAGCGCGTGCAGGATCATAGAGATCGCGTTACCGTCAAGCCCGGCGGTCAGCTTTAGCAGATCGTCCTGCTTGGTGGTACCGGCGTTCAGCACGCCGTTTCCGGCCGAGTTGAGGAAGCGCATGCCGCGGCCATAACTATTCGCCGGCGGGGTTGTATCCCATTGCCACTGTCTCGATGCTGGATTCCCTGGGATACTTTCAATCCAGCTTCCGCCCGACCCGCCGCCGTCAACAATCAGATTTCCTGAATCATAGGGGCGAAGCAAAGCACTGCCACCCAGCGGATTCAGCGGGGTAGGCAGCGTGGGATTCGGGAGGGACGTGAATTGGTCGAGCGATCCGATTCCTGTTTGGATCCCCAGATTTCCATTCAGTATCCAGTCGAAGCCGAGCGAGTTGAGATCCTCCTGGGCAACTTCGACAAAGCGGGCTTCGACTTCGATCTGGCGAGGGGTTACGTTGAGTTCCTCGAGCACCTGCTCGAAATTAGCCAGATTGTCGGCGGTATTGGACACGCGAAGCTTGCCGATGGTCGCCAGATAGGAGATGGCCGAACCTTCGGGCCAGTTGACGCCCATCTGGCCAAAGAACCCCTTCCAGTCGGTAGCCGCACTCATCTCGGCGGTGGGGGCAAACCCTCCGCCGCCGTCACCGGCCGGGGCGATCTCCCGGTGGGTCGACATAACGCGTTCGGTAAGCGTCGGCAGGACGTTGTAGGAGCGGGTGATGAGGATATCATCCGGGATGTTCATCGGCATGATGGTGACGATGTTTCCCTTGATGCGGAACTTCATGTTGGAGACATCCATGACGGTCTTCAGGGCGTCGTACAGGGTCACATAGCGGGCCGAGAACGTGATGGGTCCCGCGCCGAGGCCGTCCGCCACGCCGCCCCCGGTTGCCGCGGGGGTGAATAAATCGGTAGTCGCCGCGGCGCCGCCGCTTGCAGGGGCTGCCCCGGCTCCGGTCTTGATCACAAAATTGACGCCGCGCTTCTCGGCCGCTTTTTCAGTGTCATACTCGCGACTGGCCTTCTCAAAAAACGAAATGACATCGGTAATATTGGCGGCGTTGAATTGGATCGACGGGATCATGATCGCCTGCATCTTCTTCTGGATTTCCTGTTCAGGCGAGAGGCCTTTTTCAGGTGCCTTGCTGGCGCGGGACAGATCGTCAGTCTTCGGCTTCAGATCGACGGAAAAAGAGGCATCCATGCCGTAGCGGTCGGGCGTCCATGCGGCGCTCACGTCGCACAGCATCCGCTCGCGGGATGTCAGTTGCTCTTGAGTCGCGATATCGTTCATCCGTTCGGCGATGCGGCGAAGGAGGCGGATCGCCTCGACATTGAATGGCTCTTCCTTGACGACCAGCTCGGCTTCGTCCCGCGCCTTGGCGTACTCGCCCACCACATAATGCTGTCGGGCGCGGCGCATACGGACGGCCACCTTCTCGCGGTTCTCCTTGAATTCAAGCTGGCTCATCCGGGGAATCTCGACGGTCTCGGCCTTTCTTGGCGGGATTTCCATATCTTTGCGGATCATTCCAACCAACCGGTCGGCCTGTGCCTGGCCTTTGCCCTGTGCGGCGCGCGCCTCGGCGAGCGCCTGCTCCAAAAGCCCTTTTTTGCGGAGGAGAAGCGCATGTTGGTAATGCGCGTCGGCCAGGCCCTTTTCGGCCGCAATGCGCGACTCACGGGTGTCGGGGGTGTCCGGAATATAGCTCAAGGCGTTTGAATACTTGCGCTTGGCATCGTCATACATGCCTTTTGTCATATCATCCCGGGCCGAAGCCAGCTCATTTTCGCCCTGCCGGATCTTGGCTTCGCGGCGCATCCGTTCAAGGGTCGCCAGCTCAGAAATCACCGCCTCGCGCGATGCGGGAGTACTCAGGGCCTCCGGCATAGCGGGTTCGGAACCGTCGACTAACATTTCGGTCGCCGGCGCTGCTTCTGCAGGGGGGCGTCCGGCTGCGACATCAGCGGGGGCTGCCGCGGTTTTCGGTTCGTTCACGGGCAACGGCTCCGCAACCACGGCCTCAGCGGGGACGGCCTCGACGACGGCGGGCATGTCGGTTTTCGGTGCGGGAACCGCGACAGCCGGGACGGCGGGGGCGGCTTTCGGTTTGGCGCCGCCGCCCAAATCCAGCAGCAACGCATCGATGTCACCCAGGTCGTCCTGCGCGTGCGCCCACACGCCAACACAAGCCAACAGGGCCACAGACAGTTTAACACGCTTCGAGCGAGAAGAACCGGTCATAGGGATGACTCCTAACAGAACAGACACAGTGATAAAAACATGGGATATATGAAGCAATTCTGCGGACTACGCATCCGCCCTACTTTCCAAGTGTCAACCTTTTCTTGAGTGAAACGCTCTCTATTACAACAGATTGGGTCTTGCTGTCAACACTGATTACGTTATAACGTTCGTTTCGCAGCGTAAAAGTGCCACCCTCCACGACGGTATAGGTCGATCCATCCACGGGGAGAACCAGTTCGGCCACGGTCTCGGAAAATTCCTCGTTGTTCATTCGCAGTCGAAACACCTTTTCGTCGGTGAGCCGCTTGATGGTGGCGACAGAGGTCTCAACCGTAACCGACATAAGCGTCGGGTGCGGCCGCTTTTCATAACTTTCGGTGAACTCCAACAGAACGAATCCGGTGTTAAACAAATCATTGCTGATGGCTTCACCCTCGCGGACAAAGAACGACCGCCGCTCACGGTCCTGCTGGGTGAATTGGCATTGGACCTTGCCATCGGGCATTTTGCTTTGTCCGCGCAACGCCAGCGAAATGCGTTTGGAAGTCACATCTTTGACCCGCAGGAGTACATCGATCGGTGGGTGGCTTTGGGCATCACGCGGATCGGTCTTGGCCTGAAACTCATCCACATTCGAGAAGCTGTCACCATCGGCGTCGCCCGCGGCGTCGCTCGAATCGAACGGATCAAAGCCGTACTGACGCTCCCAGACGTCGAACATGCCGTCGCCGTCGGTGTCGGGAACCGGACCCGCGAGTTTCGGCTGTTCTGCGGTGCAGAATGGGCATATTTCGGCGGCATACGGGATGGGCTTGGCGCAGGTGACGCACCAGACGCGGCGGTCGGGCACAAAGAGTCCCAGATCCGGAGCGTCCAGGGCAATCTGCTTGGGATGGATGAGTTGTTGCTGCGCATTGGAATACACGCCGATGTCGAATCCCGTGCCTTTAAGCGGCTTTGGGGTGAGCGCGTCTAATGCGGTCTGATAGGCTTTCTCCTCCTGTTGCCGTCTCTCTCGTGAGGACGTCAGCCACAGCAACGACAACAAGAGACCCACCAGCACGACAACAGACAGCACCTTGTCGTACTGCTCAATCAAAACAGATTGATTCCCAATTTTTGACACGGCAAATCCCTCAGAAAGTCTCGACTTCCAACGTCATTCGAACCTGCAATGGCGAATCCAGCTCAGGTCCGGAGACCACCCGCTGTTGATGGTGTGCGACACCCATCTCCCTCCATTTTTCAGGCGGCGCTTTCACATCCGCCCCGGATTTCCGAATATCAATATCCTTTACCGTCACAAACAGGTCACAGACTGCGAGCCGGTTCAGAACGGTCAGCATCGCATCCTTGCGGGCGGTAAACTCCAGCGTAAACGGATGCCGGCCGGTCAGGGCGCGGGAATTACGATCAGATTCGGCCGTCGGGCGAATGGGGGGCTTTCCTCTTACTGTGGGCGCCGGGGTGTCAGAAGTCGCGCTCTCAAAACTGGAGTGCTGTATCTGACGCAGGGTGATGATGTTGGCCGCGAAAATCTCGCGACACAGCCGCCGCGTCAATTCAAGCTGAACGGCCAGTTTGGGGATGTCGGCGACCGCCGGCATCCGGTCCCCGGGGAAGTAGGCGTCAAAGCCGAACGCAAAATCGGCGGCGACGACGCGCGAGCCTCCGTCCGTCTGCGTCTTGGCGAGTTCTCGGATGGCAGGCTGGAGCAGTTGAATCTTGAATTGCGAAGGCGACAGATTCGTTTCGACCTGCAGGATGGCCCGCTGTGTTTTGATGAAGTCGGCATTCCAGTCCGCCAGGGCACGGGCATCATCCTGAATCATCGCCACATGCGGAGGGGAGGGAAAAACCGGCTCGTTATAAACAAGCCCCAGTTCTGTGCGCTTGTGGTCGCGTTGCCGGGCGACCTCTTCTGTATGTGACAAAGCCGACGCCAAGGTTAACCCGCTGAGGACCAGCACGCCGACCATCGCCACACCAAACCCAACCAACGCAATCTGTTTTTTATTCATGTTTGATCCGGCCTTTCTCATGAAATCGGTGACAAGGCCGCCTCTACCACAAATCCGCGAACCGATCCGTCCGGCTCCTCCCGTTCGTTCGTGATCTTCACCCCGTCGGTCGCAAAGATCGGACGCATCTTCAACTGATCACGGAATTGTTCCACCGCCGTTGCCGGTTTCTTTTTCTCCAGCTCCTTCAGTTGATCCACCCACCCGCGCCCCGAGATGCGCAACTGAATCAACTCGCCCTGCGCATTACGGACAGACTCGATGGAGGTCAGCCACATTCCGGGAAAGAGGCACTCCCGTATGGCGTCCATCGCTCGCACCAGTTGCGATCGGGCGGCAATTCGGCCCCGGATCGCATCCGACTCCTTTTGAACGGTCTTGAATTGGGCTCGCGCGGCATTGAGCTTCTTCTGCTCGTCAGCCAGAAAGTTCACTCGCGCTTCCACTTGCTGGGCTTGCTTCTCGTAAAGCTTGATCGTCCCCTTCGTGTAGACCGTCCAGACCCCGGCCGTCAGCACAAGACCCGCCGCCACCAGGCCAAAGTAGGGTATCCGCCGCCGGAAGGTCTTGTGGCGTGCCATCTCAGGCGGCAGCAGATTGATTTCCACCGGACAGGCCAGCTTGCGCCGCAAGGCTAGGCCGATCACCTCGGCCAGCATGAAGGCGTCCCGGCCGAGCTGTTCCGTGTTGATCTGCGGCCCCAGCGCCACGTGCAAGAATGGATTGAGATACTGGACTTCCACCTGCAGCTTGTCGGCAAAAAACGTGTTCATGTGGGGGATCACGCTCGATCCGCCGGTCAAAAAGACGCGATTGGGAGTGCTTCCTCCCTGTTGGCTCCTGTAAAAGGCAATGGACCGGCTGATCTCGGCGTGCAGCCGGGTGATCACGTTGCGCACCACTTTCGACACGCGGTCCGCCCGCTCGTCACCGACCGGTGCAAACACGCCACCGAGGGCGACAAACGCGCATTCCCGCTTCAGCGCCTCGGCCGCCCGATATCCGATCTGAAAGCTTTTGGCCAACTCCTGCGTGATGGCGTTGCCCGCCACCGGGATGCAGCGGCTGAAAAACCGGCCTTCTTCAATGAAGACGAGGTTGGTGGACCGGGCGCCTATGTCCACAATCATCGAACAGCCGTCCAGATCGGGATAGTTGTAACGGACGCAATTGTAAAGCGCCATCGGCGCGACATCGATGACTTCGGGATCGAGACCGGCCTCCGCCACCGAAACGATGAGTTCGGACACCGTCTCGTTCTTCGCGGCCACGATCATGACGTTCTGCTCGCCCTCGGACACCCCGCCAATCAACTGGTAGTCCCAGACCAGCTCGGTGATCGGGAACGGCACATTCTGTTCCGCGTCGAGTTGGATCATCTGCAGCAGCTTGTCTTTGGCCACGGGCGGCATCTTGGGAAACCGAGGAAAAACGAGCTGCCCGGAAACCGCCATCAGCAACGGCGCAGGACGGATCTCACGGGAGGTCATCACGTCCTTCAGCGCCGCAATCAGGAAGGCACTGGCCGCCGATTCGTTCTCCGGATCCATGCCGAATTCGCCAAATCCGTAATTCAGCAGGACTGGGACACGGCCCTGCCTGACTGAAAATTCGGCCAGCGCCAATTTGCCGGCGCCGACGTTCAGTGCGAGTATGTGGTCTGACGCAAACACTATTTCACCGCCTCGTAATCATCCATGCTGATCAGCGCGAAGGGCGTCTTGTTGCGCTCCAACAAACCCTCACGCCGGGTGACCAAGGGATTGTCGATGATGCGGGGGTTTTTCCACCAGTCTTCCGCAGGCAAAGACGTTTCCCGGGCCGCAATCTCGGTCTTGCTGTCCAGCAACGTCCCATTACGATAGAACTCAACGGCGACCGCCACGGGCTCGCCAAAACGGGCAAGCGTGTTCGGCGCCAGTATCACGCAGCTTGTGTGCTCGCCTTTTTGAATGTCAATGTACGTCACCCGGGACTGAAAAAGACTGTAGGCTTCCTTGCCGTCGGCCCCCTTCGTCCGCGTCATCACCGAATAGGCGATGTCCAGAGAGTCCAACCACTCCGGCGTCGTCTCGTAATCGAATTCCAAAAGCGCCCACTCTCGATTCTTGGGGGTGCGCGAACTGCGCCCCACGCTGGTCTGGAACTCCGGCGTCCGCACCATCACCGCACGGCTGGGCTTGGGCATTCTGCGAATCCGCAACACGCTCGCCTTGGTCTCCGAACGAACCACCGGGACACCCGGCCGCCCAACCGACGCGGCCTGCGCATCCGCACGATCCACCACGACGAGGAAGGAAACCACGATCGTCAACACCACTAAAAACCGAAGCATGAGAATCCGTTTCATGGCCAGGCCTTTCAAAGGAATAAGATCCACCGGAATAAGATCCACCGTAGTTTCATCTCACTGTACCGTGTTTTATCGAGATCCGCAATAGGGAAATAAAAAAAACTTTTTGTTGCAATTGACGCGCCTGTTGTCATGGGCTACACTGTTGACATTCACGTGCATCTGCCAGACCGACAGTCTGTCCGATGGCGCGGGCGTTCATCGGAACGTGGGATACACAAGGAGAAGGAGTCACTGATGATCATGCACCTGTCCGCCAACCGCCTGCTTCTCGGCGCCGCGCTTCTGGCGGGAACGTTGCAGGCTCAACACGCCAGCATCGCTCCTCTTTTTCAATTGACCCGCGTCCAAGGCGCCTGTCACGTCAGACGTCCCGGTGACACCGCCTTCGCACCGGCCATCGACAACAAGGCCTACCCGTTCGGCACGGCCATCCAGACCGGACCGGCCGGATCTGTGGTGATTGCGTTCACCGGGGCCGACACCGCCATAGACGTGTCGGCCGTCATGGGTGCATCCACCGAGGTGAGGGTCGAACGCGCGCCCGATGCGTCCACCAACCGAATCATCCTCCTCCTCGCCGGCGAGATACAGGTACTGGCCGACCGCGACACCCCGGCACAGGCGCTTGCCGTCGCCATGCCCGACTACACGGTGTCCGGATTCACCGGACGCGCTGTGATGACGAAGCTGCCTGCCACCGCCGATCTGGGCACCACCCGGGTCTCGGCTATTAAGGGGGGCCTCATCATCGCCGGCAGCCAGTTCGCCGTGTCTGGCATGCGGGCCGGTTGCACCCTCCGAATCGAGGCTGCCCTCGACCGCAGCCTGACCCGGATCACACCCGAAGAAGGAGAGACCGTAATCACCCTCGACAACGGAACACCAGAACCGCTGCTGTTTAGCGCCGTGCCCAACGCGACGGTCAAGATCTGGCGTGAATACGCCCCGATCGGAGGCCGCCTGATCGTGGCGGTTTTTGCCGTGGGTCCCGATGGCAAACATCCGGAGTGCTACGCCTTCTCGGTGGGACGGGATGGTCTGGTGGCCGTTGATGCCGGAGATATTGAGAAAGCCGCTCAATCAGTCACCCCCCCCGCTGCCACACCGTCCGCATCTCCCACAACCCCGATCAAAGGCACCCCCGCTCCAGACGCCAATGCCGGGATTTCCCAAAAATCGGATTTCTAGTCACGCCCTTTTCCTCCAGTACACGCTCCGGATGACCCGCGTTGCCGCCCGGAGTGTCTTTTGTAATAACGCATGTCAGTGAATGGAAAACAACCGTGGTTATTTATCATTTTAATCGCATCATCCGCAACCGCTTCATCTGGGGCGCGTTCGTCGTTGTCACCGCGCTGGCCTTTGTCTCGGTGGACTCGTGCTCGACCTCGCGGGGCCCCAGCCGGTCCAAGGCCGGCTCCATCGACGGCAAGTCAGTCCCCCTTCAAACCTACCGCACGCTCGAACATTATATCCGCCAGACCGGCCGCCAAGAGGGCGCGCCTCCCCCCGCCATGCTCTATACCCAGACGTGGGAACGCCTGGCATCCGCACAGGCCGCCGCACAGGTCGGTATCGTGGCCTCGCCCAACCTCATCCAGCAGGAGATCCTCGAATCCGGCGCCTTCGCCGAGGGCTTTAACTCCGATCTCTACCGCTATCTGCTCAAAAAGAACCTGCAGATGACCGAACAGGAGTTCGAGGCCGGCTTGGCCAACACCATCACGTTGCGCATGGTCGGCACCGTCGTCGGCTCGGCCGCATGGGTCTCGCCCTTGGAGATGGATGACGCGCTCGCCAGCTATACCGACACCTTCTCGGTTCGCCATGCCGTGGTATCCAATACTTTTGCCCACGCCGACATGCCGCTCAACGAACAGGACCTCGTGCGCCACTACGAGGCCTCCCGCACCACGTATGCCCTCCCCGACCGCGTCGCCATCCGCTATATGGCCGTTCCGATCTCTAATTACGTCTCGGTCGTCACGGTCTCGGACGCCGATATCCGCGATTATTATGATAGCAACCCGAAGCGGTTCTCCCGGCCGGCTGGCACCAACGACACCGAAGCAACCCCCATTCCATTAGAGGAGGCGCGTCCGTCCATCGTGGACGCCCTCATGCAGGAACAGACCGCAGACGCCGCCTTCTCCGACGTCTGCCATGTGCTGCTCGAACAGGCCATCACCAACGGGATCGACGCGGTCGCCGCCGCCCGCAATCTCCCCGTCCTGCAAACCCCGCTCTTTGGCGCCGATGACTTCCTCCCCCAGGTGGAGAACGCCGCCGAGCTTCGGGAAAAGGCGTTTGAACTCGACGCCCGTCAGGTCCAGACTCGCTTCAACGCTGTTCGTGGTAAGAGCATCATCTACCTGATCGCCGCCCATTCCAACGATGTGGCGCGCATCCCTGACTTTGCCGAAGTCGCCGGCCGTGTGCGCGCCGACGCGCTCACCGCCGCTCGCGCGGAAGCGTACAAGGCACGGATCACGGCGGCCTGCGAGGCCATCACCACGGCCGTGGCCGCCGGCAAGACTTTTGAGGAGGCCGCCCGCGCCCACCACTTGACAGCCACCACCAATTATTCCTTTTCGATCAACGCCGGCGTCCCCACCGCCATCCCCGAAATCAACGCCGTCATCCGCGAAGCCGTCAAACTGCGCGCCGGTGGTATCGCCGCCAGCCCGGCGCCCCGCTTCGGAAACGCCGTCATCGTCGCGGTCGCCGACCGTAAGCCGGGTGACCTCACGACCATCGACTCCTTGCGCGACCAGATCCGTGGCGCCATCGAGAAGCGCATCTTCCCGCCTCTCTTCGCCGAGTGGTCGGCCTGGAACTTGAAGCAGTCGGCCTTCAGCCCGGCGCCCGGAACCGAACCGGTGGCCACGTCGAAGGATGATGCCGACACCGCCGAATGACAGGGGCGTGATATGCGTTTTTTAAGTGAGCTGACGCGGGGTATCATCCGGGAAAACCCGACGTTCCGGCTGGTCCTCGGCATGTGCCCGACCTTGGCGACCACCTCGTCGCTGGAGAACGGCCTCGGGATGGGCGTGGCGGCGACCTTTGTTCTGGTCGGATCGAATGCCGTGATCTCTGCGCTGCGCAACGTGATCCCGGCCAAGGTCCGCATTCCCTGCTATGTCGTGGTGATCGCCACCTTCGTCACCGTGATCGACCTGCTCATGCAGGCGTTCACTCCGGCGCTCGCCGCCAGCCTCGGCATCTTTATTCCGCTGATCGTCGTCAACTGCATCATCCTCGGCCGCGCCGAGGCCTTTGCCGCCAAGAACGCGGTCTGGTATAGCGTGGCGGACGGCATCGGCATGGGTGCCGGCTTTACGCTCGCGCTCGCGATCATCGCCTCGGTGCGCGAAATCATCGGCAATGGCACCCTCACGATCTGGGGAGACTGGGCCTACCGCATCCAGCCCAACACCCTGACTCTGGCCATCCTCCCCGCCGGTGGATTCATCACCCTCGGCTGTATCCTCGCCTTAATCAACCATGTACAGGCCCGGGCCGCCGCTGCCAGCGGCAAGGCCGCTCCCGTTCCCCTGGAACTCGATTGCCGCCATTGCGTGATCTGCCGCCTGGCGAAGTGAAGCCTCCCGACAGGGAGCAGGGAGTGTCATGAATACGGAACCGCACACCCCCGCCATCCGCCTCGACGCCGTCTCGGCCGGTTATCATGGCGAGGCGGTCATCCGCGAGCTTTCCCTGAGTGTGGCCACCGGTGAACGCGTGGCGATCCTCGGTCCGAACGGTGTTGGCAAATCAACGTTGTTCCGCGTGATCACCGGGTTGTTGCAGACGCGCGCGGGCCAGGTTTCGCTCTTTGATCGGCCGGTCCGTAAAATTCCGGCTGCGGAGCGGGCGCGCTTGGTCGCCACCGTGCCTCAGGAACTCGATACGGCCATGCCGTTCACCGCCGGCGAGCTGGTGATGATGGGGCGCACCGCCGCGCTGGGCCGCTGGATTCCGCCGTCGCACGAAGACCGGCGCTGGGTCGCCGAGGCCATGGCCCTGACCGACACCGGCCACCTGAAGGACCGCGTGTTTCAGGAAATGAGCGGCGGGGAGCGCCAGCGGGTCGCCGTCGCCATGGCCCTGGCCGCCCGGCCCCGCATCATTCTGCTCGACGAACCCACCTCGCACCTCGACATGAACCACCGGCTCGAAATCGTGCAACTGATCGAGCAGATCAATCGCGAGCAGGGGATGACGATCCTCATGATCGGCCATGACCTCAACCTAGCCGCCGAATATTTTCCCCGCTTGGTCCTGCTTCAGGAGGGCCGGATCGCCGCGGACGGCCCGCCTGAGGCCGTTCTGACCCCCGACACGTTGGGCGCTGTCTACCAGTGCGCCGTGTCGATCCAACGCGATCCCGTGGCCGATGTCCTGCGCGTCTTCCCGCGCCGGACGGCGAAAGGATCCGCCGAACGATGACCGAGCCGCCGATGTCTGTGAGGCTTCCTTTTCATGAAACGCCGTTTCTTCTCGAGACCGCGTCGGGCGCGCTGGCCGCGATCCTGCATGCGCCGGACGCCCCGCTGCGAAGCGTGTTGATGGTGCCCCCGCTTGCCGAGGAGCGGAAGGCGTGTCACCGCATCCTGTGCGATCTGGCCCGCATCTGGGCGGCTGATGGCACGGCCGTCCTTCGCTTCGACTATCGCGGTACCGGTGACTCGCCGGGGGAGTTTGCTGACTTTTCCGTGCCGGACTGGCTGGCCGACGCGGAGGCCGCCCGCGACTGCCTCCGGGACCGATATCCGCAGTGTGATCCCGTCGTGGTGGGCATTCGCTTCGGAGCCACACTGGCCTCCCGCCTCGCCGCACCCGGCGCTGCGCGTCTGCTGGTCGAGCCGGTCGGCGGTGCCGATCTTTTGAAGCAACTGCTGCAGCGGAATCAGGTGAATCAGATGGTCGCCTATGGCCGGGCCCCCGTCTCCCGCGCCTGCATCGAGGCGAGCTGGCGGCAGGGCGAATGCGCCGATCTGGATGGCTATCCGTTCACCGCACGCCTGGCCGCTGATCTCGCGGCGCTCGCGCCGGGGGCGTGGGCCGGGGCGGGTTGCGTGGTCTCGACAGGCCCCGACATCCGCGCGGCCGATGCCGCGCACAGCCTCGCGCCGACGTCTGAACGCCTCGCCCTGCGCCTTCCCGCCTTTTGGAACACCGTCGGGCGCGTGGATGTCGACCCGCTGACCCGCGCCCTGGCCGACGCCCTTCACCGTCTCGCGCCTGCAGGCGTCCCCTGCGTTGCTCTCCGTCCGCTGCCGAAGCCGGTTGGCAGCGGCCCGATCGTGTTGGAATCGCCCTCTGGCACAATTCGCGGCTGGGTGGAGCGCCCGTCATCGGCCAAGCCCCCCGTCGCCCGACTGCTCTTGATTCACGGCTGGTCGGGGGATCGCACCGGGCCTCACCGGATGTTCGTCACATTCGCTCGACGGCTAGCTGCGGCAGGCGTTGTGTCGCTGCGCATCGACCTCTCCGGCCGGGGTGACAGCGGGGGAGACACCGATGCCGCGTCAATCACGGCCATGACCGCCGACACCCGCGCGGCGCTTGCCTGGTTGCGCCAGGCCTGTCCGGACGGAGGCCCCGTGATCGTCACGGCCATCTGTTCCGGATGCAAGGTTGCGATTTCTGCCGCAGCCGCCGATCCCGGTATTGACGCGCTCGCGCTCTGGTCTCCCGAATCGATGGGCGCGCTCCGCGCCGCCGCCACCGGCCGTCGCAAAACGTGGCACGCGCTCACGACTTACGCGCTCAAGCTGACCCGGCGTGAGACCTGGGTCAAGATCGCCACCGGCCGCATTCGCGCCGACATGGTGAAAAAAACACTGATTCAGCACGAGACCCGGTCCGCCGCCGAGGCCGCCGAAGAGGATCGCATCCTGCAACGCTTTCGCGGCTATTCCGGTCGCATCTGCTTCATCTTCGGCGGCTCCGATCCCGACGCTCCCGGCTCCGCCGCCGCCTATGCCGCGTTCTGCGCCCGCCACGCCATTCGTTACGACCTGCACACCGTCCCGCATGCGGGACATAGTTATTATGGGCTGGCGTGGGAAGCCGATGTGCTCGCCCGCAGCGCCGAATTTATGGTGGGCCCCACGACGGAAGAGGAATGATCGCATGTCGAATGCACAATCCAAAGCTCCCACGTTCTCGCTTTCGACCAATTGGAATAGTGCGCGGCACGCGTCGGGCGAGGCGATGGTGGACGAGATTCTGAGGCTGGGTTTTGATGCGGTCGAGCTGGGCTACCAGTTGGCCGAGTCACAAGGCGAGGACGTGTTGCGCCGGGTGAGGCAGGGCGGCCTTGTCGTGTCCAGCGTTCATGCCTTCTGTCCCGCGCCGCCGCATGTTGCGGGTGGCCATCCCGAGATCTATCTGGCGGCATCGCTGGATGAGGATGACCGCGTCATGGCCGTTTTGCTGGCAGGCAAAACCCTGGAGTTTGCGCAGCAGGCTGGCGCGCAGGCGGTTGTTCTTCATGCCGGACGCATTCGGCAGGGCTGGTGGCGGCGCGGCCCCGATTCCGAAAGTCTCATAAGTCTGGCGTCGGACGCCGGAACCGAAGACCCGCGTTTCCAGAAGCAGACGGCGCGCGCGCTGCGGGTACGCGAGCGTCAAGCGGGCAAACACCTCGAGGCGCTGCGGCGGTCACTCGACCGGCTCGTTCCCCGTTTCGAAAAAGCCGGGGTTGCGCTCTGCCTCGAGAACCTGCCCTCTTGGGAAGCGGTGCCGTCCGAGGCTGAAATTGCACGACTGGTCGCCGACTACCCGGCCTCGACGCTCGCGCATTGGCACGATCTGGGGCACGGGCAGGTGCGGCAACATCTCGGCTGGAGCACCGATCATGCGGTCGTCGCGGCTAACCTGCTGCCGATCACACGCGGCATTCACATCCACGATGTGCGCGGCCTCTCCGACGACCACCGGGTGCCGGGCGCGGGCGTCATTGACTTCACGCGCTTCGCGTTTTATGGAACCGCTGCGGTGATCCGCGTCTTCGAGCCGCTTCCCGGAACGCCAGCAGCAGCCCTGGCAGCGGCGCTGGCGCGCCTGCGTCAGACCTGGGGCGGCGGATGATTCTTGCGATCCTGATAGCACGAGATGAGAAAACCGACGGCCGCCACAAAGATCAATGCGTAGCCAGCCAGCTCGACCCCTTCTTCGGCCAGCCTTCGGACGCTGCGGACGATTGGTAGGGCCAACTGCGAACTCAGCAACGCCTCCCAATTGCGGCGCATGCCGAAGAGCCGGGAGAAAATAAAGACGATGCCGAAGCCGCTGCACAGGGTTCCCCAATACGGCTGCGTCACCTCCCGCGCGAAGGCGTCGAAGAGCGTCTTCCGCCTCGGCCACACGCTCGCCACCGCTGCGATCACGACGACGGTCGCCGGCACCACCCAAAAGCCATGCCAGACTTTGTCCAGCACCCAATCCAGCTCGCGCACAAATGCCAGCGCCGCCATGCCCGTCAGCAGGCGGGCCGGAATGTGGCGCTCGCGATTGAGACGCCCGCCCACGGCAAAGGCCACCGCCGACAGGAACAGCAGCACGACTTGCGTGTTTTCAGTCCAAGACTGCTCGGAGAATAAGTGCTGCGTGGTATTATAGCCGTGCACATCGAGCAGAAAAACGCCCACGACACCGCCGAGAACGGCGCATAACAACAGCAGCCGGAATCCGGCCTTCAAGCAAACGGCGAATGATTGGGTCATGGTTTACGTTCATCCTTCTCATCATTCAGCTTCGCATCAGCGTGCATCGGTCGCGTCTGAGAACTGGTGGGCGGGGCGGGACTTGAACCCGCACGGCTTTCGCCACAAGATCCTAAGTCTTGCGTGTCTGCCAATTCCACCACTCGCCCGGTGTTGCCTCGTTTACGTGAGGCTCGCGCAGAAAGCCCGGAAACGGGCCAGTCCTGTTTCGATCGTCTCCAGGGTGCAGGCGTAGCTGAGCCGCACACACGAATCGGCCCCGAAGGCGACGCCGGGCACCACGGCGACGTTGTGCTCTTCGAGGAGTCGGCGGGCGAACGTGACGGAATCGAGCCCGAGCGCCGAGATGTCAGGGAAGATGTAGAAGGCGCCGGTCGGCCGGGGGCAGACGACGCCGGGAATCGCGGACATCAGATCAAAAATGCGCCGACGGCGAGCGTCAAAGGCGGCCACCATCTCGCGGATCGAGTCATCGCCGCGATCGATTGCGGCGACGCCGCCCCACTGGGCAAAGGTGTTGGGCGCCGAAGCCGTGTGGCTCTGCAACGCGTTCATGGCCTTGATGAAAGGCTCGGGCGCGGCGGTGTAGCCCAGACGCCAGCCGGTCATGGAGTAGGCCTTGCTCATGCCGTTGACCGTGATGGTGTTGGCATACAGCGCAGGGGAAAAGGCGGCCATGCTCGCCTGTTCATTACCGTCGTAGACCATCTTCTCGTAGATCTCGTCGGAAATGAGGGTCAGGCCGAGGCGGAGCGCGGTCTCGCCGAGGGCGCGCAATTCAGCCGGGGTGTACATGGTTCCGGTGGGGTTGCACGGACTGTTAATCACGAGAGCGACGGTGCGCGCCGTCGCGGCCTGCTCGATGTCGGCCGGGGTGATCTTGAAATCAGCCGCCGACGTGGCCGTGATAAAGACCGGCACGCCGCCCGCGATGCGGACCATCTCGGGGTAGCTCAGCCAGTAGGGCGCGGGGATGATCACCTCGTCCCCCGGATTCAGCAGCGTCTGGAAGACCAGCGCCAGCGAATGCTTGGCCCCGCAGCTCACGACGATTTGCGAGGGCTTGTAGTCCAAGCCGTTGTCGCGTTTTAACTTGGCGGCGATCACCTCGCAGAGCTTGGGCACGCCGGCCACCGGCGTATACTTGGTCTTTCCCTCGCGCAGCGCGGCGATGGCAGCGTCCTTGATGAACGCGGGCGTGTCGAAGTCGGGCTCGCCGGCCGCGAAGTCGCAGACGGGGCGCCCCTGGGCGGCCAATTGCTTGGCCAGCGCGGCGATGGCGAGGGTGGCGGAGGGCTGGATGGCGAGGATGTTGGAATTAAGTGATTTCATGGGTAATAGGTCTTGATGAATTCTTCAAACTGAGTATCCCGTTCAATGTCGATGATGGCCATCTCACGAACGGCGTTTTCTGGGGAATCGGAAGCGTGGGCGGCGTTGACCATGATGTTGGTGCCGAATTCACGGCGGACCGTGCCACAGCTGGCCTTGCTCGGATCGGTCGAACCGAGGATGTCACGGACCTTGTTGACGGCGTTCACGCCTTCGTAAACAATGGCCAGACACTCCTCGGTGCCCTTCAACTGTTTGATCGAATCGGAACACGAGGAGGGTTTGCGGCCCGTCATGAATTCGACGATGTTTTCAAACTCAAAATCGGCGAAATCGGGGGCGATCAGTTCGCAGAGCGAGGTCAGCCGATCCGGATCGACCGAAAGACCGAATGCGGTGGAGAGCGCCTGGGCGGCGCGCGCCTTACCGATGAGAGGGAAGATGCGGCGCAGATTCGCCCGCACCGGCTCGTAGAACTTCTCGGCTTGGGCCACGCTCATGGCGAATTTTTTCACGGCCACGATCCGCAGTCCCGATCGGGAGAGGAGGCTCATGATGTTGCCCGCGCGCAGCGACGGCTGCCGGAAGTTTTCCGGCTTGATCAGCACCAGCGTGCGCTGCACGTCTGCCCCTTCTGGCACGTCGCTGGCGCCGCGAACGATGCCGGCCTCGGAATCAAACTGGCGGCACCAGATCTTCAGTACATCGCCCGCGACCTTTACCGTGGGGCCGACAAGGACGCTCGGCTCGAAATAGAGGACTTTACCGGTCTGCTCGTCGCGCACGAAATCGCCGAAGGTGTCGCGCACCGATTGCCCGGTTCCCCACGTCTGTCGCAAGCTCCCGGTGATCTCATAAATCTTGCCGACCGCGTTCTCGCCTTCGAACAGCAGCATCATGCTGCGGTGGGAGCGGCCCAGGACAGGATCCGGCGTGTAATTGCTCCGGACGTATGAGGCCAGCAGCTTACATTTTTCCGAATCCTCGGGATCATAGGTCTCCAGATAGTCGGCCAGCGTGCCCGCCAGTTCCCGTGAGGCGCCGAACATCCGCGCGCCGACGAGCTTCAGATCCGTCTGAACAAGATAACGCGCAATGATTCCCCCCGTCCGCGATTTGCGGATCGAATAGGGGTTGATCAGCACGAACGCCAATTCTTTTGCCATACCCATCCCATTTCTGAGCCGTGTGCCGGAATGTCCCTCCGGTCACCAATGCCACCCGGACCCATCCTGCGTAGCATGAAAGGGCCTTTCGACGGATATTAGCACGTAACCGGGCGGGTTGTCACATATAAAATGTGGATGCGAGAAGTCCGGATGTGTGGTAAAGTGGCGACATCCTTGAATGGGCTGGGGACAAACGTGCTGGGCTGGGGTGCGGAACGCAGAGCCTCGCCAATGATTGGGGAGCGCAGTTATGGGCGGTACGAGAAAGAGTGAGATCGGCGATCGAATGGTCAAGCGTCTGCCGCTTTATTTGCGGCTGTTACGGGAGATGCGTGATCGCGGTGAGGTCTATGCGTCGAGCGCGGCGCTGGCCAAAATACTGGAGGTCGACCCGATCGTCGTGCGCAAGGACCTGGCCGGGTCGGGCATCGGCGGCACGCCACGGCTGGGGTTCCCGATCGATCCGCTGATCAAGGGAATCGAGCGGTACGTCGGCTGGAGCGACGCCACGGCGACGGTCTTGGCGGGCGTCGGCAAACTGGGGTCCGCGTTGCTCGGACACACCGGATTCCGCGATCACGGACTGCAGATCGTCGCGGCGTTTGACCCGGACGCCCGGCGGGTGGGGCGGCGGGTGTCGGGCGTGCCGGTCTATGCGACAGACAAACTGACCGAAATCGTCCGGCGGCTCAATGTCCGCATCGGAATTCTGACGGTTCCCCAGGCGGTGGCTCAGTCGGTCGCGGATGCGATGATCGCTGGCGGGATCCGGGGCATTTGGAATTTTACGACCGTGCAACTGGTCGTTCCTGCCGAGGTGATCATCAAGCGCGAGGATTTGGCGGCGAGTTTGGCGGTGCTTTCGCACCGGCTCCATGTGAAATGATACGGATACATCACGAGATAATAGGGAGGATCAGGGTATGGCGTTGCGTGGCGATTTCTGGCGGTATTCGGACGATGGACGGGAATTTTCTTTCACCCGGCGCGATCTCAAGACGCCGTGGCGGAATTTTATATCGACGGACAAGCTGAAGTCCGTCTTCTCGCACACCGGAAGCGGCCCCGCCTTTGGCCGCTGCGCCTACAACGACAGTTTTTTGGCCGAGAGTAATCCGCGGCTGATTCTGGTGCGCGATCAGGAGAGCGGCGCCGTCTGGACCGTCAATGGCACGGACTCCGCGCAGCAGCCCGTCGATTGGATGTGCACGCACGGGTTTGGTTACACGCGGATCACCTCCACAACCGGGACGATCACCGGCAGTGTGACCTATTTCACCCCCGTGGACGAGGCGGCCGAAGTGTGGCGCATCCGTCTGGAGAATACCGGCACGCAGACTCGCCGGTTGCGCGTGTTCCCCGTCACGCTCTGGAGCTTTGGCTCGCGGGGCTACGACGCGAATTTCGACATGGTGTCTTTCGACGATCACATGATCCTCGGCGTGTGCAACCACTGGCCGTTCCTGAACTTCCGTTCGACCATGGCCGAGTATAACCGGAGCTGGGATCGGATTGGCTTCATGGCATCCAGCCCGGCCCCGACCGGGTTCGATTGCGTCTATCAGGCGTTTGTCGGTGAAGGGAGATCCGTGCTGCGCGCCGAGGCCGTGCAGGCGGGCGCCTGCCGCAATTCCACCAAGCGGGGCACGGAGAGTTGCGGGGTTCTGCAGCTCGACGTGACCGTGGCGCCGGGCGAAGCCGCGGATCTGGTCGTCGTGGTCGGCATGGCCACGGACGCCCGTGACGCGGCCCGCATCCGCGCCCGGTTCGCCACGCCGGCCCTGGCCGATGCCGCGCTCGCCGGCGTCAAACAGTCGTGGGCGGACTACCTCGACCGGATGCGCATCGACCTGCCCGACCCCGACATCACCACGTTCGCCAACGGCTGGAACCGCTATGGCATGTACACGCGGTACTACCACCGGTTCGGCGTGCGCGACACGGCCCAGGACATGGCGGCGTTTTCGGCGTTCGACCCCGCGCGCGCCAAGGCGCGGGTGCAGCGCCTGTACGAGACCCAGTATCAGGACGGTAGCACCAACCACGACATTGACCAGTTGCAGTCGCCGTATCACAAGTCGATCAACTCCGACGTGCCGCTGTGGCTGCCCTGGGCCGCCGGCAGCTATATCCGCGAGACCGGCGACTTCGCGATGCTCGAAGAGAAATATCGCTACTTCGACGGCGGCGAAGGCACCGTGTACGAGCATTGCGTGAAGGCTCTGGACTACATCCGGCGCGAAAGCGGACGATTCGGACTGCCCCTGCTCAAGTGCGGCGACTGGAATGACTGCCTGATGGGGTCCAACAAGACCGGCGTGAGCGTCTGGCTCGGCATCTTCTATCACATCAACCTAATGGAGATGCACGCAATCGCCGCGCGCACGGGACGGCCCGCCGATGCCGCGCGCTTTGCGGCGCAGGCGCTGGAATTGCGGACGACGATCAACGAACACGCCTGGGACGGTCGCTGGTATCTGCGGGCGTTTGACGATGACGGCGGCGTGATCGGCGGCCACACCGAGCAGGAAGGCCGGATCTACATGAATCCGCAGACCTGGGCGATCCTGGCGGGCATTGCGCCGGCCGACCGCGCCCGCGCGAGCCTGGAGGCGGTGGAGGAGCTGATGGACACGCCCCTGGGCATCCCCCTGCTGGCGCCAGCTTACACCCAGATTCAAGACCGGATCGGCGTGATCAGTCGCATGGCGCCGCACCAACACCACAATGGCGGCGTCTGGAACCATGCGATGACCTGGGCCATTCTGGCGGAATGCAAGATCGGCCGCCCGGATCGCGCCCTCGACCTGTACCGCCGCATGCTGCCCCCTTACCTCAGCCAGAAATGGCCGGAGTGTATCGCCGAGCCGTATGCCTTCTCATCGTTCACGAACACCCCTGAATCGGGCGAGCCCGGCCGGACGGGTGTCGCGTGGAACACCGGCACCGTGTGCTGGATGTACCGGACGCTGTTTGAGGGGTTTGCCGGCATCACGCCCGAGTTCGATGGGTTGCGCATCGAGCCCAGTCTGCCGTCCGAGTGGCGGAAACTGACCGTCACGCGCCCGTATCGCGGCAGCGTCTTCACGATCACCATCGAAGACCCCTCCGGCGCGTCACGGGGCGTGAAGGAGCTTTATGTCAACGGAAAACGGATGGCCGGCACGCTCATTCCGGTGCTTTCCCCCGGACAGACGGTCGATGTCCGCGTGGTCCTCGGCGCGTAGTGCTCTTTCTCATTCCACACGCGCGAAAAAATCCGCATTCGCGTAGTCGAGCTTTTCGATCAAATAGACCTTAAAAATGGATTAAACTATGGGTAATTAAGTTTGAATGTTGGTTTTTTTTATGGGTAATTTAAACTCATAGAGTGAATGGGAAACAGCATCAGCATAGGCTATCCATAGGAGGCGAACTCTGATGACGAAAGTGCAAAATCGCCGTCACGGTTGACCCGCAGTCAGGGCAAGAACAGAAGGGACGGCGCCCCGCACGTGTTGTCAGCAATGACTTGTTCAACGGAACAAGTCATTGCATCGCCATGAAGTCGTTCCCGTCAAGCGCCACGCGGAGCCAGCGTCCCGGTATTCGCCAGATGATGACCGGTAGACGATCCGAGCGCGTCACGGTGTCATTTCCTGACTGTTCGCTCGCGCCGCCGCACACGGTGTTATTTTGTACCAAGCATTTTTGGCCGCAGATCGGACATCGGCCGGACTGGAAGCGTCCGCCCAGATGCTGTTCAGTGTTTCGGCTAGCCGGTACTGCGGGGCTTTGAGATTCGACTTGCCGTCTTGCACGCCCCGCTCGATGCCTCGGATCGCCGCGAGGCGCACCTCGGCATGCTCAGCCGGGTCTTTCGCGCAGGCCAGCGCCTGCGGATAGCCGTTCCGCCCCAGAACTTCCGTCCACTCACGGCGTACCTGCCATTGATCGTTCCGAAGTCCGCGCTCCACGGCATGGGTCCATGTCTCCTGCAGCGCGCTCGGGCAACGTACCAACACGCGCGCAGCCGCTACGCGCACATCGGTCCGCGGATCGTCCATCACGCCCATGATTGCATCCAGACGCAGAGGCATAATCTTTCCGTCAACGAGAAACTCGATCGCCCGCAGACTTGCTAAGCGGACATCCGGGTCCTTGTCCGCAACCGCGGTTAGCAGGGACTCGAGACCTCGTGTGTCCGGGGCGGGGCACGGATGCACACGCAAACTTCTGGCGAACCAGGAAACACGCCATGTGTAACCGAAGGCAGTAGCTGCGGCAGCGCGCACGGTGGCGGCGGGGTCGTTCGTCACTGCCTCAGCAAGGATAGGCAGCAGACCCTCTGAAGGCATGCAACCAAGGGCGTCCGCCGCGCCAGCGCGGATGTCGGCTTGCGCATCCTTTAAGTTCGCGGCGATGGAATGGAGAACCCCCGGCATTGGCTTCGGGCCTTGTGCACTGCAGATGTACGCAGCCAGGCGCATGGCCAGTAGGCGCAACGCCGGTTCCGGAGACGCGAGGTCGCGGGCAAGGGCTGTTTCGATCAACGCAGGCGGAAGGCCTGCCAGCACTTCGAATTCCGGAGTCGGATGTTCAGGCCGGACTGCGCGCACGCGCGCCATCAGGGGTTCCACTGCGTTCGGGCCGTATTTTCGCAGGGAATCAACCGCCGACTGGCACACCTTGGGCTGTGTGTCATCGAGCGCAGCAAGCAGATGGGGCAAGGCAGCCGGGGCGGGATACGCGCCCAGAGCGGTGGCGGCCGATGCGCGGATCCACGCATCCGGGTCTTTCAGCGCCTCGACCAGCAGTGGGACGCGGTCCGGATACCCGCAGGCAAGACCTAGGGCGCGCGCCGCTGCAACGCGAATGGCCGGCTTGTCCTTGCGAAGGATCTCGCCCAACACCGGCGGGGCCTCTGCGCCGGGTGAAAGGATTGCCAACGATTGGGCAGCCGCTAGACGTACGCGAGGGTCCGCATCCTTGAGACATCCACCGACGGCTTCGCGCACGGCGGTGTGATTCACGTTGCCGAGACCCTCGGCGCCGGCGGCGCGCACGGCGCCGTCGGAATCGGTCAGGGCAGCCGTCAGACAAGCGACGGCATCGCTGTCAGCCTGCCCGCCCGCGTGCAGCGCGCGGCGAACAATGGCGGCGACACCTCCGACAGCGGACGCACGGACGTTTGCCTCCGTGTCTTGCGCGGTCCGGATGAGCGGTTTGAGCGCCCGCGCGTCGCCCACCCTTCCGAGTGCTCCGGCTACGCTTGCACGAAAGACCGGATCGTCCGACTTCAGCGCTTTAATCAGCGGCTGGATGGCTTCGGTCCGGTCCCGCACCAGCGGGTATAAGATATCGGATCCGATGGCAGCCGGGGCCGCGTAGTGATTGGGATGCTTGGGATCGCGAAGGACTTCGATGCACCCCCGCCACATTTTGTACTGGGCTTGCTCTTCCGGCGACGGCGTTTCGGCCCGCACGCACGGAACCGATAACAGCAGAACCAGCATTAGAGTCGTTCGTATCGTCATAATTCATCTCCTGGGTTCATTAGACACTTCGCGATCCGGAATAGTTCCTCCCAACACACAGCACCCAACATCCAACGGAGACGCTGGCGCGAGTGAGAAGCGATCAGAATGGAGAGAGGCGCTTGCAAAACCTCCGGTTTGTGCAAGCGGAGGGTTCAGGGTTCGGTCGGTCCACCGGCCTGCGGCCGGATGGGAAACGGGAATGAGACATCATGATCGTCCTCGTCCTCGAATCGTGAAATCGAGGACGAGGACGACGACGAGGACGAGAACGATGGCCGCACCGTCTCGTCGGTCCGTTGGATGTTGTGTGTTGTGTGTTGTATGTTGGGCTTTGGTTCAGACAAAAACCCGGAAGCGCCAACCCTCACGCTTCGCCCGGGATGCGCAGGTCGCAGAGAATCGGCAGGTGGTCGGAGAGGGTCGAGTCGAGAATCTCAAAGCGGACGGGGGTGATGTTGGCGGTGGTGCAAATGAAGTCCAGTTCGCGGGTCGGCCGCCAGCTCGGATAGGTCGGCTGGTGGCTTGGATTGGCCGAGGTCAGGCCGGTGGCGGCGAGGAAGAGCTTCATCTCGGCGGATCCCGAAAGGGCGTTGAAGTCGCCCATCACGACGCACGGCTTGACCGACGCCATGACGAGATCGTGCAGGTCGGTGAGCTGCCGCTGGCGGGTGCCGAAGCTGAGCGACAGATGGACGAGAAACAGGTTGACTTTCTCCAATTCCAGTTCGATGACTAAGCGCTTGAAGCCGTAGTTCAGGTAGTGGAACCGCTCCCGGTGAATCTCGCCGCGCGTGAGGATGGCGTTGGCCTGTTTGTCCAGAACCGGCAGACGATCGAACAGCCCGCCCTTGGTGTATTTCACCTCACAGCGATGAAAATAGCTCCCCAGATCCTCGGCGATCGCCTCGGCCTGGTTGACGCCCCGGCTGCGGTATGAGCCGGTGTCGACCTCGACCAGGCCGATCACATCAGGATTGTGCCCCCGGATCAGCTCGGTGATCCGCGGCAGATGATTGACCGTTTTGCGCAACAAATCCATCCAGGCGCGGTTCTCGCGGCGCCCGGTTCCATATCGGATGTTGTAGAGGAAAAAACGCATGGGGGGTTGCGGAAAACGGGACTATCAAGGCTCTCGTGTTGCGGCCTGGATCAGCCAGGTGGCCTGTATGGCGCGTGACAGGGGAATGAGCCAGTCGCTGTAGATAGCGTCCAACGCGGCGGGCAGACGGTCGGCGAGAGGGGACGGCAGGTTGCAGGCGCGAATGTGTTCTGCGGCACAGGAGCGGACACGTAGCAGAACAAGCTGCTCGACCGACGGAAAGGTGATCAGCGTCTCGATCTCGGCCGCGTCGCCCGCCTCTGCGGCGGCCCGGAGGCGGGTGTCGCGTCCGGCAAACTTGCACGCCGCAACCTGCAGCGAGAGACCGAGCCGGATGGCGATGGCGGCGATGGCGTCGGCGTCCGCAGCGCGCCACACGTCGTCCGCCCCGGTCGTCGCGCCGACCTTGGCGTCGGGAATCAGGATCGGCAGAACGGAACGGGTGAAGCCGGCTTCGATCCGGGACTGGAAGGATTCGAGAGCAGGCGGAATAGCCGCCTCCTTCGCCAGTCGGCGAAAGATTGGCGCGCTCCATCCGACGGGGTAATAACCGGCGGGCGCCACGCCACAGACCGCCCGTTGCGCAAGACGGCTCACAACCTCGGCATCCTGTCGGGCGATCTGCTGGCGTATCTGTTCGAGGGGTGTGCTCATCAAGACTCCATTGTGGCGTCAAAGAGGCCGTTTAGGCAAGCGTTTATCGTCTAGACTCGACGAAAGGGGCCGGACGTGCGACAATCAAAACCGATGCCGGATCGGATTTCGCCCTGGTGCGCCTGAACCCTGAACCCCGTTGCCCGGCCGGAAAACCGCTATGAGTGCTGCCGTTCGTCTTCGTTCGCTGATACACGCGTGGGAAACGGTTCGTTACGAACTGTTGAATACCCGTCTCTGCGACCTCAATCTGCGTCTCTCCCGATCGCCGATCCTGCCTTCGTTGAACCGGCTGCAGAAGGAGTTTCATGATCGCAAGATCGGTTTTGTGCCCGCATTCTACCTCACCGATGGATGGGGCTGCCCTAACCGGGTTCCGGTGATCGGCCTCCCGTTTTACATGGCCGACAAGCGCCTGATGCGAATTGAGGAGGAGCAAACCGGTGAGATCGAGGATGAGCAGACACTGATGATGCTCCTGCGCCACGAAGCCGGCCATGCGGTGAACTACGCCTATCGCCTCTGGGAGGAACCGGAGTGGGGCGAATTGTTTGGACGGTTCGCCGAACCCTACCGCGACACGTTCGACACCGACCCCTTTACCCGCCGCTTCGTTCGCCATCTGGCGCACGGCCAGGCACGGCGGACGACGTACGCCCAGAAGCATCCGGACGAGGATTTCGCCGAAACCTTTGCCGTCTGGCTGACGCCGAAATCGGGCTGGCGCAGGCGCTATGCCAACTGGCCCGCCCTGCGCAAGCTCGAGTATGTGGACCGGGCCATGCGCCGTCTGCGCACGCGCATTCCCGCAGTGACCGGCGGCGAACTGATGCAGCCGGTCGAGACGCTGGCGATGACCGTCGCCGAGCACTACGGGCAGCGCGCGGAACGTTACCGCTCCAAGGCCCAGGGCTACCTCGACGACAAACTCAAGCGGGTTTTTCCGCAATTTCGCGCCCCCGTTCCCGCCGTCGAGGCGGCCTCTTTTATCATCAGCCGCCGCCGCATGCTCATCACCCGTGTCGCCGACTGGTCGGCGATGACGCCGGATGATGTCCGCATGCTGCTCGACAAGGTTGTGGATCGCGCCCGTTCGCTCGGGTTGCGGGTGCGAATGGATAAACAGGAGGAGCGCTTGATGGATCTGGCCTCGCTCCTCACCGCCATGGCGGTCACGTTCCGTCACACGGGCAAGTTTATGGAATAACACAAGCATCCGAGGTCTGCCATGTTGAACCTGCTTCGCGTCCAAAATCTGGCGATTGTCGAGGAGGCCTCCATGCTTCCCGGGGTCGGACTCAACATCATCACCGGCGAAACCGGCGCAGGCAAGTCCATCCTGATGGGCGCGCTCGATCTCGTGCTGGGCGGGCGCGCGGACAAATCGCTGGTGCGCAGCGGCGCCGCCGAGGCCCAGGTCGAGGCGGTTTTTGCCCTGGCCGCCCCCGCCGCTGTGAATGCCGTGCTCGCCGAGTCCGGCATCCCCCCCTGCGAGGACGGACAGTTGATCATTCGCCGCACGGTCGCCGCTGCTGGCGCGGGCCGCTGCCTGCTCAACGATGCCGCAGTCACGCTCCAGACGATCCGGCGTGTCGGCGCCCTGCTGGTGGACATTCACGGCCCGAATGACCACCAGTCGCTGCTCGATCCCGCCTTCCAGCTCGACCTGCTCGATAGCTTTGGCCGCTGCCAGTCGGCCCGCGCGGCTTATGACGAGGCTTGGCAGACCGTCGTGGCGCTCGAACGCCGCCGCGCGGAACTCCTGGGCGGGTCCGCCGATACCGCCAGCGAGATCGACCGTCTCCAGTTTGTCATGGATGAACTGGCGGGCGCCCATCTGACCCCGGCGGACGACACCGATCTCATTCGCGAACACGCCGAAGCAGCCAATGCCGAGGCGATCCTACAATCGGGCAACGCCCTCCTCGCCGGGCTGACCGACGGCGAAGGATCGGCCTTCGACACCCTCGCGGCTTTGCAGCACCGCCTGCTCGAATTGAGCCGCATTCTTCCCGAGGCCGAGGGCTGGCGCGCCGAATTGCAGTCCGCCGCCACCCAGGTGCAGGAACTCGGACGCACGATTGCCGGCTGCCTGCAACGGATTGACGCCGATCCGGGCCGTCTGCAGCAGTTGGAAGAGCGGATGGCGCTGATACAGAAGCTTCGGCGAAAATACGGCGCCACGGTCCAGGACATGCTCGACACGCTGCAGAAGACCCGGAATCGGCTCGACGATCTCGCCGCCCGGGACGAGCGACTCGCGGGGCTGGACGCCGAGATCGCCACCGCCCTGACCGCCCGCGCCGCCCGCGCCGCCGTGCTATCCAAGACCCGCGCCGCCGCCTCGGTCAGTCTCGCCCGTGCGATCACACGGGAGCTGCGCGACCTCGGTTTCCTCCGCGCCGGATTTGGCGTGGATGTCACCCCGGTGTCCCCACGTCCCGACGGCGCCGATGCCGTCTCCTTCGGGTTTGCGCCCAATCCCGGCGAGCCGATGCGCGCCCTGCGCGACATCGCATCGAGCGGCGAAATCGCCCGCGTCATGCTCGCCGTCAAGACGGTCCTGGCCCGGCACGACCGCATCCCGGTGCTGGTGTTTGATGAGATTGACGCCAACATCGGCGGCGAGGTGGGGCATGCCGTGGGCCGCAAGCTGCGTACCGTTGCCGCCACCCATCAGGTGCTCTGCATCACCCACCTGCCGCAGGTCGCTGTCTTTGGCGATTCCCATTTCGTCGTGAGCAAGGCGGTGCAAAAAAATCGCACGCTCACCCGCATCTCACCCGTGACCGACGAGGCGCGCGCCGAGGAGATTGCCCGCATGCTCGGCGGCAAAAACCTGACCTCCGTGACCCTCGAACACGCCCGCAAGCTGCTGGAAACGACTGCCTAAGAAAAAGCTGGGTCATCACATCCTTCTTGCGCGCGGCCTCGGGTATGCGGTATCCTCTATGCGTGATCGTCGCGGGGGTCAGGTGGCTCAGGCGAACAGTCAAAACGACAGGAAGTGGTTATGCGTATTCCAAGATCTCAGACACGTCTTTCCCGCAATGGGGTGGTTTCGGCGCTGGTGTGCGGGCTTTGCGCTGCAGGGTGTGCGATGGCCGACGCCGGGGAGCGGATGCCGGCAAAGGAAGCGACGATCCAGAAGGCGGCCGGTCCGATCGTCATGGACGGCAAGCTGGACGAGCAGGCGTGGCAGGCCGCCGAGAAGCTCCCGATCGCTGTGATCCACAATAAGAACGGGAAGACGCTGGAGACGCCCGCGGGTTTCGCGCGCCTCACGTGGGATGGCACGAACGTCTACGTGGCGTTCGAGGTCACCGACGACGATGTCCGCGCGGCGGGCTCCGGGCGTGACGACGTGAGCTTGGATGTGACGAACGATCTGGTCGAAGTCTTTCTCGACGTCAACAACGACGACCACAATTTCTTTGAATTCCATGTGAATCCGTTGAATGGTTTCACCGATCTGTTCATCCTGCGCCCGGCCAAGGACACCCCGCTGTATCAGCGGCTGCCGCCGTACAAGATCATGTTCATGCGGGAATATAATGTGCCCGAATACCAGACGGCCATCCAGATTCAGGGGACGGTGAACGACAACCAGAAAGACACCGGCTGGACGGTGGAGATCCGGCTGCCGTACACCTCGCTGATGCTGCCCAACGGACAAAAAAAACCGAAAGCCGGCGACGTGTGGCGCATCCAGCTTGTCATCCAGAACGGCGGATCGGCCAACCGTTATGTGAACTGGTCGCCCACCTATGACAACTGGTACCACCACAGCATTGAGACGTGGGGCCGCATCCGCTTTGCCGAATAATACGGCTGAACGGGAAAATTCTCAAAATCAGGTATTGCAGCCAATCGGAATCTGCCTTATACTTACACGTCAATTTTCTTAAGGAGACTCCTCTATGGCGCGCAGCACCCCATTGACTCACGTACGCAACATCGGCATCATGGCTCACATCGACGCCGGCAAAACCACATGCAGTGAACGCATCCTGTTTTATTCCGGCAAGAACTACAAGATGGGCGAAGTTCATGACGGCGCCGCCACCATGGATTACATGGTGCAGGAGCAGGAGCGCGGCATCACGATCACGTCGGCGGCGACGGTCGTCAGTTGGCGCGACCATCAGATCAGTTTGATCGACACCCCGGGCCATGTCGATTTCACGGCCGAGGTTGAGCGGTCGTTGCGCGTGCTCGACGGCGCGGTCGCGCTGTTTTGCGCGGTGGGCGGCGTCCAGCCGCAGAGCGAACAGGTGTGGCGGCAGTCCGAGAAGTACGAAGTGCCCAAACTCTGCTTCATCAACAAGATGGATCGTGTTGGCGCCAATTATTTCGAGGTGATCGATGAAATCCGCAGCGAATTGGGCGGCAATCCTGTGCCGATGGTTTATCCCGTCGGGCAGGGCGATGAGTTCGAGGGCGTCATCGATCTTCTGAATATGCGGCGGTGCATCTTTGACGAGGCGTCCAAGGGCGTGAAGATTAGCTACGCCGAGATCCCTGCGGATATCTTGGAGGAGTGCCAGAAATGGCGCAAAAATATCGTTGAGAAGGCCGCCGAGCAGGATGACGCCCTAATGGAGAAGTATTTCGCTGACGGCGATCTCCCCATGGATGACATCTTGGCCGGATTGCGCAAGGGGACGGTGTCCCGCGCGATCGTCCCAGTCTATTGCGGAACGGCTTTTAAAAACAAGGGCGTGCAGTTGCTGCTGGATGCCGTGTGTGATTTTCTCCCCTCGCCGCTGGATGTCGGCGCCGTCCATGCCAACGATGATGAGACGAAGGTGCGCCTGCCCGACGACAAGGAGCCGTTCTCCGCCCTCGCCTTCAAGGTGATGTCCGACAAGCACATGGGCCGAATCATCTTCATCCGCATTTATTCGGGAACGCTGCGGATCGGCGACACGCTCAAGAACAGCTCGCAGGATTTGGATGTGCGCGTCGGCCGTCTGTTGCGCATGCATGCTAACCGGCAGGAGGCGATCGAGGAGGCGAACGCGGGCGAAATTGTAGCCGTGGTCGGCCTCGGCAAGACGCGCACCGGCGACACGCTGTGTGATCGCGCACACCCGATCATTTTGGAGAACATCGAGTTCCCGGCGCCGGTGATTTCGATCGCCATCCGGCCGGGGACGCGGAACGACAACGACAAGCTGGGCGTGTCGCTGCATACGCTGGCCGAGGAAGACCCGACCTTCTTTGTGAAGTACGACCGCGAGACGGGCGAGACCGTCATATCGGGAATGGGCGAGCTTCATCTCGAGATCATTGTTGACCGCCTGCGCCGTGAATTCAACGTGGCCTGCGAGGTCGGCCGTCCCGAGGTCGCCTTCCGCGAGACGATCACCCAGGCGGTCGATGGCGAATACAAGCACGTCAAACAGTCAGGTGGCCGCGGTCAGTACGCCCATGTCTGCCTCAAGCTCATCCCGCAGCCTGCCGGCACGGGGTTCTCGTTTGTCAACGAGGTCAAGGGCGGAACGATTCCGACCGAGTACATCCCCGCTGTGGAGAAGGGCGTCATCAAGGCTCTGGAGTCAGGACCTTACGCGGGTTATCCCGTGGTCGACGTGCAGGTGATCGTCAACGACGGCTCCTATCACGAGGTGGACTCCAACGAATTTGCATTTATCGAGGCGGCTCGCGTCTGCTTCCGGCAGGCTTTCATGAAGGGTGCGCCGGAGCTGCTCGAACCGGTCATGGCGGTCGAGGTGACGGTTCCCGAAGATTACATGGGTGCGGCCACGGGGTCGCTCTGCCAGCGTCGCGGACGTGTCGAGGGCATGGAGGACAAGGGTGGCGCGAAACTGGTCAACGGCACGGTGCCGCTGGGCGAGATGTTCGGCTATTCCAACACGATTCGCACGCTCACGCAGGGGCGCGGTTCGTTTGTGATGACGTTTGAACGCTACGAGGCGGTGCCCTACGAGCTGACGGAGACGATCATCGAGAAGCGCCGCAAGGAAAACAAGATTCGCGGCTAACCCTTCCGGTAATACCCGCCCGTGGTGACGGTGCGAAAGCCGAACCGGCTGTAAAACGCCTCCAGCGGCTTGTCCCGCTCGGTGAGCAGGAAGAAGCGTGTCGCGCCGCGCCGCGCTTCTTCCGCCAACCCCATCTGCAGCAGCGCGCGGCCCAAACCGCGCCCGCGCTCCGAACGGAGCGTGCCGACATTGTAGAGCGCAGTCAGGCCGCCGCACGACACGGCGGTGAGTAGCGCCTTCGGCACCCCCGATTCACGGATGATCCAGTGGCGGATTTCCATCCACCCGCCCGTTCCCGGCACGTCGTCCGGTATCGGAACCGCCGCGCCGGGTTCGGGATCCCCCTCCCAGAACGCATCGGCGTAGAGCCGGTTGAAGCTCTCGGCGTCGGCCGCCGTCTCAACCCGCGCGAGCGAGAGGCCGGGCGTCGGAGGCGCCGGGTCGGCACCGTCGCGCGTCATCCAGCAGTCGGAGCTGAAACGACGCCACGGGGCGGGCAGTGGATGAGACCGGGAGACTCCGTCGCTGTCGGCGAGATACCAGACCGGTTCGCGACCGCGCGCCACAAATTCGCGGGCGATCCGCGTTTCGTGTCGCAGCGCCAGATCGGCGTCGAGCACGGCAAACAGATTCCACGTCGGTTCGGACTCGCGGGCGGAGAAGATCCACACGCCCGAACCGTCAGCCGCCCGCGCCGCCTCGTCGATGAACATGCCGCGCTGCGCCTCGATGTGAAAGGCCAGTAATTCGTGAAACGACGTATTCATGAAAGCAGCGGCTCCAGTCGGTAGCGGGGCAGCATCCGCTCGGGGAGGTAGGAGCGTTTGGAGCGGCGCAAGCCCGGGACGCCCATGTCCTGTTCAATATTGAGCCAGGCGCAGCGGCCGGCCAGATGGCGAGCCACGGCCACCCGCATCGTTTGCGCGGCTCCCGGAATGCGCCGGTCGGCCTTTTCGAAATGAACGTTTCCGAGCTCGGGCGTGGTGAAGCTGAAGAGGGAGCAGGCGAGAAGCTCGCCGTCAGCGGCGGCGAGTGCCAGTCCTTCCAGTCCGAGCGCATCAAAATGGGTGAAGGCGCGCTGCAGGGCGTCGGCTTCGTCGGACAGCATGCCCGCCGGATGCGCCGAATCGGCTCGCAGGGCGAGAGCCAGCGCCTCCTGCCGATTGGTCGGGGTGATTGGGACGCCACGCCAGCCCGGGACGTGTTCGTCGAAGCGGCGGATGAGGCGCCGGGTGTTCTGGTGTCCCCGGCCGGCGAGTGCCGCCAGGTCGGCCGTCCGCAGCAGGTAGTCGTCCTCGTCTGCCGTCGTGCTCACCGCGTAATGGATGTGTAATGCGTCGGCGTGGCGCGTGACATAGTCCTGCGGCACATCGCCCCACGCCAGCCGCAGGCCGGTGTGGCCGGCCAGATCGGCCCGCACCGCTTCCAGTTCGGCGGGTTCGAACACCTCGCCGAAGGGGAACAGCAACGTGCTGACGCGGCGGTTGCAGACCACGCGGCGGCCGGCGATCTCCGTGTGGACGGTGTCATACACCCCGCTCCAGATGAAGAGATTGCAGAAGTTGCACTCACAGCTCCAGCGGCCCTGCACGGCCAGCGCCGCCTCGAACAGGCTGCGCTGATCCAGTGACACGGGTTGTAGGGGTGTGGCATTCATCACAGCTCAGACCGGCTGAAAGCCTGTCATGCTTGGAATGATAGCATAGCCACCCCCTGGCGGGCAATTCGCGAATCGAGGATTCGCCGGCCTGGGGCACATCCCCGTTTCACTGACCTGCGATCGCCCGCCGCTACCGCACCGGTCGGCGCGTGAGCGGGTAGAGCGGTATCTACGAGACCGCTCACACCGTCTGCGCGGTCCGATACGTCCCGCGCCACCGCTGCCGCGTCGGCCGGGGCGCTAGCCCACGTCACAGGGCTGTCCACAGGATCACCCGCTTGACAGGTCAGTGAAACGGGGATGCGCCCGCTGGCCTGTAACGGAACGCTCAACATTCAACACACAACAACCAACACCCAACGGAGACGCTGGCGCGTAGAGTTTGCGCTTGTCGCGGGCTATCTTCTTACTTAGACCGACGAGACGGCGCGGCCATCGTTCTCGTCCTCGTCGTCGTCCTCGTCGTCGATTTCACGATTCGAGGACGAGGACCGCTTCGCTGAGGACGAGGACGATTACGATATCTCATAACCACGTTAATGAGCCTCTCATCCCCAGTATTCGAACCCGACAAGGGACGGGCCTGAATGGCGCTAAGTTAAGCGATGCTTCCGATCATAATCCTAATCATAATCGTAATCGTAATCCATTCTCCACCAGGAGATTAAGATCAAGATTAGGATTAGGATTAAGATTACGATTAAGATGGCAATATCCCCTTAACTTAGCGCCATTCGGGACGGGCCTTCCGGCTGCGCTGACCCGACAAGGGATGGGCCTTCCATCCATCCATAGCCTGTCATCCGGCCCCGCGACTCCGTTCAACACCATTTTCTCCCGCATGCGGCAAGATTACGCTTGTTTGCAAACAGTAACCGTCATACACTTGCCGCACGAGGGAAAACAACGCTATTCGTTGGGCTGAAAAAATGAAGAGACCCGTCAAAGCCTATTTTGCGATACTTGCGATCCTCAACCTCATCTTGGCATTCGGGCTTTACTCCTGGGCCAACGTCATGTCGTACACATTTGATCAGTTGCTGGAAGGCAAGTCGCTTCCTCCCGCTGCACAGCTTACTCTCAGCCACCCGTGGTGGCCCTGTATCTTCGCGGCACTCTTTGCTGCTGCATGGGTTGCTTCCCAAAAAGAAAAGCTCGGCGAACGCGCTGAGCTTCATATTGTTGCATCTGGCCTTATTGTCGAGATATCCATGATTTTTTGGAACATGCTGTCCGCGGCCATGCCTTTTGTTCCGATGCAATCAAGACTCATACCATGATAGTCCGACAAGAGACGGGCCTTCCGTCCTCCCCAAAACCAAACGAGGCATTCAATCCCCATAGCCCGTCATCCGGCCCTGCGGCTCCGTTCAACAACATTTTATCCCGGGGCGCATCCCCGTTTCACTGACCTGTCAAGCGGGCGATCCTGTGGACAGCCCTGTGACGTGGGCTAGCGCCCCGGCCGACGCGGCAGCGGTGGCGCGGGACGTATCGGACCGCGCAGACGGCGTGAGCGGTCTCGCTGGAATGGCGCTAGGGACGGGCCTGAATGGCGCTTCGCGCTACGCCGTGGCACGCGATT
>CAMBQN010000021.1 GCA_945870025.1 Akkermansia muciniphila
CGCTCGGACGCCGCCCAGCAACTCGACAGCTTTCCTGTCTCGATCTCCCGCACAACCTGCGCCTTGAATGCCTCACTGTACTTCAACACATCCTTCCTGACCACCCTTGGCCTCCCTTCAAGAGTGTCAATCTATATCAGGACCGGACACACTCCCACACCCACTCACCCACGCACTCTCCCGTCCCTACCCTCCCGTTGAATGTTGGGTGTTGTGTGTTGGTTCACACTCCCACACCCACTCACCCACGCACTCTCCCGTTCCTACCCTCCCGTTGAATGTTGGGTGTTGTGTGTTGGATGTTGAGCGTTGGTTCTCCCTTCTCCCTTCATCCCCTCCTTCACCCCCTTCACCCCTGGTTTCAAACGTCCCGCCCGCCTATTCGAACCTGAACCCGCACGTCTCTTCCGTGAGGTGCTCGTGCTCCGTTCTCGGATACATGCGGCAGCTAGAGGGGCGGATGGGGTAAGCGGCACACCTTGAGAGACCTTGCCCGTCGGATCGGAGGAACGGACAGGTGTACGGAAGTTTACAGCAGTTCCCGCAGCGAACGCACGTCCCTCGCCTGGATTTGGAGACCGGCAGCAACGATGTGAACTGCCTCAGTAGTTTTGCCAAAAGCGTGTTTCGGTTGAGCATGGGACAATCTCCTTGCTTACAGAACCCGTTGTCGGGCGCTGGGTCACGATTTGTTGGTTGCCAGAATAGCGGCTTTCTTTTTTTCAGACATTCACGGGGCTGCCGTCCACGCGGCAGCACCAACCAGAATGCGGGAACAGGGGACAGAGAAATAGTATCATATATTTTTCAGATTGTGTGGAAATCGTGCCTCCTCGACACTTTAAGAGGAACGTAATACGCTTGAACTTTGCGATGTCCATCGGTACGCCCTCTTGCATCCGTTCCACTACATGGACCGCGCGGCGGGGAACCATCGCGTCGTTCGATTCGCAATCTTTACGAGTGAGAGCATCACAGGGACTTCGACAAGCACACCCACGATGGTGGCCAGCACCACCGGCGATGACGCGCCGAACAGCGAGATGGCCACCGCCACCGACAGTTCGAAGAAATTGGAGGCCCCGATCATGCCGGCCGGTGCGGCAATGTCATGCGAAAGCTTCAGTTTTTTCGCCGCTAGATAGGCGATAAAGAAAATCAGATACGTCTGAAGGGTCAGCGGAAGGGCAATTAGAAGGATATGAAGGGGGTTCTTCAGAATGATCTCGCCCTGAAAGGAGAAGATGAGCACGAGCGTCAGCAGCAGACCGCTGATCGTCACATTACTGAACTTCGGGATGAACGACGTGTTGAAGTACTCCAGCCCTTTTGTCTTGATCACATGAAACCGGGTCAGCATGCCGCCCACCAGCGGGACGACCACAAAGAGTCCCACCGACAGAAAGAGCGTGTCCCACGGAATCGTGATGCCGCTCACACCCAGCAACAGAGCAACAATCGGGACGAAGGCCGGCAGGATGATCAGGTCGTTGGTTGCGACCTGCACCACGGTATAGGCCGGATTTCCCTTGGTGAGATGGCTCCAGACAAACACCATCGCGGTGCAGGGAGCGGCACCCAGCAGAATAGCCCCGGCCAAATAATCTCTGGCCAGTTCCCTCGGAATCAGCGCCTGGAAGACCACAAAGAAGAATAAGGCCGCGATCGCATACATCGTAAAAGGCTTGATCAGCCAATTGGTCGCCCAGGTGACATACAGCCCTTTCGGATTTTTGCCGACATTTTTGATGCTGGCGAAGTCCACCTTCATCATCATCGGCCAGATCATGAGCCAGATGAGCACGGCAATGGGAATCGAAACATTCGCGTATTCGAACCGTCCCAGCAACGCGGGTACGCCTGGGAGAAATTGGCCGATGAGCACGCCCACAACCATACACAGGGCGACCCAGACGGTCAGGTAGGTGTCGAAGAAACTGATGCCAGAATTTCTGTTTTCGCTCATTTGCTTCCTTCTTTCTTGATCTGATGGGTGGCTTGCAGGCCGCCGCTAGCGTTTACCGTGTGTCATACATCACCCCTTCTCGACGCTCTCCGGCAGCGTCTCCACGAACGCCCGGATCTGGTCCCGCACGCGCCGGTAACAGTCCAGCTTCTCCTCCGCGCCCTCGACCCTCTTCGCCAGCGCGGGCGGATCGTCGAACCCGACATGCACCACCCGGGCCGAGCCTGAGAAGAACGGGCAGTTCTCGTTGGCGTGGCCGCACACCGTCACCACGGTGTCGAATGGCACATCCAGCAGCGTGGCCACGTTCTTGGACGTGTGGCCCGAAATGTCCACGCCCGCCTCGGCCATCACCTGCACCGCGTTGGGGTTCAGCCCGTGCGTCTCGATGCCCGCCGAATACGCCTCGACCGCATCGCCCTTGAGCGCCCGCGCCCAGCCCTCCGCCATCTGGCTCCGGCACGAGTTGCCCGTGCATAGAAATAGAATCTTTAATTTACGCATGTTTTTGTCTCCTGTGCCGCCTGCCTCGCTACCCGGCGCACCGATTCCTTTGGCGCGCGCTCAGGCTTTCAGGGGGACAGACCAGAGCCGCCTCACGTTTCTTGGCATCCTTCGCGACCGAATCATCGCTCTCCAGCGCCCCGTCCAGCCATTTCAGCACCGGTTTAATAACCTTGAGCGCCTCGCCTTGCGGCAGCCTGAAGTAGGCCCAGCGCCCGTCCTTGCGCGAGTCCACAAGCCCCGCCGCGCTCAAGATGGACAAATGCTTGGACACCGTCGAGGGTGCCAGCCCCAGCACCTCAATGATCTGGCAGACGCATAGTTCGCCTGTCCGCAGCAGCATCAGGATGCGCACGCGCTGGATGTCGGACAGCGCCTTCGTGATCCGCATCGTCGACCGCATGGCTTCACTTTTACCGTTGGTGCTATCCCTCATAACAGACCCTCTCATTTCGTTACATGACGAACTATATCAGGTTGACGCCGCGCCCGTCAAGCGCGCCGAGTCGATTTGTCAGCCATTCTAATTCTAATTATGACAGCCTCTATCGGGATCCCAATCGGGATCGGGACCGAAATCGACGAGAAAGCAAAGAATTCGACCCCGATCGCGATAGCGATTTCGATTTCGACTGTACGGATGTGCCATAATTAGAAGTGCTGGGCGATTCGTGTAAGGTTCTTGCTTTCAGCTTTCCCATTTCCGCTTTCTCTTCATCCTCCTTGATACCCCCGGGCGATTGCGGTATGATAGCGTTTCTTTTCCGCCAGCAACCCTCAACTCGGACTTTCAACCGCAAAAAGAACACATGGCCAAGGACACGGAACACGAAATCTCCCGGCGGCGGACGTTTGCGATCATATCGCATCCGGACGCGGGCAAGACCACGCTGACCGAGAAATTCCTGCTGTACGGCGGTGCCGTGCAACTCGCGGGATCGGTCACCTCTCGCAAGTCGCAGAACGCCACGACCTCCGACTGGATGGAGCTGGAGCGCCAGCGCGGCATCTCGGTCACCTCGACGGTGCTCCAATTCGATTACCGCGGCTTCTGCATCAACCTGCTCGACACGCCGGGGCACCGCGACTTTTCGGAGGACACCTACCGCGTGCTGATGGCGGTGGACGCCGTGGTGATGGTCATCGACGCGGCCAAGGGCATCGAGACCCAGACGTTCAAGCTGTTTGAGATGTGCCGCCTGCGCGGCATCCCGATCTTCACCTTCATCAACAAGTTTGACCGCCCCGCGCGTGACCCGCTGACGCTGATCGACGAGCTGGAGCAGACGCTGCAACTCCATGTCTGCGCCATGAACTGGCCGCTGGGAGACGGCCAGGAATTCCGGGGCGTGTATGACCGGATGCAGCGGCAGGCGCACTTTTTCGAGCGCACGCCCGGCGGCAAATACCGCGCGCCGGTCTCCGTCCATGACGTGACCGACCCGCAGGTCCGTGAACGGCTTTCCGAACGAACCTACGCCACCCTGATCGAAAACCTCGCGATGCTGGACGCCGCCAGTGAACCGCTCGACCGCGGGCTGGTGCGCACCGGCGACATGACGCCCGTCTTCTTCGGCAGCGCGATCAACAACTTCGGGGTTCACCTGCTGCTGGATGCCTTCCTCGAATATGCCCCGCCGCCGCATTCGCGTCTCTCGAGCAAGGGTCTGATCGCGCCGCAGCACCCGCTCTTCTCGGGCTTCATCTTCAAGATCCAGTCCAACATGGACCCCCACCACCGCGACCAGATCGCCTTCATGCGCGTCTGCTCCGGCATCTTCACGCGCGACATGAAAGTGTTTCATTCGCGCACCGGCAAGACGCTGCGGCTCGCCAGCTCGCACCGGGTGTTTGCTCGCGAGCGTGAAACCGTGGACGAAGCGTTTCCCGGCGACGTGATCGGCCTGGTCGGGCACAGCGGGTTCGGCATCGGCGACACCCTCACCGAGGATCCGGATCTGACGTACGAGCCGCTGCCGCAGTTCGCTCCCGAATGCTTCGCGCTCCTGCATAACCCGAGCACGTCCACGTACAAGCGTTTCCGCGCGGGGCTGGAGCATTTGCTGCAGGAGGGCGCCGTGCAGGCGTTCGCGCTCAAGGACGCCGTGCAAAACATCCCGCTGCTGGGCGCCGTCGGCACGTTGCAGTTTGATGTCCTGCAGTTCCGCCTGGAGACCGAGTATGGGGCGACCTCGCGGCTGGAACCCATGCCGTGGCGACTCGTCCGCTGGGTCTCGCCCGCCGATGTCGATCACGAGGCGCTGCGGGACGGCAAGCTGCCCACCGGCTGCCGCCTCGCTACCGATGCGGCGGGACGGCTTGTGGTGCTCTTCGGCACCGACTGGGAACTCAAATACTTCAGCGAACGGAATCCGGGGGTGCGCCTCGTGAAGGCATCCACCGACATCCATCGGGATGTCGCCACCGGCCCGGCCTGAACACAAGAAAGACTGCAGAGACCGTGAAACCGTGGTCGTTCCTACCTCGTTGGCTGATCGCACGCGAACGCGACTGCGTCTCGGCCGTATTCGCGGCAGATGCGACGCGGATGGCAGCCGTCATCGCGCTCGCAGAGGAGAACGTCCGGCGCGGCGGCGGGCCGTTCGGCGCGGCGGTCTTTGATTGCGCCGACGGCCGTTGCGTGGCCGTCGGGGTGAACCGCGTCGTTGATGGCCACTGTTCCCACCTCCATGCCGAAATGGTGGCGCTGGCACGCGCCCAGCAGTCGCTGGGCACGCACGACCTCGCCACGGCCGGCCGCTTCGTCCTCTTCACCAGCGTCGAGCCGTGCGCCATGTGCCTCGGCGCCGTCGTCTGGTCGGGCGTCGTCCGCCTCGTCTGCGGCGCGACCGGGGCCGACGCCGAGGGCGTCGGCTTTGACGAAGGTCCGAAACCCGCCGACTGGCCCGACGCACTCGCGCAGCGCGGCATCCGCGTCCGCCGCCAGCTCCTGCGCCCCCGCGCCCGTGCCGTCCTGCACGCCTATGCCGCCGCCGGAGGGTGGATCTATAACCCTCAACGGGGCAGAAGCCTGTGAGCCCCACTCACTCACACACTCTCTTTACTCTTTCTTTCTCTCTGGCCGCACGCCAATGATAAAGACTTCTCTCTTGCAAACACCCCAGAGAGGTTTTGCAAGGCCCTCTCTTTAAGCAAGTTTTAACGCCTCATGTCTGTGATTGACGCGCCGCGCGCAAGCCTTTATTATGTACGTCATTCGTTTTCAGCGTGAACGGGGGTCATGGGCATGATCTCTGGCGCGAGAGGAGTTTGAATCCACGTGTTAGCACTCGAGATTTTGCGCCACAGTACGGCGCATGTGATGGCGGCGGCGGTCGGCAGGTTGTTCGGCCCGGTGTTGTTCGACATCGGCCCAGCGACGGACGACGGCTTTTATTATGACTTCGATCTGGCGCACCGGCTGTCGCCCGACGATTTTCCGGCGATCGAGGCTGAAATGGCGAAGCTGGTTCGCGAGAACCTCCACTTCGAACGCCTGGAGGTCACCCGTGGCGAGGCGGCGGCCCTGCTGGCCGGTCAGACCTTCAAGCTCGAGCGTCTGGCCGACATCCCGGCGGGCGAGACGATTTCGCTCTACCGGTGTGGCGGGTTTCTGGATCTCTGCCGCGGTCCGCATGCGGCCCGCACGGGCGAACTGGGCGCCTTCAAGATCCTCTCGGTCGCAGGCTCCTATTATCGCGGCAAAGAAACCAACCCGATGTTGCAACGGCTCTACGGCATGACGGCCGCGACGCAGGCCGATCTGGACGCCGAACTCACCCGCATCGAAGAGGCCAAGAAGCGCGACCATCGCCGCCTCGGACGCGAGCTGGATCTGTACAGCATCAGCGAAGACGTCGGCCCCGGGCTGGCCCACTGGCATCCCAAGGGGGGACGCATCCGCGTGGCGATCGAGGACTTCTGGCGTCGCGAGCATTTCCGCGCCGGTTACGAGATGGTCTTCACTCCTCATGTCGGCCGCGCCAAACTGTGGGAAACATCGGGGCACCTCGGTTTCTACCGTGACAGCATGTTCCCCAGCATGTCGATCACCGAAGATGAGGGCAGCCAGGACGAGTCGGTCGAGCCGTACTTCGTCAGGCCGATGAACTGCCCGTTCCACATCCAGATCTACAAGACCCGCCGCTACTCCTACCGCGACCTGCCCTTGCGCTGGGCCGAGCTCGGCACCGTCTATCGCTTCGAAAAGGAGGGTGTCCGCCACGGCCTGTTGCGCGTGCGCGGCTTCACTCAGGACGACGCGCACATCTTCTGCACGCCGGATCAGATCGAGGGCGAGGTGCGTCGCACCGTCGTGTTCGCCCTGAGCATTCTGCGCAAGTTCGGCTTCACCGACGTCACCGCCTTCCTCTCCACGCGCCCCGAGAAGTCGGTCGGTCTCCCTGAACGGTGGGAGCAGGCCACCCGTTCGCTGGAAAACGCCCTCACTGCGGAGAACCTCGCCTATACGGTGGATGCGGGCGGCGGTGCGTTCTACGGACCGAAGATCGACCTGAAGATTCGCGACGCCCTCGGACGTCCCTGGCAGCTCGGTACCGTGCAATTCGATTTCAACCTACCCGAACGGTTTGATCTCACCTACACCGGCGAGGACGGCAAGGAGCACCAGCCCTACATGGTGCACCGGGCCCTGCTGGGAAGTCTGGAGCGCTTCTTCGGCATCCTGATCGAGCACTACGCGGGCGCCTTCCCGCTCTGGCTGGCTCCGGAGCAGGTCCGGGTGCTGCCCATCACCGATAAACAATTGGATTTCGCGAACGACGTGGCCGCCCGTCTGCGTGCCGCCGACATTCGCGTGACGGTGGATGCGAACTCCGAGAAGATCGGAGCCAAGATCCGCCGCGCCCAGATGGACAAGGTGCCCATCATGGCGGTTGTTGGCGGCCGAGAGGCAGAAGCAGGCGCCGTCGCGGTGCGCCGCCGCGAGAGCGGCGACCAAGGCGCGATGCCTGTGGCCGCGTTCATCGAATTGATCCGCAGCGAACTCAACGCCTAAACACACGCGGGAAAACCCCGCATAACAGCAGGAGGTCCGTCATCGCCTCGTTTATCAGAACCAACTTCAAAATCCGCGTGCCCAATGTGCGCCTCGTCGGACCCAATGGCGAGATGCTGGGCGTCGTTCAGACGCGCGAAGCGCAGCGGCAGGCAGACCAGCAGGGCATGGATCTTGTTGAGATCTCCCCCAACGCCGAACCGCCCGTGTGCAAGATCATGGATTTCGGCAAGTTCCGCTACGAGGAGAGCATCCGGCAGAAGCAGGGACGCAAGAACGCCACCCGTGTGCAGATCAAGGAAGTGAAGTTTCACTCCGGCGTGGAGGACAACGATCTTCAAACCAAGCTGCGGCACATTCGCGAGTTTCTGGGGGAAGGGCACAAAGTCAAGGTCACCCTGCAGTACCGCGGTCGTGAGAACGCGCACAAGGAACTCGGCGTGCAGGTCGTGCAGCGGGTGATCAAGGCGGTTGATGATATCGCCATGCTGGAGCAACAGCCGCGCTTGCTGGGCCGCGTCCTAGGCTGCGTGCTGGTGCCGCGTCCGGCGAAGCCCACATCGGGAAAATCCGCGCAACCGTCCGCGCCCAAGCCACCCCGGCCCGTGCCGGCCACGCCGACCACGCCCGCCGCAGCCGCCGCCCCGGCGGCCGCCCCGGTGCCGGCGCCCGAACCGAAGGCTGCCGTAGCCGCAACAGACATCCCTGCGCCCGTCTCATCCACACCGAAAGAAACGCCGCAGACGTGATGCGGCGGTATAAACCCATGTGACGGCGGAGACGGGACATTTTCCTGACACGTCCCCTACTCGCTTGTCTCCCATCAAACAGGAGTATTGGCAATGGCTGTAAAAAAAGTTGGCATCCTCACCGCCGGTGGTCTGGCTCCCTGCCTGAGTTCAACCATCGGTTTCTTGATTGAACGTTACACGCAGGTCGCACCCGATGTTGAAATCATCGGCTACATCAACGGCTACATGGGGCTGTTGAAGGGCGAGAGTGTTGCCGTCACGCCCGAGGTGCGCAAAAACGCCCGCGTGCTGACCGAGCACGGCGGAAGCCCGCTTGGCAACAGCCGCGTGAAGCTGACCAATGTCAAGGATTGCATCAAGCGCGGCCTGGTGAAGGCGGGCCAAGACCCGCAGCAAGTCGCAGCCGACCAGCTTGTGAAAGATGGCGTGGATGTGCTGCACACCATCGGCGGGGACGACACCAACACGGCGGCGGCCGACCTCGCCGCCTACCTCGCCCGGCACCAGTACGGTCTGACCGTGGTCGGCCTGCCCAAAACGATTGACAACGACGTGTACCCGATCCGTCAAAGCCTGGGCGCCTGGACCGCGGCAGAAGAGGGCGCGCGTTTCTTCGCCAATGTCGTCAAGGAGAACACCGCCAACCCGCGCATGCTCATCATCCATGAAGTCATGGGGCGCAACTGCGGCTGGCTCACCGCCGCAACGGCGGCGGCCTACCGCATGCTGACAGACGGCTTCCACTACCTTCCAGAATTCGGTCTGTCTCGCGCCCGCGAGGAGGTTCACGCCGTCTACGTTCCCGAAATGGCCTTTGATGCGAAAGCCGAGGCGGCTCGGCTGCGCACAGTGATGGACCAGCACGACTGCGTGAACATCTTCGTCTCCGAAGGCGCCTGCGTCGAGGCGATCATCGCCGAGCTGGAGGCCAAGGGCGAGGAAGTGCCCCGCGATGCGTTCGGTCATCCACGGCTGGACAAGGTGAACGTGGGCGGCTGGTTCGCCAAGCAGTTTGGCGACATGCTCGGCGCGGAGAAGACGATGGTGCAGAAGAGCGGCTACTTCAGCCGCGCCGCCGCGCCGAACGCCGCCGACCTCGAATTGATCAAGCGCTGCGCCTATCAGGCGGTCGATTGCGCCTTGAACGGATTGGGCGGCGTGGTCGGCGAAGACGAGGACCAAGGCGGCGAACTCCGCGCCTGCGAATTCCACCGGATCAAGGGTGGGAAGCCTTTTGACATCGCCACTCCCTGGTTCCGCGAGCTGCTGGCCGCCATCGGCCAGCCCGCCGGCGCCACGGTCTCTGTGAAGCACTAACCAGCCCATGCTCCCCTACACACACGCAGAGACGATCCGCGTCCGCTATGGCGAGACCGATCAGATGGGCGTCGTCTGGCACGGCGCCTACATCGCCTATTTCGAGGTCGCGCGAACCGGTGCGCTGCGCGCGCTCGGTCATTCGTACCGGGACATCGAAGCGACCGGTGTGATGATGCCCGTGGTCGAGGCGAGCATCGCCTACCACCAGCCGGCGCGGTACGATGCCGTGCTGACCGTTCACGTGGAGGTGCGCGAACGCCCGACGGCCCGGATGCGCTTCGACTACACGATCCTCGGCGAGGATGGCGCGCAGATCGCGACCGGATTCACCGTTCTGGCCTTCATGGATCGTGAGACGCGCCGTCCCTGCAAACCGCCTGCCTTTCTCCGCACGCTGTTCTAGGCCTTTGTTTCTGGTGTACAGGCCTCTAAAAATGCTACACTCTCCTCAACTGTTGATCACCTTATTTGGATTGGACTGCTATGAGCCTGCGTTGGAATCCGTCGCTTCAGGGGCGTTCGTTGCTGAAAATTTCCGATTTGACGGACGGAGAGATGGCCGAGTTGATTGATTTGTCACTGGCGCTCAAGGCCCGCCGCGATGCCGGGACGCGCGGTGACTTGCTCAATCGGAAGCAGGTGGCGTTGATTTTTGAGAAAAGCTCGACGCGCACGCGCAACGCGGCTTCCTGCGCCATCCGCGACGAGGGGGGCGCCACTGAATACCTGACCCGCAACGACATTCATCTGGGCAGCAAGGAGAGCGTGGCCGACACGGCACGGGTGCTGGGGCGGATGTTCGATGGCATCCTGTTCCGAGGGTTCTCGCAGAAAACAGTCGAGACGCTGGCGCGCTTTTCCGGTGTCCCCGTCTGGAACGGTCTGACCGACGAGGCGCATCCGACGCAAATCTTGGCCGATCTGATGACCCTGAAGCAGAAATTCGGCTTGCTCAAGGGGCTGAAGCTGGCCTATGTGGGCGACGGCCGCAACAATGTGGCCAATTCGCTGATGAATGGCTGTGCCAAGGCGGGCGTCCATTACGTGAATTGCACGCCGCCCGAGCTGGCACCTGCTGCCACACGGGTCGCTGCGGCACGCGCCATGGCCGCCGTCCACGGCTCAACCGTCGAAATCAGCGCCGATCCGATCGCGGGAGTCAAGGGCTGCAACGTCATCTACACCGACGTCTGGGTCTCCATGGGCGAGGAAAATCAGAAGGAGAACCGCCTCAAGCTGCTCCGTCCGTATCAGGTGAACGGCGATCTCGTCCGGGCCACGGGAGTCCCCGAAAGCGAATTTATCTTCCTACACTGCCTGCCAGCCTTCCACGACACGCAAACTGACATGACCCGAGACTGCGGCGCGCTGGAGGTGACGGACGAGGTGTTCGAAGCGCCTTACTCCAGAGTCTTTGATGAGGCGGAAAACCGGATGCACACCATGAAAGCCCTGTTTGTTTCGGCCTTAACCTAACGGAGAGTAACATGCATCAAAGAATGTTTGACGTGAGCTGGGATGCCTTCAGCGCGCTGCCTGTCGCAGAAAAGACGCCCTATCTGATGCAGCCGGACGGCGCGCCGTTTCACACGCTCTTCGCTCAGCAGTTCGATGTGGCCCTCCTCGGCCGACTGGCGGCGCTGTCCAATGCCATCCGGCAGATCGCCAAGACGCGCAGCGGCACGCTGTTTCTGCAGGATCTGATCTGCCACAAGCGGGCGATGATTTATTTTTCTCAGCCGAGTTCGCGCACCTTCCTCTCGTTCCTCTCGGCCTGCCAAATCCTCGGCGTGCAGACGGGCGAGGTGCGCGACATGGCGACCTCGTCCGAGTTCAAGGGCGAGTCCAAGGAGGACTCCGTTCGAACGTTCAGCTCCTATTTTGACATGATCATCATGCGCTCGCCCGAGAAAGGGCTGGCCGAGCGAATGGCTTGGGCGCTATCCAACTCCGATCGCCCGCTGCCGCTCATCAACGCCGGTTCCGGAAAGGATCAACATCCGACGCAGGCGCTGCTCGATATCTACACGCTGTTGCGCAGCTTTGAGCGCAACGGCGGCCTGCGCGACCGCACGGTGGTATTTGTCGGCGATCTCGCCCGCGGCCGCACGGTCCGTTCGCTCTCGCTCCTGCTCACGCAGTATCCCAACATCCGGCAAATCTTTGTCGCGCCGCAGTCGTTGCAAATTGGCGAGGACATTGTTCAGGCGCTCGAGGCGAAAAAAGTCGCCTTTCATCTGACCGACGATTTCCATGCGTCGATTCCCGCAGCCGATGCCATCTACATGACGCGCATCCAGGACGAGTGGGATCACGACAAGGGGGAGAGCGCGGCCGTGGACATCTCGCGGTTCACGTTTGGCGCCGACGAGCTGAAACTGCTCAAGCCGACGGGCATCATCATGCATCCGCTACCGCGCCGGAGCGAGATCGCCGTTTGCGTAGATTCCGATCCGCGCGCCATGTACTGGCGCCAGATGCGCAACGGCATGTGGATCCGCGCCGCCCTGATCGCCGAGACCTTCGGCTGCGGCAAACGCATTCACGATTACTACAGCCAGAATTTGTAGTGCGTGGCTTCCCTTTGCAGGATCACAGGCGGACGCGGTCGGCCAGTTGCGGCGCGATGCCGGTGTAAGTGGCCGGAGTGAGCGCCAGCAGCCGTTGCTTGTCGGCATCGGGAATTTCCAACGTACAGATGAAGGCCTGCACACCCGCCGCATCAATCGCGCGGCCGCGGGTCAGCTCCTTCAGCCGTTCGTAGGGGTTGGGCAGGCCGTGCTTGCGCATGACGGTCTGGATCGGCTCGGCCATCACCTCCCAGGCGGTGTCGAGATCTTCCGCCATTCGGGCGGGATTGAGGCGCACCTTTCCGAGGCCTTTCAGCGTGGCCTGATACGCCGTGAGGCAGTAACCGAAGGCGACGCCCATGTTGCGGATGACGGTCGAGTCGGTGAGATCCCGCTGAAGCCGGGAGAGGGGCAGCTTACGGGCCATGTGCTCCAGCAGGGCATTGGCGATGCCGAGATTGCCCTCGCTGTTTTCAAAGTCAATGGGGTTGACCTTGTGGGGCATGGTCGACGAGCCAACCTCGCCGGCAACGGTTTTCTGTCCGAGATAACCCATCGAAATGTAGGACCAGGCGTCGCGGTCCAGATTGAGGAGCACGGTGTTCCATCGGGCCAGGGCGTCAAAGGCCTCGGCCAGGCCGTCATGCGGCTCGATCTGGGTGGTCAGCGGATTCTGCTGCAGACCGAACGACCCTTCGAGGACGCGCGCGGCGAGGGCGGGCCAGTCGACGCTGGGATAGGCGGAGCAATGGGCGTTGTAATTGCCGACGGCGCCGTTCATCTTGGCAGGAAAGGTCAGCGTGGCGAGCTGGGCGGACTGCCGGCGCAGGCGCTGGACGAAGACCGCCAGCTCCTTGCCGAGCGTCGTGGGCGAGGCGGGCTGGCCGTGGGTGCGCGCCAGCATGGCGGCGCCGCGCGTGGTGGCGGCGAGATCGGTAAGCGCGGCGATGACGCCGTCCTGGGCGGTGCGCAGCACGGCGAGGCCGTCACGCAGCATCAGGGCGTGGGCGACGTTGTTGATATCCTCCGAGGTGCAGGCAAAATGGACAAACTCGGAGAGGCCGGCCAGCGAAGACGCGGCGAGCTTCTCCTTGATGAAATACTCAATCGCCTTGACGTCGTGGTTGGTTGTGGACTCGATGGCCTTGACGCGCGCGGCATCGTTCAGCGAAAACGCATCGGCGATGGCGTTCAGACTGGCGGTTTCGGCCGCCGTCAACGCGCGGGCTTCGGGGATGCCCGGCTCGGCGCACAGGGCCTGAAGCCAGGCAATCTCGACGCGCACGCGGCGGGCGATCAGACCGAACTCGGAGAAAATCGGCCGCAGCGCGTCGGTCTTGGCGGCATAGCGGCCGTCAAGCGGGCTGAGCGCGGTCAGCGGGTCAAGCATAGCGGACATGGGGCATCTCCAGTCTGATCCGGGGGGGGCCAACAAACCTAAATGTGCGCAGAAACTCGGGCAACCCCTCCCGCTAACCAACGCACGTAGTAAAGCAGATTCCGGCGTGCTTGTCCACCCCGCGCACGCCCAGCCCAGCAATTCTCAATATGAGGGGATTGGGTCATTGGGGTCGGGGTCGGTATCGGAATCGGGTGAGAAACATCCCCTTTCAACACCCTATTACCGAAAATTCTGGGCAACCGTCCGACAAAAAGCTACACTGATTGAATGACAAAAAAACAGGCGATTCCCACGGTTACGGTCAACGGGCAGGTCATCCCGCCACAGGCGATCGAATACGAGTTCGGACGGCTGGTCCGATTTTATTCTCAACACATGCCCGAGGAGCAGGTTCGGGCCCAGGCGCCCGTGCTCCAGCAGCGGGCGGTTGATCAGGCGATTGGTGCCAAACTGCTTTTTGATCAGGCCGCGAAGCTCGACCTGCTGGTGACCGACGCCGACGTCGACGAGAAATTTCAGGAGGTCTCCGAGCAGGTGGGCGGAGCAGAGAAGCTCGCGGAGGCGCTCGCCAAGCAGGGGCTTTCGGAGGCCGACTTTCGCGCGCAGCTCACGCGCGGGCAGCGTGTGGAGAAGCTGATTGCGAAGGTCACGGAGGGCGTTCCCGATCCACGGGAGTCCGATATCAGCGCCCATTTTAGCGCGCACAAAGACGAGTACAAGCGTGAGGTGCGTGTGCAGGCGCAGCACGTTCTGGTGAAGCCGAAAAACGGCAGCCCGCAGGCCAAATTCGACGCCATCGCCAAACTCAATGAGATTCGGGCGCGGGTCACGGCCGGCGGGGATTTTGGCGCGGAGGCGGGGGCGCACTCCGACTGCCCCAGCGGCAAAGCGGACGGAGGCAGCCTCGGCTGGTTTAGCCGCGGCATGATGGTTCCGGAGTTCGACACGGCCGTGTTCTCTATGAAGGTTGGCGAGCTGAGCGACGTGATCGAAACGCCGTTCGGTTTCCACCTCATCTACAAGAACGACGAGGAGCAGGCGGTCGAAGCATCCTTTGACGACGTACGCGAATCGATCCGCGATTTCCTGCGCCACACCGCCCGCGGCGAGGTGGTCGCGGCCTATGTCGCCGACTTACGCGAAAAAGCGACGGTGAAGATCGACGCCTAGCGGGGCCGAGGACGGTTCCCTAGGGAGCCGGGACGATCCCGCCTTTCATCTTCCCCCGCAAACAGCGAGTTCTATGAGTTTCAGCCACACGCTCTATTCGGCGATCCGCTCGGTCGGGGCAGGCGTGGCCTGCTGCCTGTTCATGGCGGGATGCGCATCTCTTCCGCCGCCGTCGTCGCAACCGGGAAAACCGCCGCCCGCCAGTCTGCCCACTAGTCTGACCGGCTGGGTGCCGCTGGCCGACGTGGCCCGGCGGCTTCAGGCGCCTGCCGCCGGTTTGCGGGTATCGGCGAAAGGCGCAACACTGAAGACCCCGAGCCACACGATCCGCCTGGTTGCCGGTAGTCGCTCCATGGAGATCGATGGCGCCACAATCTGGCTCAATGCGCCGCCGGCCTTCCAGCCGGCGGGATCAAAAAACCTCTACCTCTCGGCGCCGGACGTCCGGGATCTTGAATCCCTGCACACGCCGCCGAACAAGCGGCTGCCGCAAACCGCCCGCAGGCGGTACCTGACGGTCATGCTCGATCCCGGACACGGCGGCGAGGATCGGGGGGCCACGAGTGCGGTGACGCGGCAGCAGGAGAAAGACCTGACGCTGGATCTGGCGCGCCGCGTCGCCGCCGGACTCGCCCGTGCGCCAGTGCATGTGATGTTCACGCGCAACGACGACTCGGCCCTGCCGCTGGATCTCCGGGTCACACTCACCGCCAACGCCCCAGCCGACTGCCTGGTGAGCATCCATGCGAATGCCGCACCCAATCTGCAGGCCGCCGGCGTTGAGACCTACCTGGTCCCCGCCGCAGGTTTCCCGTCGACCAGCGGGGGGGCCTCGGAAGCGGTGGCTCCCGGAAACCGGTTTGCCGACGCCAACTTCGCCCTGGCCTTTGCGGTGCACCGTCAACTGGCCAAACTCGGACGTCCCGACCGGGGCATCAAACGGGCCCGCTATCACGTGCTGCGTAACGCGCCCTGTCCCGCAATTCTCGTGGAAGTGGGCTTCCTCTCGAATACCAGCGAGGCCCGCCGGCTCGAAACCAGCGACTATCGTCAGCGGCTCGCCGAAGCGATCATCGCGGGCATCCGCGCCTATGTGGACTAGCAGGTCGTCAGCAGGTCGTGCCGGTAGAGGAGCGTCATCAAACGGCAATCCAGCGTATGACCGGCGCGGTAGGAGACGACCGTTCCGGCCAGCCTTCCGCAGTCGATTAGCGCCAGAGCCGCGAGCAGGTCGAGCGTGGCCCGATGCCACACCGGCTCGAGCGAACGGCCGTCGGGCTGGAGCAGATGGGGCTCGTTCAAATACCTTTTCTTGCCGTGGATCAGAATGTTCTGGTTCGTATAGCCCAGATTCCGCGTGTCGGCGAATAAGAGGCCGACGGTCAGGGCGAGGGCCCTCTGCGCTTGAGACGCGTTGGTGCGCGCAAACGCACCGGTACGGAAGGTTTCGGGGGTCAGATCGTAGACCAAGCGCTGCTTGCCGATCACCGATGAAAAGTTGATCGCGCAATCCAGGCGCAGCCGGCGAACCCCTTTTTCGGCGGGCAGGATCGTGATGAAATCTCCCCGGTCGCCGCCAATGGTGACCGGCTCCTTCACCGTCACGTAGCGCGCCGGCTCGTCCCGTTCGATGATACCCGCGCGTTCGACCGCCTCCACCAGATCCAGGCTGCTGCGGTCAAAAAGAGGCGGATCTCCCGATCCGGTTTCGACGACCAGATCGTCGATCCCCAAGCCCAGCCGCAGCGCGACGATGTGCTCGACCATGCGCAGGTAGTTGTGCGGCGAGCCGCTGCGCAGGACGATGTTCCGCTGGCTCGTCCAAATGTTTCGGGGCGAGACGCCGACGTCCAGTTGCTCATCCAGATCGGTGCGCTTGATCCACCAACCCGGATGCTGCCCCGGAGCGAAGGTCAGGGTCCGCAACGCCCGCCGCGTAAACGTGCCCGGGCCGGAGACCGACTCGCGCCGGCCGAGGGTCGTCCGCCGCGGCGAGTAGCCGGTTTCGCCCGAGCAGAAGGCGACGTGATCAACCGCCTGGGCATGAAATCGCTCAACGGCCGTCCGCACCCGCTGAGGATCGCCGGCCACTATTCGTCCGATGGGATAGGTAAAGGACATAAAAATTTAACCTCTTCTGCTTACGTAACGTGAGGCAATGAATTATCATAGCCCAAAAGCGTCCGGGGTGAAAGTGCATATTCGTCAAATTTTCACCTTTGCCTTGACGCCGCAGGAGCGATACGCTATTTTTAATGCCTCTTACTGCGGAGGGGTGGCAGAGCCTGGTTGAATGCACATGACTCGAAATCATGCGTGCCGCAAGGTACCGGGGGTTCGAATCCCTCCCCCTCCGCCACTAAAAAGCCCTTAAAATATGGGGTTTTTGCCATAAAATAGGCGATTTTCCGGTCTGCACACCTTTTTCGATAGTTGCACATAAAGGCAGCTTTAGGCGGTCATTTTGTCATCATTTTGTCAGCAGATTGTCAGCAGGTTGCCAACTGATTGTCAGCAGAATGTCAGCACCCCCCATTGAATGGCATGAACCCACGGCCTATCGCCGGGGCGGAAACGGCTCGTCCTGCGGTCGGCGGCTGAGGCGGCGGTATTGACGCCGGGTCGGTCAGGAAGGCAGCAGCTTGCGGTTTCCGGTGATTCAGCAACGGATCCACCACGCGCCGGATTGCGGCCAAGGGGTTTTTGGGGCTTCCTGGACGGAAGACCGTCGCTGAGTAGGTCCGGAAATGGAGCCAGGGGAAAGAGAAACCGCAGACCGCCGGCAAGATAATGAAGGGGTGATTGGCGCAGATGAACGGCCCGTTCTGAAGGGCGCTCAATCACGCCCGGAAGAACGGGCCGTGGCCGGGGGACCTGCTAATGGTTCTTCAAGCGATGAGCTGCTCACTCCCATCCCCTGTCCAGAAGATCTCGGGTTCGGATGCTGGATAGAATACCAGGCCCTTGGCGGCCGATAGGTAAGAATTATGGGTTACCGTCTCGCAGGCCCAGATGTGTGCGAAGTGCCGTCCGATAGCGGCGCATGAGCAGAATAGCGAGTTTAGCATCGTCCTTTGTCGCCGGTTCTCCAGGATAGCGGAAGTGCGTTGCGTACCGCGTCAAACTGACAAGTCCGTCGCGATCCACGGCGGCCCCGAGACGATCCACGCCGCATAGATCAAGCAGTACATAGAGATCGTGCGTCTTCGAGATGGGGCGTTCCATTTCCTGCAGGACGGCCTTCAAGTACTTCTCGATGCATTGCTGCGCATGATAGCAGACTGCCCCCGGCGAAGGCCGTTTGCGCACGCGGCTTTCGCGCTCGGCTACGGCGGCATCCTCTTCCGCCTTGTTGACCCATTCAAGCGTGATGTTGCGTGCGCACATAGAGCAACTTTCCTGTCTTGAACATGCCGGTCAGCGCCATGTCGTTCGCATCCATACGACGTTTCAACTCAACGGGTCTGCGGACCAGAATATCCAGAGGGAATGGGCGGGACAGTGCCCGATCAATCTCGATTTCCTGATCAATATCACGCTTTTTATCGTGATCCATGACGACGAGAAGGTCAACATCGCTGTCGGCAGCCGACGTTCCTGTGGCCTGGGAACCGAATAAGAGCACGGTCTGCGGGTTGAAACGCGCAACGAGTCGTTTAACGTAATCGTCAATGGCATCCAGTGTAATCGGCATCATGACTCTTCTCCAGATGCGTGTATGTTACCACTTTCAGTACCTGTCTGCAAGTTTGGCGCACTCCAAAAAACGCGGATGCTGATTGATGGCGAAACGGGGATAAACAGAGGCGTTCCCAGAGAACGGCGGATCGGCTGCAGGAGAGCTGCTGGCGACTATCGGAACGCTGACTCTGATGCTGGCCCAGGGCGGCGTGTGACGGGAATATTTTGCTTGCGATGCAATAGTTTAGACACAGATGAGTGTCCCCGAGATATCTCTGTTGCCCAGGAAGACACGGGCGGCGGTCGAGGCCGGCGATAAGGTGGTCGAGTGGCGCGGGTTGATAGGAGTGGCGAGCGCGGACGGGGGTGAGTGAGGAAGGGCGAGAGGAGTGTGTGGGTGTGGGAGTGAGCGAGGCGACGCGGTGACGGGTGGGGCAGCGGGGTCCGGGCAAGAATGCGCAGGGCTGTAAGGGAGAAAGGGAAAGACGGACTCGATCTTGGCGCGAAAGAACATGAGGTTTGAGGCCAGTACGGCGGACGAGGGGTAAGGATAGTACAACCGCTGGCTTTCTGACCCTCTCTTCGTCTTCTTTCAATCACTTTGGCATCAAAGGGTTGCTCGGGCACGGGCGGAGGGGACTGGAGAGAAGGCCCGTCCCTTGCCAGGCCTAAAGACAAATTCGTGCAACTGCAACTCAGGCAATAAATGTTCTGCGACTGACTTTGGACCATGCTTCCATGAACTTGGCTGATGCCTTGGCCATAATGTGGCCATTCTGACGGATGTCAGCCTCCATATAGAAAAGCGGAGGTAACGATTTAGCCAGCCGGGCACTAACGATGGCGGGGCGGCTCACGATTATGGGTTTTAGGAACCTCACGTTCAGCTCTCCCGTCAGCGCAGCTCGTCCGTGCGCGAAGAGACAGTTCGTCATCGCGCTATCCAGAAGCGCGGCGATGACGCCGCCATGCAGATAGCCAGTGTAACCCTGGTATAGTCGGTCACATGGGAACAGTGCTTCCACGTGCCCATCGGCATGCGTGTTGAACGCGAGCCGAAGTCCCTGCGGATGGTCGGCGCCACAGAGCATGCACTGCGAGTGCAGACTTGCCTGAAGCGCCGCCATGGCCGCCGTTGTGGGCTCAGTGATCACAGACATTCGCCCCGGATACCAGCGTGCCTGCCAGATACTGAGCGACGAGTTGTTCCGGCGCTTCGGCGGGTGCGCCCACCACAACCTTGATACTGTTTTCCGCAAACAGGTTCTGCGCGCGGCTACCCATGCCACCGGCGATGATGACTGTTGCGCCTTGTTCGTGCAACCAGCGAGGCAGAACGCCCGGTTCGTGCGGCGGGGGTGTCACCATTCGCTTGCCTGTGAGCTTTTTCGTTTTCTCGTCCACGTCAAGCAGTGCGAACTGGTCGCAGTGTCCGAAGTGCATGCACAGTTTGCCTTCGGCGATCGGTATGGCGATTCTCATGGGTGTGTTCTTCCCTTCGTTTGTTGTGTTTGGTGTTTGGTTTGTTGCGATCTTGCCTGAAAGCGCCAGTATCGGCGCGATGACATGTTCGAAAGCCTTGGCTGTTTCCGTCCGGCTGTAGTGATAGACAAACGGGGTGCCGGCGTCACAGGCCTGTCCAACCGCAGGATCTATGGGAATGCGCCCAAGAAATGGCACGCCCATGTCCGCAGCCATCCGTTCGCCGCCGCCGGACTTGAATATGTCCGTAAGTTCGCCGCACTTGGGGCAGACGAAGCCGCTCATGTTTTCGACGACCCCGAGGACCGGAAGATCCATCTGGTGGCAGAAGTTGATCGACTTGCGCACATCGGCGGTGGCCACATCCTGCGGGGTTGTGACGATCACGGCGCCATCCACGGGCGCGGCCAGTTGGCAGACGGACAATGGTTCGTCGCCGGTACCGGGAGGCGAGTCGATGATCAAGTAGTCGAGATCGCCCCAATCGACGTCCTTGAGAAACTGCTTGATGACGGTCATTTTCATCGGTCCGCGCCAGATCACAGCATCGTCGCGGTCCCGTAAAAGGAACGCGATGGACATCACTTTGAGTCCAGCATGCGCGACCGGAAGGATTTCGCCGTCCTTGGTTTGCACGTCGGCGTCTTCCAGATGCAGCATCTTGGGAATGCTCGGCCCGTGGATATCCACGTCCAGGAGGCCGACTCGCTTGCCGGCCAGGGATAGGGAAATCGCCAGGTTAGCTGCCACCGTGCTCTTGCCCACGCCACCCTTGCCGGACATCACCAGAATCTTGTGTCGAATGCGCTGCAACCGCTCCTCAAGAACTACCTCGTCAAGAGCGTCGTCGGGACTATTTGGAGCCGCTACGTGCGCAGCATCACAGGTAGCGTGTTTGTGCGATTGTCCTTGTCCACAGCCACATTTGTCATTCTTTGCCATGTCGTCTTCTCCTTGTTTAGAACTCGAATACGGTTCCCGCACCGCCTGCCTGGCAGGTGTTGGGAAAGGCCGACCAAAGTGCGGCGAGCGATTTCTGGCCGGTGCAGTGCAAGGGGACCAGAAGGTTGATGTTGAAGCGGCGCAACTCCCGGATCGTCCAGTGCATGCGTTCCGCAGATGCCGCCCGCAGGTGTGTGCCGCCAATCACGGCGCGCACTGGTTTGTTGCCGGTGAGCCTTTGAATGTAGTCGAGGGTGTTAATGATGCCCGCGTGGGCGCATCCGAGTAGGACGACCGTGCCGCGAGGGCTTTCCATGAAGAGTGCCTGGTCATCCAGCAGAAGGTCCGGGTCGATTCCTTCCGGGTCGCGGCAAAAGGGTTCGGCAATCGCCTCTTCCGGGTGCAGGCGCGGAATCTCGCCTGTGGTCCAGATACCGGGCGCGACTTCGGATGACTGCCGAGACGCCGTATACCGGCATTGTTTGCCGAGCAAGGCGTCGCGTGCCCCTGCGGACATGCCGATTTCGCGGGCACCCGTCTTGTCCTGATGATATTTGGGTAGCAGTGCGTCTGGATGCGCATGCACCGTTACGGTGCCCGCCGCCTGACGCAACACAGCGGCCAGTCCACCGGTGTGGTCGTAGTGTCCGTGACTGAGGACCATCGTATCTACCGCAGTCAGATCCACACGTAATGCCTGCGCGTTGTCGGCCAGCACAAGCCCCTGACCCGTGTCGAAAAGCAGGCACTGCTCGTCGGTAGCAATCCAGAAGGCGAGTCCATGTTCGCCCCGCACGTCGCGTGCGAGGGCCGTATTTTCCGCCAGAATGACGATTTTCATCGGGACAGGTTCTCCCATACGGTCCGGATATCCGCGGCGAGAGGGCCGAAATCGGTCTCGACCACGGCGCGTCCCCTCAACTGGGCGTCCGTCACAGCCCGACCATAGCGCACACGGCTGGCGATCATGGCGCCGGCCCGGAGGGCTTCGGCCTCGATGCGGGTGGTCATCTCGGCATTCAGGTCCCACTTGTTGACGCAGACGGCGGCCGGGATATTGAAGTGGCGCGTGAGTTCCAGAACTCGCGCCATGTCGTGTGAACCCGAGAGGGTTGGTTCCGTCACCACCAGAACCTGCGATGCGCCGCTCACGGAGGCAATCACGGCGCAACCGATGCCCGGCGGGCCATCGACCAGGATGAGGTCGGCCTTCCGTTCTTCGGCCAGCGCGCGGGCGGTTTCCCGGACTTTGGCGACCAGTTTGCCGGAGTTCTCGCCGCCGGGGGTCAAGCGGGCATGGACCATCGGGCCGTGGCGCGTGTCGGATACGTACCATTCGCCGCTGAGTCGTTCGGGAAAATCGATGGCCTTCACCGGGCACGACCAGACGCACACGCCGCACCCCTCGCAGGCGGTGGTGTCAATGGTGAACGTGGCCTCGCCGGCGCCGCCATCGGTCTTGCGGACGGCATCGAACCGGCACCGGGCCAGGCAGGCGCCGCAACCGATGCAGTCGGGCTGTCGAAGGATCGCCGTATGGCCGCAGTAAAAATCTTCGCGCCGGCACATCGTGGGTGCCAGCAGGAGGTGGAGGTCGGCGGCATCCACATCGCAGTCCGCCAGCACGGCGTTCCCGGCCTGCCGTGAGCCTGTCGAACCGGCCAATGCCGCAAACGACGCGACCAGGCTGGTGTTGCCCGTGCCGCCCTTGCCGCTAATGACAACAAGTTCTCTCACGTTTGGACTTCTTTGCTTGGTTGCAGCGCGGCAGGCACGGGGGTGTGTTCCGCCAACAAGCTCGCTGCCAGCCGCACGCATTCGTGACATGGTATGCGCATGTCACGCTTGATCTCCCGGCATTTCTCAGAGCCAACGCTTTTTGTAAAATCGGCCCGCACGCGCTCGCGAACCGGCGGGTCGTCGACCAGCGACAGTGCGGCATACAGCGCCCCGCACATACCTTCCTCCGCCCGGCCGCCTCCATGCCGGCGGGCGTCTACGATCTGTTCCTCACTGATAGTGTGACGGTGTTGGAAACCGCGCAACACACTTTGCGCGCAGTTCAACCGTTCCTGGGTATACGCGGTCATTGCACGTTCGACTGGCATACATTCTCCTCCATGCGTTTCCACAGATTCACAAACAGGGGACGCCATTCCGACACGGCTTCCAGTGTAAGCTGGCCGCGCGAATAGGCCTCCGCCACCCGGCGGTCGTCGGGAAGTTCCAGCAGCACCGGAATGCGTTCGGCGGCGCAGAAGGCGCGCACCTGTTGGTCGCCGATATCCGCGCGGTTGATGACCACGCCATGCCGGAGTCCAAGTTGGCGCAGCATCTCCACAGCCAGTTTGAGGTCGTTCAGACCGAACGGCGTTGGTTCCGTGACCAGGAGCACGTAGTCGGCGTCCCGCACGGTCGTAACCACGGGGCAGGACGTGCCCGGAGGAGCGTCCAGAATGGCGATGCCATCCAGAATTGCTTTCTTCCTGACGGCGCGAATCAACGGAGGCGCCGTGGGTTCGCCGACGTTCAGACGCCCCTGGACAAACGCCACGCCGCCGGAGACGCCGGATTCGACCACGCCGATCGCCCGGTTCTCCTCGTGGATGGCGCCCACGGGGCACACGAGCGCACACCCGCCACAACCGTGGCAAAGTTCCGGGAATACCAGGGCCTTTTTCAGTACGGCGATGGCGTGGTACTGACAGACCTCGGCGCACGTGCGGCAGCCGGTACACTTCTTCTCATCCACCACCGGAACGGGAATGCCGACCGATGCGGTAGACGTGATCTCCGGCATGAGGAAGATGTGGCCGTTCGGTTCTTCGACATCACAGTCGAGGTACTGAACCTTCAGGCCGGACTCCCCCAGGACCCATGCGAGATTCACCGCCACGGTGGTCTTGCCTGTCCCTCCCTTTCCGCTGGCAACCGCAATGTCCATAAGGCTCACCATAAGACTCACTGTCACTCGCTTCGCAATCCTGGCCCTTTACGACCCTTCGCGTATGTTCTCGCCGCCGCCGCTGCGCGCCGCAGCATTCTCTCGGTGGTTTGCCAACTCACGCATTCGTCGGTAACCGAAACCCCATACCGCAGGTCTGTTGACTTCTCTGGCATAGATTGGGTTCCCTGGAAGAGGTTGCTCTCCACCAACATTCCGACAATGGCACGGTTGCCTCGGCGTTGACGCAGTACCGCATTCCACACCTTTTCCTGGGCATCGAACTGCTTCCCCGAGTTTCCGTGACTGCAGTCCACCATGATGGACGGCGGAAGCCCGCTTGCGACCATTCGTTCGCGCGCGCTCTTAATCGCTGTGACACTGTAGTTGGAGCCGGATTTCGAGCCTCGCAGAATCAAATGACCGTTCCTGTTGCCGCTGGTGCCTACAATGGCGGTATGGCCGTCGTCGTCAATCCCCAGAAAACTTTGCTCGTGGCGCGCCGACACCATGGCATCAATAGCAACCTGAACATTGCCGTCGGTCCGATTCTTGAACCCAACCGGCATGGATAATCCGCTGGCCATTTGACGATGAGTTTGCGATTCCGTCGTGCGCGCGCCGATGGCCGCCCACGAGACCAGATCCGCCGTATATTGCGGCACAATGGGGTCGAGCATCTCGGTCCCGGCGGGAACACCCATGGCGTTGATGTCCAGCAGCAGGCGCCGGGCAGAGCGCAATCCGTAGTTGATATCCGCCGAGCCGTCCATGCGCGGATCGTAGATCAGGCCTTTCCATCCGACAGTCGTGCGCGGCTTTTCGAAATAGACACGCATCAGGATCAGCAGTTCATCCTCCAATTCCGCACGAAGGCCGGCGAGCAAAGCGGCATATTCCAGCGCCGCTTTGGGGTCATGAATCGAACAGGGTCCGACAACAATCAGCAGGCGCGGGTCTTGTCCGGCGAGGATATCGCGGATAGCGCCACGCGCCTTCAGCACGCTGGACAACACGCGGCCAGACGCCGGAAGTTCTTTCTTCAGCGCACGGGGAGAAACGAGGGGCGTAAACCCGACGAGATTGAGATTCTCAGTACGGACAGTCATTGTCGATTCCATAATCGCTTTGCGGACTCTCCATTGGCGCCGCCCTTTCTCAGATGTGCATAGGCTCTGCAAGCAGGACAGGACCTCTCGATCTCCCTTATTGCTTTCGCGAACCAACTATTCGGCCATTGGCGTGCGCAAATGCAAAGTGGACATACCCGGCAAAGCGTTGCCAGTACTTTCGTGATGATGGTTTTCTCGGTTTTCATTTGATGTGCTTCTTGAGGGCTGCGATCAGCGCCGTTCCTCCTTCTTGTTAAAGCAACTTTTTGGCGCCCTGGTAGACTTCCTCGACCAGCAGCGATACGGCCGCATGTCCGGGGTGTTCCGGAGGATTCCACTTCTTCATGTCTTCATAAATGGCGCCGGATCGGTGATATTCGAGCCGACCCTTGATCTGAAAGGACTGGTTGTCTTTTGTGATGAACAAAATCGAACCCTTGCGCCCGCGCAGGATGTTGCGCCGTGACTTGTCGAAGTAGTTATCGGCGACGACCAACGTGTCGTCCGCAAACTTACTGACCGCACCCGCATAGATCGCGTTGGGCAGTCCGGCTTCGTCAACCGTCACCAAGATGATCGGGCCGTTTCTGTCATCCCAAGCCTTGCTGACTTCTTCCGGCAATTGCGGCATTTTGAGTTCTCCCAAGTTGGACAGTCCTGGCATCCACGCGGAAGCCGGGACTGTGTTGCCATGTCCTACTTCTCCGCCTTTTCCGTCTCCAGTTCCTGAAGGCGCCTGCGGATCTCGCCCGCTGTGTTCTCGAAGTACTCGGCCTGGCTTTTCAGCGCGGCCAACTCCTGTTCGCGTGTCGGCGCGGCCACATCGGGCGATACGGCACCCATCAGCGGCCATCCGGCCGCCGCCCGCTGCCATCCGGTCAACCCGGTGGCGTTGAACATGTTGCGCCAGCCGCGGCCATTGCCGCGTCCGCCACCGCATGCGCCCCTTCCGCGACCGAACCCCATTCCGAGGCCCCGGCCCGGAACCGTGTTCATGGATCCCGGTGCCGCAACCCCGGCGCAGAAGCCCATACCTCGTCCTGTCATCGGCCCCATTCCCTGGGGTCCCATTCCATTTCCTGCTGGCATTGTCGTTCTCCTATTCGTGATGTTTGCTAACGGCCACCACCCTGACCGCCACCGATGCCTTTGCCGCCGCGGCCCGCACCACGGCCGCGTCCACCGCGACCTCGGCCTGGCCTTTGGCCGGCGCCTGCCGCCGGGCGCTTGCGTTGTCCCGCGGCGCACGGGCCGCGTCCGCAGCCTGTGCCCGGCCCTTTTCCTGTTGGCCCTTTTCCGTTTCCTTTTGGCATGGGGGTCTCCTTTTTTTGGGTTGCTGCACCTGACACTCAATTATAGGCAGCCTGGATCTCCGGTGACTCTTCCAGAAGCGGTTTGGCAAGGTCCGCCATGGCGTTGTCCTTCCAGAAAGGCAGTCTTTCATGTACCTTCATGTAGGTCTGCGGGATGGGATGAGTGCCAATCACGACAGGCAGATCATAGGCAGTTTCGATGAACGCCTTGAAGTGCCGGATATTGGGACACGGCGGGTAACCGACGACGAGCCCGGTGGCTAGATGAATGGTCGTGGCGCCGTTCTTCTTGAACTCGGCAGGAACGTATTCCACATTGCCACCCGGACAGCCACCACAACTCGAGTAGCCAATGATCTCCACTGGTTCTCCGGCAGGGTAGATCGAAAATGCCCCGCGCCGATCGCGCAACGCCCGAAAACATTTACCGCCGCCACAACTCCTGTAGCGGGCACAGATGATGATTCCGATTTTCGTCATTTTGGCCCCCTTCTTCTGGCTGGTAATGCTCCGGGTCACTTTCCCCATCTACGCCCAGTGACCTTCCACGTTGGCGGCGGAAACCTCCGTCAACTCGCCCGCCTGGAACGCGCGGATGGCATCCGCCACCGCGCCTTCCTTCGACAGGTAGATTCTGATACCGGCCGCCTGCAAGGCACGGAAGGCTTTCGGCCCCACATTGCCGGTGATCACGGCCGCCGCCCCCAGCCGCGCAACCGTTTCGGCGGCCTGTATGCCTGCGCCCTGCGCGGCATTCAGATTCTGGGCGTTGTCATGTGCGGCGCTTTCATTCGTGTCGGTATCCACGACCAGAAAGAACTTGGCCCGCCCGAAACGCGGGTCCACGGCACTGGACATCTCTTTGCCTGTTGCGGTGATTGCGATCTTCATGCTTCCTCCTGTTTGCAGGCCCATGGACGCTCGTTTCGTTGCCCGGCCCTGCCGTGGCGACAGCGCTTCTGCTGACCACAACAGCCTGGCATCGACAAAACCGCACTTGGCAGGGATCCCGCCAACCACGCGGCCACGACTTCTTCTACAGCCCCAGCCGTGAATGGAATCACCCGAATGCCCTTGCCTGCCAGGACAGCGGCCATGGAATGCGATATGGCCCCGCAGATCAAAACCTGCGCACCGAGCGTCGCCAACTGACCGGCCTGCGCCTGCATTTCGTCGCCGGGCAACGTTTCCTCGCGCCGGGCGATCACACGACCGTCTGCCACATCCAGCAGCAGAATCTGCCGGGCTACATCGAACACCGGCGAGATTCTTCCGTTCCACGTTGCCAATGCCACTTTCATGATTCTGCATCCCTCCGCTTTGTGATGTACTCTATATCACGAAGCGTGCCAAGATGCGGAGCAGGCGCGTTGCACACACGTAACCTGTTTGACGGCATGTGGATGCGGCAGAGATTGGTCAGGAGCAGAATACACGCGAGAGTCGCCGATTCGCGACTATGTGCCGAAACGAGAGGCGCGCTTGCGCGACACTACCTGGGCTTGTCCCCAATCACCCGCTTTTGCCCCCGCGAACGACCGTCCTTCTCTGGAAGCTCAATCCGCAAGGCATTGATCTTGCGGAAGAGCGTGCTCTTGTGCAGTCCGAGGGCGCTGGCGGCGGCGAGGCGGTTGAAGCCATGCTGTTCCAGGGCCGTACGGATGGCCTGCGCTTCGGCGACGCGGGTCTGCGCGGCAATGGTGTCGCCGGCCGGAGCCGGAGTTACGGCTGGTTGACCGGTGAGTTCAGGCGGCAGGTGAACGCGCTCGATCCTTCCCGCGCCGCAGAGCACAAAGGCCCGCTCGATGATGTTCTCCAGTTCGCGCACATTCCCGGGATAGTCGTGCGCCATGAGCAGCGCCATGACGTCCGGGGCCACACCGGCGACCAATTTACCCTGACGTCGGTTGAAGCGGGCGACGAAGTGCTCGACGAGGAGGGGGACATCCTCCTTGCGCTTGCGGAGCGGAGGCAGGTCCAGTTTGACGACGTTCAGGCGATAGAAGAGATCCTCGCGAAAGGCGCCCTTGCGGATCAGCGCGGCCAAATCGCGATGCGTGGCGGCGATGATGCGTACGTCGGCATGCCGCGTCTGTGTGCCCCCGAGCGGTTCGTAGGTCCGCTCCTGCAACACCCGCAGCAGGCGCACCTGCATGGCCGGGCTGATGTCGCCAATCTCGTCCAGGAATACCGTGCCGCCCTCGGCCAGCGCGAAGCGGCCGGGCTTGTCGGCCGCGGCCCCCGTGAACGCCCCTTTCACGTAGCCGAACAACTCGGATTCCAGCAGCGTGTCTGGCAAGGCACCGCAGTTGACCGGCACGAACGGCTTGTTCTTGCGCGGGCTGAGGGTGTGGATGGCGCGCGCCAGGAGTTCCTTGCCTGTGCCGGTTTCACCGTGAATCAGGACGGTTGCCTCACTGGGGGCAATCTGCGGCAGGAGTTCGCAGATCCGGCGCAACGCGGCGCTGCGGCTAATCAAGTCGCCTATCTGGCACCGGCCTTCGAGTTCTTTGCGCAGTTCCTCCACCAGGCTGAGGTCCCGAAAGGTCTCCGCACCGCCAATGATGCGGCCGCGTTCGTTGTGGAGAATGGCGGTAGAGAGAGAAATGGGGATTCGCCGGCCTTCGGCATTCACGATGTACCCGGACTTGTTGACGATGGGTTTGCCGGTCTTGACGGTGTGCCGAAGGGCGCAGTCCGCCTCGCACATGCTGGCGCGGAACACATCGGAGCAGGTCTTGCCGATGGCGTCGCGCCGACGAATGCCGGTAATGGTCTCGGCGGCGCGGTTGAACGAGGTGATACGCCAGTCGGCATCCACAGTGAACACGCCGTCCGAAATGCTTTCCAGTATGCTTGCGGCACCTGTACGGAGCGCGCCCTCCTTCTTTGTTCTATGTACCATCTAGTCAAAATTCCTTTTAGCAGGCTGCGAGAATGAGGTAAAGGACGGCTGCTACGCCTATGAGCGCCAGGGTTACGGCAACCGCCGTTTCGAGACGCGGTTTCGCGTCAGGCAAGATGCCTTGAGCGAGTTGCTGAAGATAGCGGCGATACCGCACCAGAGCAGCCAGATTCAAGAACACCCCCAATCCCACCAGGACGATTCCCATCCATAAGGAGACCCCGTGCCCAAAATGGTGATCGATATTCTGTGCCGCTGACCATTCCCGGAGAAACAACCCGAAGCGTGCCACCACAAAACCAAATCCCATCAGCGCGAGGCCGGTGCGAATCCAAGCCAGAAACGTGCGCTCTGCCGCCAGCGGCACCCGCGGGTCTTCGTGAATCAGCGATTTCTTGGGTTCCATTGCTATTGTTCCTTGCACACGACTATCTGTTCGTATGGCATAGTCTCTTACCGCACGCGCTTCAGTTCATTACCACGGTTCCACCTTCCAGACGGAGCGCCTTGCCGTGAATCAGGACATCTGCCACTTTCCGTCGCGCTTCCTCCACAATTCTTGAGAACGTCGGACGGGAAATCTTCATCTGTTCCGCAGCCTGCTCCTGGTAGAGGCCGTTCAGGTCCGCCAAGCGCAGGGCTTCGAGTTCATCGAGACCCAGTACGACTTCCTCCAGCATGCGGATGGGAAACCCGGCTGGTTTGAAGTACCGGGCACAGGGCGTTTGGCCGACGTATCGAAGGCAACAGGGTCGCGGCATCGAGTTCTCCTCAAAAAGACAACGCCATTATGAACGTATGTTCATAATACGTCAATGGGCGTTCTTGGCGGATCGGGCAAGTCTTTCTGACGGTCAGAGACCGATCAACATCGAGAGCCCCCAGGCTACGGCAATTCCGGCGATCAGTGCGGTCAATGCGGCGTAGCGGCTTTCAGCCTGCATGGCGTCTGGCAGAAGGTGGGCAAGCACCACATACACCATGGCGCCACCCGAAAAACCGAGTGCGAAAGGTGTGACGTCGGAGGCAATGCGCAGGAACAGAAAGCCGACAATGGCTGCGAAAAACTCTACCACACCGGAGAAGACACCCAACAGGAAGGAACGTTTGGTCGTCTCGCCGTAACAGGCCACTGGCGCGGCGACGATCAGCCCTTCCGGGATGTCCTGCAAAGCAATGGATAGCGTGACCAACCAACCCAGCGAGGAGGACGTGGCGAAGGCAGCGGCAATCGCAAAACCCTCGGGTATGTTGTGGATGGTGATGGTCCCGACAAGCATGGCTACCTTGCGTTTGGCGCCCGAGATTTCGCTTCCCATGACGATCATGTGCGCATGCGGCAATAGTTTATCGAGGGCGAGTATGGCAACCATTCCAGTCAACAGGCTCATTCCCGCCAGGCGGTGGCCGGTCAAGGCATGAGACTGTGAAATCATTTCGAGAGCCGAGAATCCCATTGCGCCGGCACAGAACGCGATGAAACTGGCGTAGCAGCGCCTGCCCATCGTGCGAAATCCCAGAACGCCAGCAGCACCGAGTGCGGTGGCCAGGAGGACGGTGCATGCTCCCAGGAAGAGACTGACGAAGTTCATGGTGGCGACCTTCTCCCCGGCCTTGTTAATAAGAAATGGGTTCAGCGCAGTTCATTGGCTTGAGATCCTCGTTCGTGCTGGCGCGGCGGCGCGCCAGAGGCCCGTCAGTATAAGGGCAAGACCGAGCGAGCAGACGATGGCGGCGCCGGTGGGCAGGTCCAGATGGTAGGAACCGTACAGTCCGCCGACGCTGGCGACCGTGGCGACGATCCAGCCGAGGGCAAGTTGAACCGCAAGGGTCTTCACGACCAGTCTGGCGCAGACGGCGGGGATGATCAGGTACGAGAAGACCAGCAGTACGCCGCCCATGCGGACGAAACTGGTCACCGCCGCGCCGAAGAGCGCGTAGAACAGGAAATCCCAGAGCCACAGTCGCATGCCTTTCTCGCGCGCCTTTTGCGGGTCGAACGTCAGCAAATGGAACTGCCGGCGGAGGAGCGCCAGTACGACACCGATAGCCACGAACAGTGCGAAGGTGCGCAGGACTTCGCTGGGCCGGACGAGGAGCACCTCGCCCACCAGGGTCTTGCGCAACTCCTCGTTGCCTTCGGGGCTGCGGCTCAACAGGAGGAGGCCTGCGGCTGCGGCCACGACGTAGACAATGCCGATCAGGGCTTCCTGCGGCACCCGTTTGCCACTGGGACGCGTAAGGGTCAAGAGCGCCGCGCCCACAAGGGTAAATCCTGCCGACCAGGCGGTGGTCTGCCAGTCGTGGGCGTCATGGCCGAGCAGGATTGCGAGACAGATGCCGAAGGCCGCGACCTGGGCCAGCGCGAGATCCACAAAGATGATCTCGCGCCGGACGATGTGCAGCCCGAAGTAGACAAGCAGGCCGGGCAGCAGCAGGCAGGCCAGGAACGGCCAGCGCATGATCTCAAAGGCTTCGTTCACGGGTTTCCGCCTTTCGGAGTTTCGTTGACTTTCAGCGCCTGTGCGACAGCAGCGACGATGCCGTCCATCATCTGGATGTAACCGGCCTCGGTTCCCTTGATGCCGCCGGGATACTGGGTGACAGGCACAATCACGGCGCCGGTCTTGTCGGCCACGGTTTCAGCCGTGCGGCGGTTTTGGTACGGTTCGAGGAGGATGACGTTGATCTTCTCGGTCTTCATGGTCGTGATTACCTCCGCCAGGTGCGCCGGCGACGGCGGTATGCCGGGCTTGGGTTCGAGGAAGAGGTCGATCCGCAGACCGAAACGGTGCGCGAAGTACGGCCACGAGTTGTGGAAGGCCACCACCCGGCGGCCTTGGAACGGAGCCAGTTGCTGTTGCCAGACAGTGATGCGTTCGGTCAGGTGGTTGGTAAAGGCAGCCATTTGCGCACGGTAGGCGTCCGCATGCGCCGCGTCTATCGCTGTGAACGCCTCGCAGATGCGCGCCGCAACGTGGGCGGCGTTGACGGGGTCGGTCATGTAATGGGGGTTGCCCATCGCGTGCAGGTCGCCCTTGGATCGGTCGAGAGAGGATGGCACTTCGAGGAGCGCCAGTCCTTCCGCGCAGGCGACATGGCCCGGTTGACCCGCCGCCAGTTTCGCGTTGCGCGAATTGTCAAGCAGGGGCGGGAGCCATCCGGTTTCCAGTTCCGCACCGCCTTCGACGAGCACGTCGGCCCGCGACAATTTGACGGCATGGCTGGGTTTGGCATCCACGAAGTGCGCGTCTTCGGTCGGTTTAGCAAGCGAAACGACCTGCACGAAGTCGCCGCCGACTTCGGCGGCAATGGCGCCGAACTCCGGCGTGGTCGCGACGACCTTGAATTTGCTTTCGCCGGCTTGACTATACAGAGAGCAGGTGACGATGGACATTAGCAGAATGCAATTTCGTTTCATTTCTTCGCTCCTTCTTCAGGCGTTGTCTTCGCGGTAATCCAGTTCGACAGAGGTTTGATCCTTTTAGTACTTGTGGGCGGCATGGGCACCGAGCATGAACTCCAGTTGCAGCCAGATGGCGTCTTCATCGGTGAGGTCGTCACGCCAGGTGTGGTTGTACTGCAACCGCAGTTTACTGAACTCGGTAGGGAACCAGGTGATATTGGGGGAGACCCTTTTTTCGGTCGGCCGTTCTTCGTTGGCGGCGGGGCTGATGCTGGTATCGCCAGTGACATACTCCCCGCGCAGACCGAGAACCCAGCGTGGGACAAATCCCCATTGTACCTGGGAGTAGAGGCCCCCGTCATGGAGGTTTTCGGCCGACAGGCCAGCGGCCGGGTCGGCGTCTGCCTGGAAATTGCGGCCGAGGACTTCGGTCTGCCAGGTGACGAACGGCCAGCCGCCCTCGGCATGGGCGGGTTTCCATTTCCAGAAGGCGTCGGCACCATAGACAAGCGTGCGGCAGTTCTCGCCGGTGTCGTTGGGGCCGAGAGCCGCGGACGCGCCGAGGACGAGGGTCTGTTCGTCCGTTAGATCGAAGGATGTCATGATTCGCGGCACGAGCAACAGGTCACTCAGGGTGTCCAGTTGGCGATCAACGGTTGCGCGGCCGTAGAGACGCGACACACCATCAGCGCCGACTTCCCCGGGGTACCGGAAACTGAAGGCGTCCTCCCCCTGCCCGTTGAACACGCCCAGCAGCACCTCGGTGTAGTTTGGCGTGGGGGCGAGCCAGGAGAGCCGGATGCCGTTCTGGCGCAGACCGTCCTCGCCGAACATGCGGTTCAGCACGAGCGGTTGGTCCACGAAGGCCCAACTATGCGGGTGCTGGTTGTTCTGGCGGCCGAACTCGGCGAAGAAACGACCGGCCTTGATTTGCAGGTCTTCGGGCATGCTCGTTGTGAGGACGTAGGCCTCCTCCAGTTCGATGCCGGTGCCTTCGTCGGGTTCCGTGAACAAGACGATGTTGGCGAACCCCTTGAAGTACGGATCAACGGCGCCGTCGAGCGCGATCTCGGCGTTCCGCAGTGAGAACCCACGCTGCGAGGGGTCGTGACCGCCCTTCTGAATGGACCCCACGTCCGGCGTGGAGGTCCAACCCGCGTTCATCAGAACATCGAAGCTCATGTTCATGTAGGCGGCGCCGGCCTTGCTGCCAGAGGAGCCGCCGATTGACGGAAGGGCCAGGAGCGCCATTGGCGCCGGCGGTGCTGTCGGCGCGGCGGCAGTCGTGGTGGTTTCTTGTTTCGCGGACACCGCCGCGAGTTTCTTCTCCAGCGCATCGAGGCGCGCGCGTAATGAGCGCACCTCCTCCTGCAAATTCGTGGTCGTGGACTCGTCTGCCGCGGCTCCTTGCACTGCGGCGACAACAACAAACGCCAACATAAAGCTGCGCAATCGTGCGAAATTCATCGAAAACCCTCCTGTTTGGAACTACAACGCGGCGCAGGTGGACGACCTGCGCGCATGGACACCTGACGTGAGAAACGGTCAGGTCACAGGAGGGGCACGCGCCTGCGTGGCGTCGTGCGAGGTGGCAGCAATGAACGCGATCCGGTACAGAACCGGACAGGCCGCGACCGACGGTGGCGCGTTGACGACGGCGACGTTCGCGTCCGCCGTGTTCAGTGGGGCGTTCGCCAACTGGCAGACGGGACAGTTGGCCTCGTGGTGAGTGGCGGAGTCGTCGCAGTGCACGCTGTGCAACGCCGGCAGTATAAGCATACCGACGACGATAGCAACCACTACCAGACTGGCGACCAGGCGTTTCATATAAATAAGAAATCGCTTTTCGGCTGGCCCCGGTCCTCATAGGTCGGAATCATGCCGGAACCTGTCTGACACATCAATGTCATGACAGAGAGAATGGCAGAAACCGGGAAAAGTGTCAAGAGCACTGCGAACCAGCGGTTTTGGGGTTTGGGGGGTTTGGGGTGGACGGGTACTCCCTTGCCGACCCAAAGTCGCTGATTTGCGTTCCGGATGCCAGAAAAAAACACATCGGCCCCACCGCGAGCGGTTAGCCATGCGCGTCTGCGAGGACCGGATCGGTGTCGTAGGCCCATCTGTGCCCTTCGGGGTGGTATGCGGCGGGGCTTGTTTTCGGAAATGGCGTTGTTGAAAATTATCCTCTAGTAGGAGGTGCAAAATGGTTATCGAGTATACGCCGCATGCGGCGCAGATGGAGATACACAGGGCGCGGGGGTTTCGTTTCCGGACACGGAGGGGTACCGGATCACGGCGCAGAGCAAGCGGGAACTGGTGCAGGGGCTGATGATGGCGGTCGAGCAGCGGCGGGTGACGTGGCCGGCGGCGTGGGAGGTGCTGACGGCGGAGATGCGGCGGTATGAGTATGCGGCGGGGCCGTCGGGCCAGGTGACGTATTCGGCGCCCTCGGGCTACCACGATGACTGAGTGATGGCGCTGGCGCTGGCGGTTTTGGGATGTCGTGCGGCCGGGGTCGAGCCGGGAGATGATCGCGGCGGCCGCGCAGGCCGGGATCGCCGAGGGTGTGGTAGTACCGGCGGCGGTCGGCGGGGCGGCCACCAGGTGCCTCGGGGAGGCGCCGGAACGGGGCCTGGGCGGCGGACGGCGGGCGCGCAAGAATGCGCGCCGCAGTAGGGGAAAATGGGGAAGGCGGAGAGGATGCCCGGCTCTGGGCGGGCGGCCCGATCCGTCACGCCGCAGCCGTTTGTTGATAAAGATACTTCTGAAAACCGGCGAAGGCTTTTTTGATTTCTTCGGGCCGGCCGCCGAGGTCAGCGACGGCATCCGCGAGGGAGTTGTGGTATTTTAGCAGGAGCAGCGGCGTGAGCTTTTCCTGGTCCAGTTCTTCCACGCCGACCGTGATGTAATGCTGTAGGACGAAATCCAGAAAAACTTGCTGCTTGGTGTTGAAGCGGGTGTTGATGTGAACGCTTGCACGTGCAGCCCGGACTTCACGGGTGACCGGCGGCAAGGCGTAGGCCACGTGGGCAAGCACGTCGAAAAGATCGCTCTTTTCGGCGTCGATGATCTTCTGCATTTCGGATAGTTGGTCGTGGCCAAAACCTTTCTCGGTCAGCCCTTGCAGGAGTTTCTTGCGCGTGTCAGGGGCGCTCCAGATGGCCCGGAGTTCGGCCTCGTCTTTGAAGAAGTCCGGGAGCTTGCCGAAGAGCAGTTCCATGAACTGCTGAGCGGACATGGGCGTGCCGTCGGGGTGCCAGAAGCTTGTCATCATCATGTGCTGAATGGTGCGCTCCTTGCCGTCCGCCAGTTTTACCTTCACCCTTTCCCGCTTTTTGCAAACGCATGGCCGCTGGCCGCATTTCGGACAAATGTCCGGCGGACAGACACACGGGGTCTGGCCGCAGACCGGGCACGGTTGCGGTAGCGGCTTTTCGCACGCGCACGGCTGGCACCCGCACTGCGGGCAAAGTTCTGGTTCGAGGGGTTCGCCGTCCCATTCCGGATCGCTGAAATGCTGGCACGCCTTCACGAAGTCGTAGATCGTAAAGTAGTCCTTACCGTCGTAAAGCCGCGTGCCGCGCCCGATGATCTGCTTGAACTCGATGATCCGTTTGATGGGCCGCATCAGCACAATATTACGGATATTGCGGGCGTCCACGCCCGTGGAGAGTTTCTGCGAGGTCGTGAGGATCGTGGGGATCGTCTTCTCGTTGTCCTGAAAATCGCGCAAGTGTTGTTCGCCCAGTTCGCCATCGTAAGCCGTGACACGATGGCAGTAGTTCGGGTCCTTGCTGGTCTTCATCTGATTGATCAGGTCGCGCACGGCCAGCGCGTGAATTTGACTCGCACAAAAGACGAGGGTCTTTTCCTTTTGGTCAATCAGCGCCATGAAGATTTCAATCCGCTTCTTCTCTCGTTCCTTGATCTCGATGATGCGGTTGAAGTCTTCCTCGTCGTAAAGCTTGCCCTCTTCGATGCTTCCTTCCATGACGCAATCGTCGGGCGTGTAGACGTACTCGTCAAGCGTGGTCTGGATTTGCCTCACCTTGAATGGCGTCAGGAAGCCGTCGTTGAGGCCGTCTTTGAGGGAGTAGATGTAGACCGGGTCGCCGAAGTAGCGGTAGGTGTCCACGTTCTCATCGCGCTTCGGCGTGGCGGTCATGCCCATCTGCACCGCTGGCGCGAAGTAGTCCAGAATGCCGCGCCAGTTGCTCTCGTCGTTCGCGCCGCCGCGATGACACTCGTCGATGATGATGAAGTCGAAGAAATCGGGTGGGTAGGCGGTGTAGACCGCCGGGGAAAGGACCGGTTTGACCGGATTGACGGTGTTGACGGATGCGGCGGCATCCGAGGGCGAAACCATGAACGTCTGGAAGATGGTGAAGAACAGGCTGCCGTTCTTGGGCACTTTGCCCTTCTTGCGGATGTCGCCCGGCTCGATCCGCACCAGCGCGTCCTCGGGGAAGGCGGAGAAGGCATTGTACGCCTGATTCGCCAGGATGTTCCGGTCTGCGAGGAAGAGGATGCGGGGGCGGCGCGTTGGCTGGCCGCTCAAGTTCCAGCGGGCGTGAAAAAGTTTCCACGCGATCTGGAAAGCGATGAACGTCTTGCCAGTTCCCGTGGCCAGCGTCAGCAGGATACGGGACTTGTTCTCCGCAATGGCCTCCATCACCCGCTCGATGGCGATGTCCTGATAGTACCGGGTCGGATGCGAACCGCCCTTGTCTTCATACGGGACGGCGGCGAAGCGGTCACGCCAAGCGTTCTCTTCGGCAAAGGTCATCTGCCAGAGTTCGTCCGGGGTCGGATAGCGGGCGATCTCGCCTTCCCTGCCAGTCTGCATGTCCACGGCATAGATGCCTTTGCCGTTGGTGGCGTAGGCGAAGCGGACGGCGAGTTTGCCAGCATAGTTCTTCGACTGCCCCACGCCTTCAGTCAGTTCTTCTTCCCACGCCTTGGCTTCGTCCACGGCCAGCTTGCGGTTGCGGTATTCCAGCACGTAATCGGCGATCAGCGGCTTCCCGCGCCGACCACGGCCTTCGATGCGGCCCGGCGTGATCGGGTATTCCCGCCGGATCCGGCTGCCTTCGACCACGCCCCAGCCAGCCGCCTGCAGCGCGGGGTCGATGTGCTCGGCTCTGGTTTCGGCTTCGTTCATGGTTGCTCCGTACCGCCTTCCAGAGCTTTCTTGATGTGCCGGTCAAAGTCGGACTCAAACAGACGATCCTGCACGATCCGGTATTTCTCAAACTCACTTTCCGCAAACGCCTTTGCCACCGCCTGGCTCACCTTGCCGGGATGGGCGAGGATGTCCCGCTCGTTGAATTGGAGGAAGGCATTCAGTTTGGTCGCCCAATCTTTCATTGTCATGGGGATGCTGCGCTCGGCCTGATCCTCGGCGTAGTCGAGATACATCGTCACGAAGCGATCCAGCGACTTCAGTTCCTTCTCGGTGAGATAGTTTTTTGCCACGACGACATCCGGCTTCAGGATTTTCCCGTGCGGCGCGTTCTTCCACGTCGTCAGGCCCATCTTCTCTTTGTTGCTGTCCGCCCGCTCCACGACCAACTCGGCGGCGGTGCGTCCATGAATGGCAAAATGCAGCTTGTTCTGCACCGTGGCGAAAAACGCCTGCGTGGTCTCCGCCTCCGCGCTGTAATCCATCGCCGTGGCATAGATATCCGTGATCTTCTGGTAAAATCTCCGCTCGCTGGCACGGATTTCGCGGATCTCCGCCAGCAGGTTGTCGAAATACGCCTTGCTGAAAAACGCGCCATTCTTTAGACGCTCCTTGTCGAGCACGTAGCCGCGGATGGCGTAATCCCGCAAGACGCCGGTGGCCCATTGCCGAAACTGGATAGCGCGGACCGAGTTCACGCGAAAACCCACGGCGATGATGGCGTCGAGGTTGTAGTGCTCCACCTCGCGGGCGACGTCCCTTTTCCCTTCCACGTGAACTATCCGGAATTTCCGGACAGTTGCCTCCCGTTGTTGCTCGCCGCCCTCGTAAATATTGCCGAGGTGTTCATTGATGGTCCTCACATCCACCTCAAACAGCGCCGCCATGAGTTTCTGGGTCAGCCAGACCGTCTCGCCTTCCACACGGACCTCAATGCCATCCTCGCCCGCCTGCCGGGTGAAGATCAGGAACTCGGCGGTGCTGTTCCGGATTTGGAGTTTCTTTTCCTGACTCATGGGGCGATCTCCTAGAGTGCTCCGGTGAAGGCTTGGTGCAGCAGCGATTTCTTCAACGCATCCAGCGCGGCGTGCTTGCGGGAGTAGATGGCGGCGAGGCGTTGGGTTTCGGCCGATAAGGCGTCGAACGTCTCCACGGCTCGGCGGAGTTCTGGTAAGGGCGGCACTGGAATCGGGAACCGCGCAAGGACTTCGCCGGTGAAATGTTGAATGCCCGTTCCGCTGAAGTACTGCTTCAGTTGTCCGCTGGAATCCTGAACGCTCAGGTAATAGACGAACCACTTGTTCAGCTCTGGCTCGTGAAACCGCACGCGATGAAGAGCTTTCTGGAAATAGATTGGATAATCCTCGTTCCAAATAGCAGCGCGTCCGGGATAGCCGCCTTCGCAAATCAGGACGTCACCTTTGATCGCGGTGTATTTTTCCGACTCGGTTGGGAGGAACGGCATTTCAAGAAGATCAGACAAATCGAATGTGAACCAGCGGACGTTGATGTTTCGCAGGTAGGGCTGCAGTTCTCCCTTGTTCTTCGCCTTGTCCAACATCTTGCCGAGAGAATGTTTCGCAATCTCAGAAACGTGCTTCTCCACCCACCCCGGCCCTCTCTGGTTGAAGACGGATTGGAGGTGGCTTTCGAAGAGGGCGCGGGCGTTTTGGAGGTTCTTTTCGGCGTTGGCTTTGGCGGTGGCGAGGCCCTCAAACGTTTCGTCCAGCAGGCCGACGATCCGCTGCTGTTCGGGGAGAGGGGGGACGGGAATCGGAGTCAGGCCAAGGTTGCTCCTGCTAATCCGGTTGCGCGTCGTGCCAGTGCATTCCTTGGCGACCGTGGTTAGGTAATCGTCGGACTGCGAGAAGAGGTTAAAGAATGTCGGAAGAAGATGCTTCGGGTTGAAGCGAAGGATTGTGCAATCGACTGCGGTAATCATCCGCTCGCCGGTGTCTGGCAAAATGCAACTTCGCCCTACCGGGTCAGGCAGGCGCGAGACGAGGCAGTCACCATCGACGATTTCGGTGCAGCGCAGTCGCTTGAATGTCGCTTCCGAAATGTAGCGGGCTTTCTCGGCGCGGTCTTTGAAGACGCCTTCGCCGACGTTGCCGGTTTGGATGAGGCGGATGCCTTCGGACGATTGGTCTTTGCTTTCGATCCAGTCGCCGTCAGCGAAAACTTCGCAGACTTCGCCCAGCGTCTTTGTCTGCCAACCCTTTTTCATCCCGCCCCCTCCGCCCGGTCATCGGCGGCCTTTTGGGCGCTCTCGGCGGCCCACAGGCGCAGGCGTTCGGCAATGGCTTCGGGGCTGGGGAGCTGGTCGCGGTAGGTTGCGGGCAGTTGGGGGACGACCGTGTAGGTGGCGACGCCGATGGGGCGGCCTGCGGTACGGAGGGCATATTCGACGACGGTCTTGTTTTTGTCGCGGCAGATGATAATGCCGATGGGCGGGTTTTCGTCGTCCATGCGCTCCTGCGTGTCGAGAGCTTCGAGGTAGAACTCCATCTTGCCCTTGTGTTCCGGCTCGAAACTGCCGATCTTCAGTTCGATCGCCACCAGACAGCGCAGGCGGCGGTGGAACAGCAGGAGGTCGATAAAGTATTCCTGGTCGCCGACCTCCAGACGGTGCTGGTTGCCGACAAAGGTGAAGGCGCCGCCCATCTCGGCGAGGAAACGGCGGATGTTGTTAACCAGGGACCGCTCCAATTCGCGCTCGGAGTGCTCCTCGGCCAAGTCGAGAAAATCGAAGGTGTAGTGATCTTTGACCGCCAGCACCGCCTGCGCCTTGATCTCCGCAGGCAGGGTCGCATCGAAGTTCGTCTGGTTGAGCAGGTATTTCTCGTAGCTCTTGTTGTCGATCTGGTGCTGGAGCACGGCCTTCGTCCAGCCGAAGCGCGCAGTGGCGCGGAGGTAGAACTCTCTTTCCAGCAAGTCTTTACAGCGGGACATGACGACCAGATTCTTGGCCCAACTGATTTCTCCAACCAGTGGTTGGAGTTTTGGTTGGTCCTGATACTCAGCGTAGAACTGGCGCATGAGCCAGAGATTGGTGGCGGAAAACCCGTTCCGACCGGGGAACTCCGCTTGCAGGTCGTCCGCGAGCGTTTGCACCACTGCCTTGCCCCAGCCGAGGGAATCCTGCTTGCGGTGGATGGACTCGCCCAAGTCCCAGTAGAGCGACAGAAGCTCCTTGTTCGCCGCCCGCAACGCCTGGTATTGCGCCTGCCGGATGCGGGTCTTGACCGCCACCAGAAAGTCGCCGTAGTCTTTGGCCGGCAGTTCGCTCATAGCAACCCTCTGATGTTCGCCAGCACCTCGGCGCTCTCGGCGTCCAGCGCGGCGATTTCGTCCATGATTTCCTGCGGGCTGCGGTGCGCGATTTCCTCGCCGCCGTTGGGGTTCTTCACGGAGAGGTCGAAGGTCGCCTGATCAATTGTTGCCGCGTCGACGCTCCAGCTTTTGGGCGAGTCGGCTTTGGTCTTCTGCAGCGCGATAAACTCGGCGAGGTCGGCGTCGTTGAGCGGGTTGGTCTTGCCCATGTTGCGGCCGGGGTCGAGTTGGTAGAACCAGACTTTGCGCGTCTTCGTGCCTTTCTCAAAGAAGAGCACGACGGTTTTGACGCCGGCGCCGAGGAACGTGCCGCCGGGGCAGTCGAGCACGGTGTGGAGGTTGCATTCTTCGAGGAGTTTCTGGCGCAGGCTGACGGAGGCGTTGTCGGTGTTGGAAAGAAAGGTGTTTTTGATGACGATGCCAGCGCGGCCGCCAGCCTTGAGGATTTTGATGAAGTGCTGGAGGAAGAGGAATGCGGTCTCGCCGGTGCGGATGGGGAAGTTTTGCTGCACCTCCTTGCGCTCCTTGCCGCCGAAGGGCGGATTGGCGACGATGATGTCGAAGCGGTCCTTTTCCTGCACGTCGGCGAGGTTCTCGGCGAGCGTGTTGGTGTGGATGATGTTGGGCGCCTCGATGCCGTGCAGGATCATGTTCATGATCGCGATGACGTAGGCGAGGGATTTCTTTTCCTTCCCGTAGAAGGTGCGCTCTTGCAGGGTGCGGTCCTGGGCGGTGGTGCGCTTGGGGTTCTGGGCGCGGAGGTAATCGAAGGATTCGCAGAGGAAGCCGGCCGAGCCGACAGCGGGGTCGCAGAGGGTCTCGCCGAGTTTTGGGGCGGTGACGGCGACGATGGCGCGAATGAGCGGGCGCGGGGTGTAATACTCGCCGCCGTTGCGGCCGGCGTTGCCCATGTTTTTGATCTTGGCTTCGTAGAGGTGCGAGAGCTCGTGCTTCTCGGTCTGGGACTGGAAGCGGAGTTCGTCAATGTGATCGATGATCTCGCGGAGGTTGTAGCCGCTCTGGATGCGGTTCTTGATCTCGCCGAAGATCTCGCCGATCTTGTATTCGATGGTGTTCGGGCCGGTGGCTTTGGCCTTGAACCCGTGCAGGTAGGGAAAGAGTTTGCCGTTGACGAACTGGATGAGGTCGTCGCCGGAGAGGGCGGTGTTGTGGTCGATCTGGCCGTCTTTGCCCCCGCCGACGCGGGGGGCGGCCCACGTGGCCCAGCGGTAGGGTGCGTCGAGGATGTGGGTATAGGCCTTGCCGTTCAGGGCGGCTTCGGTGGCCTTGTCGGTCTCCAGAGCGTCGAGGTACTTCAGGAACAGCAACCAAGAGGTCTGCTCGGTGTAGTCGAGTTCGCTGGTGCAACCCGCGTCTTTCCAGAGGACGTCGTCGATGTTTTTGAAGGCTTGTTCAAACATGGGCACCTTTTGTCAGTTCGTCCTTGTCGTCATGCCTGCTTGTATCTATTCCGGGGTACGTTCAGGATGCGGGTTTCGACGGACACGCGGACAGCGGAGAAGATAGCGCGATTGATGGCGCGTGGCAAGGCGGAAGTGGGGTCAGGAAGGGGAAAAGCTGAAATGCTGAAATGCTGAAAACTGAAAAACAGGGGCGGCGCGGTAATGGGAAAAGCTGAAAACTGAAAAGCTGAAATGGGACGCCGCGGCTATTTTTTGGGGCGGGCGTCCCATTCGGTGTCGGTGAGGAGGCGGTCGCCGACGCGGTAGAGGTTCATAGTGTCCAATCTCCTGTTTCTCTAGTATGCCTCACAATTTTGCCGTAGTTTTTCGGCATCGCCATGATGAAGATGGCGGCCTTGCGGGAGGTGCCGCCGCCGGTCTCGCGTGTCATTACACCGGCCTGAAGCAACTGGCCCTGGGCGCGCATGATGGTGGTTTTGGAAAGGGTGGTTTCGGCGCTGATGTCGGAGAGGGATTGGGAGGTTCTAAAGCCGGGTTTGCAGAGGGCGTCGCGGAGCATGGCGCGCCAGACGATGACGGCGGTGAAGTGCTTTTTGCGGATCAACGCGATCTCGGGCGCATCGGACCCGGGCGTCCAGCGTCCCGGAAGATATGTGAGTGGCATTACGGGGTTTCGATCAGTTTGTTGGTCCATGGGTTCTCCTTTTGTTCCTGGTGCTCATGGTTATATCACGTTCCGATGGTTCGTGTCAACAGGTAAGACGATTTATTTTGACACGGAGGCGGCGACGGTGTTACAACTGACGC
>CAMBQN010000022.1 GCA_945870025.1 Akkermansia muciniphila
CATAGTCTTCGCCGCCCTTTCGCCTCTTCTGTCGCTTCAAAAACATGCCACATTATCGGTCATCACCCGCACGCGCGCAACTGGGTGGTCTATACTACATTGACATGTGAGGCACACGTCGACGCAATGACAATAGCTTATGCGCAAAAATAAGCGAAAAAATATGAATTCTATGCCCGAACTGGCGAACTCGGGCTAGCAAAGGCCTTATTTCTTTGTGTTCTGTGCGATCTTTCGCGGCCATTCAGTCTTCACCCTAGCGGTTAATGCCGCACGGGTCAGGTCGGGTCGGGGCGGTTGTCCCGGTACTCTTTACGACACTGGGTGCAGTAGAAGAAGGGTTTGTCCCACGTGGTTTCTTCTTCACGCCCGCAGGCGTCGCAGGTGCGAACCTGCTTGCGGTGCTCGTTGCGGCAGATCGAGCAGAAGAAGTCGGGGCCGGCCCAGGTCGTCAATTCATCTTTCCCGCAGATCTTGCAGACCCGAGTCTGTTCCTCGCGAACGAGGCGGAGATTCTGGGCGTGATCATCGAGAAACACGGGCGGGAAGTCGAGCACGCCCGGTTCGGTTTGCAGCAGGGTGCTGGTGGGCGCGCGGGTGGCCGTGTTGGTGAGGGCGACCAATTGCGTGCGCTTGCCCATGGCCCGGACGCGGCGCAGCAAGGGAATGTACTCGGAATCGCCGGCCACGAGCGTGGCCACGTCAAACACGCCCGGCAGCGATGCGTAATACACCATGGATGACGCCAGCGCGACACCGACCGATCGTTCGTCGGGCCGGGCTCCCGGATCACGCCGGTAATCGACGTCGATGATCTCGGTGTCGTAACCGCAGTGAAAGGCCAGAAAATCGTAAAAAGCCTTCTGCTTGGAGGGGTTGCATCCGGGCTTGTTGATGGGCAGCGTGCCAAAGTAGCAGGTGCGGACGATATCGATCCGATCCTCCTGCCACTGGCCGAGGTCATCGGCGATGACCTCGGGGATTCGCTTGTAATCAATTTCGAAACCGTCGGCTCCGAGCACGTCGAACAGGATTTGGCGGCTATGGTAGAGCCAGGTTCCGTCAACAAATATCATTGTTTTTAGGGGCATGTGTCCTCGTTTTTTTGGTGGCGTGGGCGTATACTGAAAGGGTGTCGGTCAGGCGCTTGGGGGCATCTGTATCTTGATGACGATCTTGCGCACTCGCTCCGGTGTCGTTAGGGTCCGGCTCGGCAGGTGGGCGTCGTGCGGGAAAAACAGGGCAAATGCGCCGGGCACCAGCCGATACAACGAGGTTTCGCTACGGACGAACAGGATGTCGCGGTCGGCGTCATACGGGATGTGAATCGGTTGATCGGTCAGAGGTGCGTAGCCGAACCATTCCGTCCCGGCGATGACGACTTGTACGTCCGCATAGCGGCGGTGGGCTTCGGGGAAGCCGTCGGTAACGGGCTTAGTTTCATAGGTTTGGACCAGGGCGAACACGCGTTCGCCGTCGATCGGATAACGGCCGTCAGGCAACTGGCCGACGTCGGGGCGTTGCACGAAGGCGAACGCGTCGGACAGACCGGGAAGGAGTGTGGTGTAGCGCGAGGCGTGGGCCAGAAGGTCGAGAATCATTTTGGTGTGCTCCGGGTATATTTGTCTTATCGAGTCATCATAATAGAACAAAACGGGATGAGCCTTCAAGCGCAAACACGCGGAAATCGAATAGGGGGCGAATAGGAGGCGAATAGGAATCGAATAGTCATGATATACGACTTGTAATCGCATCGGGCAAAGGGTATACTCAATCTACAGATAACTTGTTGAAATGTGTATCTCCATCAACACGTCGACGGGATGCACCCGACGATTAACGGGAGTTGCTTATGAAAACAAACAACGCATGGAAAAAACGATTCGTCGCGGGCGCGGCCTTCCTCGCCTGCGTCGGTGCGGCCTTCACCCTGGAGGCCAGCGTGACGATCAGCAGCCTCACGCCCGCGCCCGGGGCCGCGGTGACCAGTGGCGTGCCGGTGACAGTGACCGCGCTACTGACCACCAACGGCGGATCCGTGGTCCAGAGCGTCGTACTCTCCTATGCCTGGAACGGCGCCGGCTGGAGCACCCAGGCGATGACGCGCGTGTCAGGCACCAACTATGTAACGACGATACCCCCCGCCGTCAGTTCGCTCGCCTTCTATGTGACCTGCCAGTACGACACCACCAGCGTGACGATATCGACGACGAATGCCGGCTCAACCACGCTACCCGACTACGTGCGGTATGCGGATTTCGATGTGACAAGTTTTACCTTCACTGATTATGTATGGGCGACGACTAACGGAGCAGGAAATACAAATTGGGTTTACACGATTGGCGCTACGGAATGGGTGGCGATAAATTGCCTATCGAGGACGATCGACACCTACGCCCCGCCGGGGGCGACAACCCGCTATTTGAAGTTAAAATCGCTCGTGGCCAACAGCCCGATGATTAGGACGCCTAAACTGGTCGAAGGCGTCGGCACGATTTATTTTACCAGCATGATCAACGATATTGGATTTGGCGCGCAGCTCGCCGTGCAATATACGACGACGAACACGTTGCCGACGGATTGGCGGACGGCCAACATCTGGCAGACGGCCACCAACATTGTTTATCCTAGAAATACCGGCATTCGAGAAAAGTATGCGGCCCCGATCATACTCAATAACCGCGAGATCCGGTATGTTCGCTTCCTGCGGACGGATAACGGCATCACGCCAGGCGGCGCGCTTCCATCCGCGGACAGCACTGGAACCATCAACATCGACAACATCGCCATCTCCCGCCCGCCGACGGGGGTGACGCTCGGCGAAAATCTGTACAACCCCGGCTATCCGGCGCAGGATCAGGACGTGAAGGTGCGGTGCCAGGTGACCGACGTCGAGACAAACGTGCCGTCGGTCAACCGGCGCGTCAAGGTCTGGTACAGTTGGCAGAACGAGAGCGGGCCGTGGACCGAGGCCAACATGGTGGCCATCGCCGAACGGGTGTACGAGGGCGTGATCCCGAAACACGGTCCGGGAACGATGTATTACTGGTTCCAGTGCGATTTTGACGGCTACTTCTACAGCCGTGATCCCGACGGACCCACCGGGGCGCAGCCGACGCGTAACGAAAAGGTCGGACAGAGTCCTGTCTATCTGATCGAAAAGGGCGAGGACAACTACCGCAACTACGAGATCCGGCGCTACCGGTCCGACGTCGAAGTCATGCGGGTCATCTGCTCCAATGTGCCCTCGGCCTCGATTATTGACAAAGAAAAGATAAGCCAAGTGGGCGACTACGTGTGGCAGGGGCTGACGCTCGTGTCGGGGCACACCAACCTGCTCTGGACGTTTGCCGGCACCAATGGCTATGTCCCTGACGCAACGGCATTCGACACCAATGTCTGGTCCTGGGGCGACAACGATCAGGACTTCCCCTATCCGCCGGTGGCCGGATATGCTGAACGCAACGCCACGAACAGCATCAAGGCCGAACTGGTATATGACGGCACGCTGCTGATCAGGATGAATGAGACGAATGGCGAATACATCATCAAACGGGCGGTCTACCAGAACTTCGACATCTGGCCAGCCAGTCAGACGGACTTTGAGGAGAGTCTCGGCCTGTTCGCGATTCAGACCTTCAAGCAGGATTTCAACACGAACAGTTGGGGGTATGGCTATGACTCCTACTCGGGGAAGTACACGCCGGTAACAGTTGATGGAACACCAACAAACGGCTTTGTCCGGGGAGGTCCGCCGTTCGGGACGACAAAGGACGCGGGAACGGTAGATTCTTGGTGGTATGATTACGCTCGGGTCGTGAAGGAGCGGAACGTATTGTCTGCTGACAGGCACGCGATTGAACTCGAAGGCGTCGCTGGGCTTGGCCACGTCTGGAAGACACCTGCTGAGGCTCCATACTTGGGGATAGAGAATTTTGAATTCAAGGCGAGATTATCGTTGAATGATGGGTACTTCACCTACTTCAAGGGGACAAACGGATTCAATCCGTTTGTAGAGAGCCCGAACTGGCCCAAGGGCTATTGGGTGGAGACGCAATTCAGCGCCGCATCCCTGTCGCCGGGCATGGCATCTTGCTCGGTCCTCACGTGGTTCGCTCCGGGCGAACTATATGACGCGCCCAGTTATTATGAAACGCGCCTGACGCAGATCGATCCGACGGTGGGTGGTGCCAGCCAGCTTCAACTGGCGCTGTACCGGTGGCAGAACGGGGTTGGGACGCAAGTGGGCACCTCGCAGCTGGTGACCGGGGGGCTGTCCGATGAGGTAGAACTGACCACGCTAAAAGCCCTGCGCGTTCAAATGCCCGCCAACGGCAACACCATCACCGCCCGTGTCGGCCGAGTCGACGGGGATACGGGTACGAATATCTGGCACTACACCGTCGCCTTTAACGATTCATCGTTGCTGACGGATATGGGAACCGTGGGTTTCGGATCCCACGATGCGGAAATGAAAATTTCAAAGATCCGGGTGTTCGACAGAACGAACACGGTCAACCTGCTTCCGAGTGACCAATGGGGCGCAACGGGCGGACTGAACAGCACCAACTGGTCCATGGGCGGGAGGCGGTCCACCACGGATCCATACCGATGGGAAATCACGGGTAATTCCTTGATCCGTGACATTCCTTCGCAAACGATCAAGATCAATACCTACCCCATGACGAGCACAAATAGTTGGTATCCAAATGGTTATAAAGATCAGAGAAATATTACAAATTACGTCGTGTCTGGCCTCGGCTACACGACGTTCGTTGTGCCGCTTAAACTCTGGGATGCCCATTTCGTGGAGATCCAGAACACGGGGGTTGGCGAGATCAACGCCGTGGTTGACGAACTCTCCCTGACACCGTGGCGAGCGGCGACCCGAGCGAATAATAAACCGGTCGCAGAGCAGGCTGCGTACAATTGGACGTCGCCGTCGCAGCAGGAAACGTGGATGGGCCTGATCGCCAACCAAGCGTCCTGGCTGGTGATGGAAGGATGGATCAACACGTCCACCGGATCCAAGGGCGGCGAGGCGCAGTTCATCCGTAGCCGAGCTAACAGCAATCTGGTGCAGGCGCTCGTCAGCCCTTATCTGGCCAACAACATCGGCTCGATCGCCTTCGATTGGCGCGCGAGCAGCGTGAGCAACGTCGTCTTTGCCATCGACCGCACGGACCAATATACCTATCCCGCCTGGATTTCTAGTCCGGTCTTGATCATCACCAACGACGCCCTCTCGGGGAATGTGAATCTCGCCATTCGAACCGATTATCCCGGACGGATCCGTATACGCCTGTGCGAGGGGACCGCCCCCAACGCCGTGTTCAAGATTGACAATCTGGTCGTGCGCGACTATCCGCCGCGGGATGACACCACCTGGCAGGCGTACAACGCCTTGATCACGTCGGCGCAGCCGTCCCGGGCGTTTCCTCCCACCAATAATAACGCGCAAACCGCTTATCTGAACAACGATCCGACGAACGGAGTCGCGCTGAGCGAAAGGCTGGATCAATACCAGCCCTTCATCCAGACGCCCAAGGTGGGGACCGGCATCGGCGAGATCACCTTCTGGTATCGCGTGTGGGACACCAGCGGCGGGCCGGCCGTGATTTCGCTGCAGGCCGCAAAGGATGAGTATGGCCCCTGGGAGGTGTTGACCAACATCGTCGTGGCGAGCACCCAAACGAATTATCTCTATTTCTCGAACGACCGGATCTACGAGCCGGACCTCAAAGTTCTGCGATTGTACGGCTCAACCAACGCAAACCGCGTGTGCATCGACAACGTGCTGATGACCGAGCCGGTGCGGGCGGGCTATGAATTCCGTCTGGTCGGCCTCCTGCCGGCGCAGCCGCTGGTCGGAGAGCCTCCGGGCTTGAAGGTCGAGATCGGTCGCTTCATCATGAATCCCACGAATATCCGGATTTATGCGAGCTGGTTCGTCGGCACCAATACCTGGGGCTATACAAACTGGTGGTCGACGGCCTATGCAAAGGTCGAACTGACGAACAGTCCGGGCGCGCCGCGGATCTTCCAGACTCCGGATAGCGTGGTTCTGCCAGCTGGCGCGGTTGACGATGTCGTGCAGTTCTTCGTCTGGGGCGTCCACGGCGGCATCGACATTGCGCAAGGCGACAGGCCCATCCTTCAGGGGACCAATGCCTTTGTGAATCCGCCGTGGTATTATCCCGCCGATCTCAACGCCGTGACGCCCTCGATCGAAGCACCGGAGCTTCCGGCGCTCGGCAGCCGGGGATGGTCGCCCTATTACTACGTCTATTCCTGCCCGCCGTATTCCGTCTGGGTGAATGAGCTGCGCTATTTTTATTATGACTGGCCGGAGCTCGACACGGAATTTTTCGAAATCATCGGGCCTGCGGGAGCCGCATTGGGCCGTTGGCATCTCCAGATGATGAGCACGGGAAACAACCTGATCAAGGAAAGCGTAATTACGAATGGCTTCGTCCTGAAAAACGCCACCAAAGGATGGGGCTTTCTGATCTGGGGTGATGACGCGATGTCCAGCTACGGCGACCACCTCCTGTTTCCCGGTTGGGCGGCCGGATGGGATGATATCCCGCAGGCGGGCGGAGTTCGCATGGTCCGGAGCAACGGCGCATGGGAAGACCGCGTCGCCTGGGGCTATGGATCCGAGACGCTGGTCAGCCAGCATGGGTACACCTATGCCGGTGCCCGAAACTCGGCCTACACGCTGTCGCTGAGAAGCGTCAGCACCAATCAGGGGTCCAAAGCCAGCGACTTCTTCTGGGACACGGTTGAGGACACGCCATACGCCGTCAACAAGTTCCAGCGTCTGTACGACCCGATCAGCGTCTACATGATCTACTCGGCCATCGGACCACACGGGGCGCACAGTCTGGGCACGAATCCGGGGACTATCGAAATCGCGCCGGGCGGTTCGACGAACATCGTCTACACGGCTGACACCTGGTACCGCATCGGCACGATGCAGACCAACGGCGTGCCGGTCGGGGCTGCCCCGGGCTTGAAGGCCTACACGCAGGCGCTGGTCAACGTCCGGTCGGCCATCAGCAATCAGGTGACATTCACCAATGCGACTTGGGCGCAGACCGGCCTGACGAACAGCGTCCCCATTCCTTGGGCCACCAATTACTATCCCACGAGCGAAGCCGCCGCTGTTGCGAATACGAACATCGTCCGGGACTATCTGTTGAATATCAGTCCCACCAACAACCACGCCATCGCCTTCGCCATCGAATCGATAACGGTCAGCAATGCCGTCACGGTGACGGTGAAGCTCGCAGACGGAGGGGATCCGCTCGCCACCACGATCAACGGCGCGGTGAAGCTTTATGGCAAGCCCACCCTGGATACGGCCGACTGGAGTGTCATCGCGGACGCGACCGTGAGCAACGCCAGTTTCAATGTCAGCGGCAAATACACGCTTCCGGCCGTTTCAACATCGACCAACACATTCTTCAAGGCGAATATCGAATAACAAGGAGTATCCATGGTATCAGCGATTATTGTGGCCGCCGGCCGCAGCGAGCGGATGGGGTCGGGAACAGACAAGGCGTTTCTCAGCCTGGGACCTAAGCCCGTGGTCGTGTGGTCGTTGCTGGCCTTTGAGGGCAGCGCCGACATCGACAAGATTGTCCTGGTCGTGCGTCGGGAGCAATTGGTGGCGGCCAAGGCGGTTGTTCAGATGTTCGGGCTTTCCAAGGTTTCGGAGATCGTAGCTGGCGCCGGGCGCCGGCAGGATTCGGTGGCCAAGGGACTTGCCGCGGTCGCCCCCGAGACGCGGATTGTCGTGATTCACGACGGGGCGCGCCCCTGCGTGACGGCCGAATTGATCGCGGAGACGGTCAAGGCGGCACAGAAGACGGGATGCGGCATCGCGGCCAACCGAATTGTAGATACCGTCAAGTATGTTGAACGCGGGACGGTGGTGGACCACACCGTCGATCGGACGAAGCTCTGGGCCGTGCAGACGCCCCAAGCGTTCAAGCTAGACCTGTTGTTGCGCGCCTATAAGAAGGTCGAGTCCGAGGGTGTCACCGTGACCGACGAGGCGGCGGCCGTGGAATTGCTGGGCGAGGCCGTGCGTCTTGTGGAATGGCAGAAGCCGAACGTCAAGATCACCACGGTCGAAGACTTGGCGGTGGCGGCTGCTTTGTTGCGGATCAATGGTTGAGCACAAGGCGGTAATCCGGACCCCTACGCATGGATAAACGATTTGCCATTCTGGGCGACATTCACTCCAACATCGACGCGTTGAAAGCCGTTGTGGACGACGCCCGCAGCCAGTCGGTAACCGACTTCCTCTGCGTCGGCGATATTGTCGGCTATAACGCCGATCCCATTGGCTGTGTCGCGATGATCCGAGACGAGCTAGCGGCCGTGACGGTTCGCGGCAACCATGACCATTATTGCGCCTTCAGCGAGGAGCGGCTGGATGATTTCCAGCCGCTGGCCGCAAGCGTGATTGATTGGACGCGGCGACAATTGTCCGACATCGACATGGCCTGGCTGCGCGCGTTGCCGTTGCAGAAGCTGCATATGGGGCTCGGCCTGGTTCACAGTACGCTCGACATGCCCGACCGATGGGGCTACGTTTTTGATCTCTTGGACGCGGAGGCCCATTTCACGTATCAGACGACCACCCTCTCGTTCCATGGGCACACGCACGTGCCGCTGGTTTTCTCGAAGCAGGGAAACGATGTCATGCGGTTTGACCCCGCACCCTTCCATGCCGGGATCGGTACGAAATACTTCATCAACGTGGGCAGTGTCGGCCAGCCGCGGGACGGCGACACGCGCAGTTCGTACGTGATTTTTGATTCCAAGACGCGCCGGGTCGAGTTCCGTCGCCCGGTCTACGATGTCGATGCAGCGATGGATCGGAATATCCGAGCCAACATCCCCCAGCGGTTCATCAATCGACTGGCGCTCGGCCGCTAAAAAGGCGCGATTTTAAAATTCGCTATTGACCCCAGCCATTTAAACGGTATCATAGTGGGGCGTTTAGGCAAGAAGTGGATGATCAAGGAGCATTTTTACATGGCGAATATCAAGAGTGCAGAAAAGCGGGCGACCCAGGCCCTGAAGCGCCGCGCGAACAACCGTGCGGGCAAAAGCAAGGTTTTGACGGGTGATCGCAAGTTGGAAGACGCGATCAGCTCTGGCAATAAAGCCGAAGCAGAGAAGCAGTATTCCGATTTCACATCGGTGTTGGACAAGGCGGCGAAACGGCGGTTTATCAGCGCCAATTGCGCCAACCGCAAGAAATCCCGTCTGCACGCCCGCGTCAGTGCGATGGCGTGAGGTTGGCCGCCTCTCTTTTTCAGGCGCGACATCCGTGCATCCGGCTTGCGCCGGTTGCGCGGTTTTTCGTTTTTTGAAAGGCCCGGTGCGCGATGGAGCCTGGTGCCATAGATCTGCGCGATTGGGGCGCCGGCGTGGATTACGGTGCCGCTGCGGCTCTCCAGAATGAACTTCACGCGGGGCGTGTGGCCGGGACGGTTGGCGATACGCTGTTGCTGCTGGAGCACCGGCCTGTTTACACGCTGGGGCGTTCGGCCGATGCGAGCCATATTCTGCTGGATACGGCCGAGCTGGAACGGCTCGGGATCGCGCAGTTCACAACCTCGCGCGGCGGAGACGTCACTTATCACGGCCCCGGTCAGTTGGTCGGCTACCCGATCCTTCATCTCGGCGATCGCGGTCTGGGCGTGCTGGCGTATATCACAGCCGTTGAAGAGGTGCTGATCCGGACGCTCGCCGACTTTGGGGTCCCTGCCGGGCGTGACCCGCGCAACCGCGGCGTCTGGGTCGGCAACGACAAGATCGCCGCCATCGGCATCCGCGTCTCCCGTCAGGTCACCATGCACGGGTTTGCCTTGAACGTCAACACCCGCCTCGACGATTACTGCGGCATCGTGCCGTGCGGGCTGACCTCGGCCGGGGTCACCTCCATGGCCCGTGTCCTCGGCCGGCCGGTCGACATGGTCGGGATTAAAGCGGCAGTTTTCTCGCACTTCCGCGCGATTTTCGGGTATTCTTAGCTGCGACAGACGGAGGCAAGCATGAACCTGTTGCGCATTGGTTTGTACGGAACTCACGGGCACCAGATCCACCACGTGCTGACGCAGCCCCACGCCTACCCGGCGGCGCTGACGGCTGTGGCCGCCTTTCCGGCCGGCATGGTGGAGGCGTTGCGCGTCAGCGGCGGCGCGTTTGCCGTCGCGGAGGACCTGGCTTCGCTTCTGCGGCGTCCCGACGTGGATCTCGTGGTGCTCTGTTCCCCGCGGCGCGGCGATCAGGCCGCCGACGCCATCGCCTGCCTGCGGGCCGGTAAACATGTTTATGCCGAAAAGCCGGCTGCGCTGACCGAGGCGGATCTCGACGCGATCCTCGCCGCCGCCCAAGCATCGGGCCAGCGCTTTCACGAGATGGGCGGAAGCGCGTTTGAGCAGCCCTGGTTCGCCCTGCGCGAGACCGTGCGCTCAGGAGTGATCGGAACCGTTGTCCAGGTCGTGGCGCAGAAGTCCTACCCCTGGCACGACGGACGACCCGAGGACGAGTTTCTGGACGGCGGCCTGATCCGGCAGTGCGCGATTCACGCCGTCCGGTTCATCGAACACGTGGCAGGGGTTCGGGTGGCCGAGGTCGACGCGATGGAGACGACCTGCGGCAATCCGTCGGGCGGCGGCGGATTGCGCCTGGCGGCTGTACTGATGACGAGGCTGGAAAACGGCGGTCTCGCTTCGATCACGGCCAATTACCTTAATCCGCTCGGATTCGGAAGCTGGGGTAACGAGATGTTGCGCGTGTTTGGAACGGACGGGATGGTCGAGGCAACGGATGGCGGCAGCCGGACCCGGCTGATCGTTGGGAAGGATGATCGCGGGCCGCTCGATGTTTCGACTCGGCCTCCCGACTGGCTGGGGTGTGTCGTGGCCGACTGCCTGGGCGTCGGTCCGATGCCGCTGTCGCTGGAAGAGGAACTGCATCCGCTGCGGGTGGTGATCCGGGCGGACGCGGCCGCAAAACGGAGGAGGCTCTTGCAAAACCCCTCTGGGGTGTTTGCAAGAGAGAAGTCAGAATACAGAAGACAGGAGTCAGAATAATAGGACACGTTGCCCATGAGAGGGTTACAATTCTGAATTCTGAATACTGGCTTCTGAATACTGCGCTTGCAGAACCGACGAAGGAGGTTTTGCAAGCGCCTCACAGGAGGGAACAACCATGAAACAGGTCATCATCATCGGCGCGAGTGGTTTTGGCGGCGAAGTCGCCTGGGTGCTGGAACGGATGGCTGTGCAAACCGGCGGGGCGGCGATCATCGGGTTTTGCGATGACGCGCCCGGGAAACAGTGCGGAGTGTGGCGCGGCGTGCCGCTGCTGGGTCCGATCGGGGCCACCGCCTGTGTCGTCGACACCGCTTGCGGGGAGGTCTGGTTTCATGTGGCCGTGGGGAACAATGCGGCGCGGGAACGGCTCACGGCGCGAGCGATGGCGTGCGGCTGGCGGCCGCTGACGGTGTGCGACCCCACGGCCGTGGTAGCGGCGGATGCCTGCGTGGGGGAGGGCTGTTACATCGGCGCCGGTGCCGTGATCTCGTGCGGCGCTCGACTCGGTGCCGGTGTGATCGTCAACCACCAGGCGACGGTGGGGCATGATGCCGTGGTGGAGGCCTTCGCACAGATCTGTCCGGGTGCCCGGGTGTCGGGAGGGTGCCACATCGGCGCGCGGGCGCTTTTGGGCTCCAATGCGGTGGTGATACCCGGCGTGTCGGTCGGCGCCGACGCGACGGTCGGCGCGACTGCAGCCGCCCTGCGCGATGTGCCCGATGGTGGCGGTGTAGCGCGGGCGGGCCGGTGATGCTGATTTCGCAGGGTCAGATAGACATTGGCAGCGAACGTTGGGGTTTGATATACTGCTCGCAAAACAGGGCGATCCACTGATCGACCGGGTATGATTCAAAAAAGGATATCATCATGATCAGCAAAAAAAGCGCGCAGGCGATCAACACGCAGATCAACCGCGAATTCTTCTCGGCGTTCCTCTATCTGGCGATGGCCAAGGACGCCACAGCCAAGGGTTTCAAAGGGGCCGCCAATTGGTTCACCATCCAGTTCAAGGAGGAGCAGGAGCACGCGCTCCGCTTCGCCAAATATCTGGAAGACCAAGGCGCCAAGGTCGTCCTCGCGGCGATGGATGCGCCGAAGACCGAGTGGGCCGATCTGCTGGAGATGTTCAAGGACGCGCTGGCGCACGAGAACAAGGTGACGGCGTGGATCGGTGAGCTGGCCGCGCTGGCCGCCGCAGAAAAGGATTTCGCCACGCAGAATATGCTGCAGTGGTTCATCAACGAGCAGGTGGAAGAGGAATCCAACGCCCATGACGTCATCTGGATGCTCGAAATGAGCGCAGGCTCCAAAGGCGCCCTGTTCATGGCCGACAAGCAGCTCGGCAAGCGTGGCCGCAGCTAGCGCTTGCCTCTGGGTACGCGATTATGGCACTGGCAACAGTTGAGTCAGGGGCGGTCTTCGGTGTGGACGCTTTTCAGGTTCGCATCGAAGTCCATACGGGCGGCGGCGAGTTCCTCACAGTGATCGTTGGCCTTCCCGACGCCGCCGTGCGCGAAAGCAAGGATCGCGTCTGGACCGCCATTCACAACTCGGGCTTCCGTCCCCACGTGGGTCGCGTGACGGTCAATCTCGCGCCCGCCGACGTGCGCAAGGAGGGTCCGAGCTTTGACCTGCCGATCGCGGTGGGCCTTATTGCGGCTTCGGATGAGGCCGACTGTGGCGGCCGCATCGGCCGCATCGGCATCATCGGCGAGCTGGCCCTCAGTGGCGAGGTGCGCCGCGTGCGCGGCGTGCTGCCGATCGTACTGGAGATGCGCCGGGCCGGCTTGGAAGGGGTTCTCGTGCCAGCCGACAACGCGGAAGAGGCCGCCGTTGTCGAAGGCATTCGCGTGTATCCCGTCCGCTCGCTCCGTCAGGCCGTTGATTTTCTGTCGGGCGTCGCCGACATCGCGCCACTCGTTCTCGATTTTGACAGCGTGTGTCTCCGCTCCAAACGGCCGTGCGACGATTTTGCCGAAGTCAAAGGGCAGGAAACGGCCAAGCGGGCGCTTGAGATCGCCGTCAGCGGCGGCCATAACATTCTGATGATTGGCCCGCCGGGTTCGGGCAAGTCGATGCTGGCCAAGCGCGTGGCCGCGATTCTGCCCGAAATGACCATCGACGAGGCGTTGGAGGCAACCCGCGTACACAGCATCGCGGGTCTGCTGGAAGATCATCAGGCGCTGGTGCTCAATCGTCCGTTCCGCTCGCCGCACCACACCGTTTCGGACATCGGGTTGCTGGGCGGCGGAGCCAATCCCAGGCCCGGCGAGGTCACGCTCGCTCACCGGGGAGTCTTGTTCCTCGACGAACTTCCCGAGTTCAGCCGCAATGCCCTCGAGGTGCTTCGCCAGCCCCTGGAAGACGGCAAGGTCACCATATCCCGTGCCGCAGGTACGGTCACATTCCCCTGTCAGTTCATGTTGATTGCGGCCATGAACCCCTGCCCGTGCGGCTATTACGGCGACCCCTCCCACGAATGTCGTTGCACACCCCAGACGGTGCTCCACTACCGCAGCCGTATCTCCGGGCCGCTGCTCGACCGGATTGATCTGCATGTCGAGGTGCCAGCCGTCCGCTACGCCGAGTTGGCCTCCGGCCCGCGCGGTGAAACGTCCGAAATCATCCGCAACCGGGTCTGCGCGGCCCGCACACGCCAGCACGCGCGGTTCAAGAAACGTCCGCATATCCTGTGCAACGCCGATATGGGGCCGCACGACATCCAGGCTCATTGCGCTCTCGACGCCGTCACGCAAGACCTCATGCGGATGGCGATGACCGAATACCGCTTCAGCGCACGGGCCTATGACCGCATCCTCAAGGTCGCCCGCACCATCGCCGATCTCGATCAGTCCGACGCGATCCAATGTGCCCATATCACCGAGGCGATCCAGTACCGCACGCTCGACCGGGCGGGGTGAAGGGCCGGGTTCCGTGTCCGGGCTGCACAATAATTCGCCGTTCCAACCGTTCTAACGGGTAACCTATGGCCGCGAGCCCTTTGAGCGACGATGAGGTTCTGCTGCAACGCTACCGAGCTGGCAGCGTTGATGCGTTTAATGAGCTGGTGCTTCGGCATTCCCGTGCGCTTTTTTCTTACATTCGCGGCATGGTCGGGCAGCAGGAGGATGCCGAGGATGTTTTTCAGGACACGTGGGCGCGGGTGATCCGGCATGAGGCGTCGTTTCGCGGCGGCACGGTTCGCGGGTGGATTTGGCGGATCGCGAAGAATGCGGTTATTGATCGCGTGCGCCGACGCAAGCCGGACGACAGCCTCGACCGGCCGATCGGGGAGGACGGTTTGCGGCTGGGTGATCAAATCGCCGCCGGCGGCCTACCGGTTCCCGATCAGGTGGACGGGGCTGGCCTCGGCATCCGGATCGCCGTGTGCGTGGCGGGTCTGCCACCCGCGCAGCGCGAGGTTTTTTTGATGCGGACGACCAGCGGATTGAGCTTTGGTGAGATTGCGAAGATTTTGGATGTGCCGCTTAATACCGCTTTGGGGCGGATGCACTATGCGGTCACGCATCTGCGCGATGCCTTGGCCGACGAATGGAGGGACCTATGAAAGAAACGGATCTGATCGATGAGGCGATGTTGAATACCGTGGCCGAGACGTGGGGTCCCGCCGTCAAGGCTGTCTATGCCGGAGATCCGTCCCCCGAGACGCTGGCTCGCATCCGAGCTCTGGCGGCGCAGGGACTCGACACACGCGGTCGGCGGGTCTTTTTCGCTCGGATACGGCCTTTTCTGGTGTCTGCGGCAGCGGCCTCCATCGTCGGCGTCGCAACGCTGCTCACACTTCGCACTCCCGATAGACCCCAATCCGTACACCCGCTGGCCGCGCTGGATGGCGTCCTGATGCTGGCCATGGCCATGGACACCGCACTGGATGAAGATCTGGCCGTTATGCATCCGATCGGCACCGACACCGAGGCGCTGACGCGGCGAATGCTGAATATGCAGGGATTTGTCGACGTGGACGTCGAGAACAGCGAAGAAATCTGACTCTGGCTAGATCTGTTTTGCGTCCTTCCACAGCGTTTCGATCGCATAATAGCCACGGGCCTCGGGCGCGAAGACGTGGACAACCGCGTGGACGAAGTCCAGCACCACCCAGCCGCTGTCGGGCGTGCCGGACGCCCGGTAACTGGAAACGCCCAGATCTTTCATGTGCCGCTGCACCTCTGAAAGCAACGCCTTGAGGTGCGGACCGGATGTCCCCGTCGCAACCACGTAATACTCGGTGATCGATGAGATGCCCCGGACGTCCCAGACGCAAATATCCTTGGCAATCTTGTTTTCCAGCGCCACCCTGATTTCACTGGCAATCTCTTGTGCTTTAATAGTCTGCCTCCTGATTCGACGATCCGTACAGCGCGTGATCCCGGATGTACCGTTCGACCGATTCGGGAACAAGATAGCCGATTGGCAGCCGTTTGGCAATTCTCTCGCGTATCTCCGATGATGAGGCTTCGCACATCGTGTGGGAAACCACGTCCTCCAGCAGGCGCTGTGACCGCGCTTCCGGGAGGTTCAAGTCGTCATTCCGCAACGGGCGGCCGAGTATCCCGGGCCGATTGACGGTGACCACGCGACACAACGAGAGAAAGCCGGTGACGTCCTTCCACCGATGGAGTTCGAGCAGCGAGTCCAGACCGATGATGAAAAACAGCTCGCATCCCGGATCGCGTTCCGCCAGGTGGCGTACGGTGTCGATGGCATACGAAACGCCGCCGCGGTCGATCTCGACCGTGTCCACCGTCACCAGCGGATCGCCCGCAGCCGCCAACCGGAGCATGGCCAGCCGATGCACCGCTGAAACGCCGCCCGCCAGCTCCTTGTGCGGGGGCAGAGACGACGGCACCAGCAGCACCCGCTCCAGCCCAAACGCCGCAGCGGCCGTGTGCGCCATCAGCAGGTGCCCGTTGTGAACCGGGTTGAACGTTCCCCCTAATATGCCCAATCGGGTCATCGTGTGTCCTCTACAACAATAGTTTAACGCCTGTGACCGCACGCAGGTCGCGGTCCAGTGCATCCAGCTCGGCGCGCGAGCCAACCCGGATCGACACGCGCATCGTGCGGTATTTTCCGGTGTGCGAGGCGCGTCCATCGTGCAGCGGAGTGACGACCTCCACGCCGGCCAACACCCCTTCCAGCGTGCCTAAGGCGGCAAACGACTCTTCCACCACAATGCCGATGTGATGTATCGCCGGATAGACTGCCGACTCGTTGAACGCTGCGCTCATTGCCCGCTCCAGTGCTTGCACGCGGCGTCAAAACCCTCGCGCGAGCCGACCATCTGCACACCCACGACCGCGTCGCCGCGACGCACCAGCAACCGGCACACGCGGCACAGTGAACCATCGTCCAGCCGCTCTTCACGGTGAGCTTCACCGCCTCCTGCCTCCCCGGCGGCATAGACTTCGACCGCACCGACCTTCAGCGCCAGCATCGGTTGCGGCGAGGTGTAAGGCTGAAGGCCCCGCTGGGTGGCGCAGGCGGCCGCATTCGCGCCCGCAATTTTGCCCTGCAAGGACGCTTCGCGCGCCGAACAGCGCACCCCGCATCCTCGCAGTTGCGCCACATCCCCCGCCGCAAACACGCCGGGCCACGGCGTCTGCAGGTAGGCATCGATCAGCACGCCCCGGTCGGTCTCAATCCCGGCGGCCTGCGCCAGCGTGCGGTTGGGGGACGCGCCGATCGAGCAGACCGCGACATCCGCCTCAACCCGCGAGCCATCGTCCAGGACGGCCGTTACTGCGCCCGCGGCTTCGCTCCTGAACATCAGGACGGAACGGTTGCAGCGGATATCCACTCCGGCGGCGGCGACCTGTTCATGCAGCAGTCTTGCGGCCGTTTCGCCCACATTCGCGCTCAGCAGGCGGGGCAGGCGTTCGACCACAACCGGTTTCGCGCCAGCCGCAGCCGCGCGAAGCGCGGTCTCGACGCCGAGGACGCCGCCGCCAATGACCAGCACCCGCGCCCCGGTCGTGATCCGATTGCGCAGCAGCAGGGCTTCGCGCATCGTCCACAGCACCATCACCGGCAGGCCATCGGCCCATCCGTCAATTTTGGGGATGATCGGCAACGATCCGCAAGCCAGCACCACCGCAGCATACGCCGCGTCTGTCGCTTTGCACACCACCCGTCGCGTCTCCGGATCAAACACCATGACCGGCGTCTCGAGGTGCACCCGGATGCCCTTGGCTGCGTACCACTCGGCGGGGTGCATGAGGGTCGCATCTGGTTCGGACTGGCCGCAAGCCACGGCGATCAGACGTGGACGAAAATAGGGCAAGACCCCTTCGTTGGAAAATAGGTCCACCTCCGCGCCTGCCGCTGCCGCAGCCGCTGCGGCTTCAACACCCGCATGCCCCGCACCAATCACCGCGATTTTCATGTTTCACTCCCTTCCCGCCTCGCCCTCACGCACCCGTCCGCAATGCCGGATCCAACTCGTCACGCAACGCATCGGCTAACTGGTTGAAACTCATCACCAGCGCAAAAATAGCCACCGATACGAAGGTCATTTCCCACCAGACGCCCTGCCACAGGCGCAGGCGCGCATTGTTGATCATCACCCCCCACGAGGGCTCGCCCTGCACGCCAATTCCGAGAAAGCTGACAAACACTTCGGTCGCCACCGCCGATGGAAACCGCAACGAGAAACAGATTAACACAATATGCAGGACGTTCGGCAAGATATGTCTGAACAAAATTCGCGCGTGGCTGTAGCCCAACACCTGCGCCGCCTGGACATAGGCCCGGTCGCGATGTTTGATCGTTTCGGCCCGCACGTTGCGGCACACGCCGACCCAGGTGGTCAGCCCGATGCCGAAATAGAGACCGGCCAGCCCCGGCCCGACCACCAGCGCCACCGCCAGAATGAACAGCAGCCCCGGCATGGAGGCGACGGTAGCGCACAGCCAGTTCACGACGCTGTCGGTGCGACCGCCAAAATAACCGCCCAGGCAACCGAGGATCACGCCAAGCGGCAGGGCGATCAGCGAGGTGATGATGCCGACATGGAACGCAATCCGGACGCCTTGAATCACGCGCGCCAGCACATCGCGGCCGAGGTTGTCGCTGCCCAGCGGATAGGCCCAGGCGGAAACGCCGGGATAGGCCGGCTCGCCCCGCCCCCAACGCAGCGGGGCAGGCGGCAGGTAGCGTTGGGTTTCGTCCACGCGGTTGTACGCCGGCGTGCGGTCGGCCTGACGGCTGATCCGGTAGACGCACTCGCCCCAGATCGCGGCCGCCAGATAGATCCCGACCACGATCAGACTCCACCGGGCATCCCGCCGTGCCCAGAGCCGCTGTCCCACCGATTTTGTGCCACCGCTCATTGGATCACCTCAGCCTGACCCGCGGGTCGAGCCACGCATAGCTCAGATCCGCCAACAGGTTCACTCCCTGATACAGCAGCGCGCCGATCACCACGACCGCGCGGACGACCGACATGTCTTTCGAATGCACCGCGTTGAGGCTGACGTTGCCCAGCCCCGGGATGCCGAAAAAACTCTCCAGCAGCAGACTTCCCGTAAAGAGGAACGGCACCGAGAGGCTCACATAGGTGATGATGGGAATCAGGCTGTTGCGCAGCACATGCCGGAACATCACCCGCTGCATCGAGAGTCCCTTGGCGAGCGCTGTCCGCACGTAGGGCTTGTCTACCTCGTCCAGAATCGCCGCGCGGCAGAAGCGGATGTCGCGTCCAAGCCCGCTGGCAATGCCGATCACCACCGGCAGCGCCAGATAGGTCCAATGCTCGAACCCCCAGATGGGGAAAAGTCGGAGCTTGTAGGCCAGCACAAACTGCCCGGCCAAGACCCAGATCACGTAGTTGACGCTCATCAGGAGCGTCGAAACGGCCAGCACCGAGCGGTCCGCCGTCCCGCCGCGGCAGAGGGCGCACCACAGCCCGAACAAGACCGCCAGCACCGTGCCGCCAACCAGAATCGGCACGGTCAACGCGAGCGATGGACCGACCCCTTCGCGCAGCACCGCGCCGACCGGACGCCCGAGGTCCGAAGACTCGCCCAGATCGCCCCGGAGCAGTCCGCCTAGAAAATGGAACAGTTGCGAATCGAAGAGATGCGCCGTGCGGCGCGCGATTCGCACCGCCGCGCCGGCCGCGCCCTCGACCGTGATCGCCTCGGCCACGGCGCCCTCGGGGATGGTGATGCACGCGGACCAGTCCGGGCCGCACGTGCGACCGGCGACGGCGTCCACACGCCGCGTTTCCCGCTCGCCCGAAATGCTGTGGCGCAGCACGACGCGGACGAATACAGCCCATTTTTCAGATGACCGCCCCGTCAGGCGCCAGACTCCCGCTCCGGGCGGGAAAGACAGCGGCACGGTTCCGTTCGGAGCGATCACCGCGCCACGGGCCAGGGCGCGTGACGCGGCCCAGTTGCCCGACAGCAGCGGCTTGTCATAGCCGTACTTCGTGTCAAAGAGCGCCAGCGACTCGGCGGTCGCGTTCTTGCCCAGCACCACCTCGGCCGGCGATCCTGGAACCACATGAAAAAGCGTAAACGTCAGCAGCAGCACGCCCGCCGTTGTCGGAATGATCTCCAGAATACGTAGCAAAAGGTAACGCGTCACACAGCAAACTCCACGCACGCATCGTCCTGGGGCGGGAACACGCACACTCCCCGTTGATGTGGCGTCGGTATCATACCCGCTTTGGACGCAACCTGCAATTCAGAGATGGGCGGAATAATGGCGGTTATGATTGCCAGTGGGTGGTCCGCACGCCGGGCAGTCGGGCGATCCGTTGCGTCACGTCCAGAGGCATGCGCGGCAGCTTCGTCTGTTTGTATTGGAGATAAAAGACCACGCGCTGTCCCGCGTCATCGCGCGACGTTTGAATATCCAGATTCGTCACCGTCATTGCCAGCGCCTTCAGTTCGCCCAGCACGGTTTCCACGGACGACACGGTCGCATCGAACTGGACGGATAATTGAGCATGCCGTTCTTCCTGCAGACGGGCCTCAAACAGAGGCAGCAGGTGCAACACGACAAAAGCCACCACGGTTCCGACCAGACCGATGCCGATGGCTCCGCAGCCGAAGGTGAGGCCGATGACGGTCGCAAACCAGAGCGTGGCGGCGGTCGTCACCCCCTGGATGATATGGTCGGATTGGCGGATGATCACGCCCGCCCCCAGGAACCCCATGCCCGAGAGCGCACCTGCGGCAAGACGGGCCGGATCAGGATGCCAAGAGGGTGTGGAGCCGACTGCAGCGAGGCTGGCCGTGTAAAACCTTTCGGAAATGATCATCGCGATGCAGGCGGATAAACTGACCAGCAGGATAGTTCGCAGTCCGGCCGCCCGGCCATGACGTTCACGTTCGAGTCCCAGAATCAGTCCCACGAGCAAGGCCAGACCGATGCGCACGAGGGTCTCCGCCCGCAAATCGTCCACCATAAACGTCCACATACGCCCACCTCCTCCGTGTCGGCCGATCCATCTCCAGCGCCAGCGTGGATAGTAGCAAAGGAGACGCCGTGCGTCGATGTGGAAGTCCGCGAAAAAAATCAAAGCGGCGGCCGTCTTGACAGTGCGGGGAAAAATGCGTATAGTTCGCCCCGTTCGTTGTTCAAAGCGCCCCCTTCGTCTATCGGTTAGGACGCTAGGTTCTCATCCTAGTAAGAGGGGTTCGACTCCCCTAGGGGGTGCCATTACAGCAACGTACTGGAACAGAGATACTTACGCCGAAAACGGCGGATTGAAAAAAGCCCGAATATAACAAGGCTTATAACACGTCCTATTTAATGCCGGGTGCTTTCTCACTGAAAAACCGACTTCTGCCTCGCGCACGTGACCCCCGGGCACCAGCCTTCTACCGCTCCGGGCCGACTGCGGCGGGGCCGGGTCTATCGCCCCTCGGCTGGCCCTTCTTTCCGGTTTTTAACCACCCACCCCTCACACGCTCAAGCGTAGGGGCAAAATGGGGTCAAAGGGCAAATATCGGCATTTGCGCGGGGGGTATAGGAAAGAAGGAAAGAAGGTAGAGAAATAGAGAGATATGTATAGAATATAAGGGGTTTTCTATTAAAACTTCTTTCCGAACTTCTTTCCAACTTCTTTCCTTCTTTCCCAAAGTGACCCGCCGTCCTCGTGGGATCGACTTGGACAGAAGGAAGAATGATGGAGAGAAGATTGGCAAAAACTTCCCGTGCAGCGTGGTATCACTCACGGAGCTTTTTCAAACGGTAAACGATAGCGGGCCTGCCCTTGGTCGCGCCTTCGTCAACTTTGACCGTTTTCCGCTCGATGAGTGTCCGCATGATCTCGTCGAACTGTTTCACCGGGAAGCGGGTCAGCCTCATGAGCTGTGAGCGGGTGGCGGCGCCGCGCTCCGATGCTGACAGGTGTTCTTCAATGCGGCGGCAGCTCTTCTCGAACTCGGTCGCCGCACCATATCGCCCGTACGCGGCCAGCAGCCGCCCGGAGCAGAACCGCTCAAGCCGAACGCCCCACCGGGCCGCATCGGCTCCGATCTCCGGGCGCTCGTGATCCGCGCTTATCGCGTAGAGCAAGGCGAGCTTGCTGGCCCGCTCGTAAGAACGGACGCTGACGGCGTTCAAAACGGAGTCGCCGTCATCAACCGCTTTGATGGCCTGTCCGTCGCACTCGGCCCGGAACGCCCGCAGGATGTCGTCGCCGGCAGTCGTTGACTTCACGACCAGCGGGACGGGATTCCGTGCGGTGGCGATGTCGCCGCGCTTCCCGTCCCCGGCCGGCCAGAACCGGGCGAGCCATGTGCCCGCCTCCACAAGTGATGGAGGCAGGTCAGACTCGGCAGTGTCTTGCCCGATGCGAGGGCGCTTCACGTCCAGAACAAGGAAGCGTGATAGCAGCCCGGACGTTACGACTCGTTCCTCCAGGGCGGCATAGAAATTCTTGGGTATCGCCGTGCCGAACAAGACCAGATTGGGGGATTCAACCGCCATACGTTCGGCGGCCGACTGGCCAGCCTTCGCCCGGCAGATGTGCACGCCGGAAGATTCGCCATAGAGTGATAGCAGCATGGCAACCATGTTCTCAACGAGGGAGTCCCCGGCCTTTCCCATCGGGCGCAGCAGGGAGTCAACCTCGTCGATCTTGAACAGGTACGCAGGCGTTTCGCGCAGCACGTCCTCAACGCCCTCGCCCGATGCGAACCGATTGCCCACCATATGCGCGAACCCGGCGGCAACGGCCAGCCGGTCTATCATCCCGCGAGGGAATTCCTTGCCCGCGCCGGACTCGGCCAGAACGGCGACATACAGATTGGGTCTGACTCCTTGAACGCTCCGGTACTTGCGGCCGGCCAAGAGCGACAGCGTCGCCAGCGCCCCGGCGAAGGCCAACGGTTTGTTGGGGTACGGCGCTTGCTCGCCGGCATACCGCACGAACTCACCGATGAAGCCGGGTGGCGTAAACATTTCGTCGGGCAGGTCGGCGTCACAGCAGACAGGACGCCGGACGCCAGCGTCTTCCGCGCCCTCCGTGTCTTCATCGACCCCCCCGCTGGCCAGTAGGCCGCTGGCAAGCCGCATCCCGTAGGCGAGTTCGGCTTCGTCATGGCCACGTAGCCCGCATTCATCGAGCAGCCAGCCGCGGGGCTTGCTTCCGGGGGTGCGATGGGCTTCATGTGCCTTCCGCTCGAAGTCCTTAACCTCGGACGGCAGCGAGGGGTTCCACGGCGGCACACACCGGGGGTTAAAATCGCTCCACAAGAGGGAAATCGCGGTCTGTACGGGCAACTCGAACCCGACCACGAGCGCACGAGCCGCCCACAGTAGCTTGCCGTGCCCGCCCTGCCCCTGCACGGCAGGCTCGCACTCTTGGAGGTACAAGCGGGCGCGTTCAATTACGCGCGTGCCTTGCCCCGTTTCCGGCTGTCTGGCGATTGGCTCAATCTTCCGCGCACTCTCCAACGGGGGAAGCGGCCTTTCGTCGGTGGCCGTGACAATCGGCGCGATAAGGTCAAGAAGCCATGCCGGGGCCGGTGCGAGGGGAAGGCGGATTTGCGCCGCCTCACGCTCCCACGGCTTGCGGGTTCCGTGCCTGAAGGCGGTAAGCTCATACGCCTTCCCGGTGTTCGGATGGATCGAGGGCGCTACGAGGACGTAGCCCCGATCTCCGCGCACGTCGAGGCCGGGCAGCACGCCCGCTCTGTTTCCGATCATCCGGCCTTCGGGCAACACGAAGAAGACATGCCGCCCGCCGCCGCCCGTCAGGGCAGTAACGGTTTCAGGCAGCTCCCCGTTTTGATCCGTGAGAGTCTTCAACGACTCCGCGCCCTTGGCATCGGCCTTGGTGTCCACGTCCAGGGCGAAGAAGCCCGAACCTTGGCCGGTGGCTATGGCGACGTTCGCCAATGGGGTCGCCGCCCACCATCCGCGGATCGTGTCCGCGTCGGTAGTCGCCTTATCCGGCCAGCCCTTCAGCAATGGCTCTTTGCTCGCAGGCTTGCAGGGGAACACGCGCCAGCCCCTTGAAGCATATTCGAGCGCGGCGGCGAGCGCCGGATTTTCAATGGACACTTGCGGCCCCCTTTCTGGAAAGGGCTTGAGCCATGCCCCGGAGGGCTTCGGCGTCCACAGGCACGTCAAGCATTGCGGCGAGCGACGCCGTAAACGCCTCCTCGTGCAGCCGTCCAAGCGCCGCCCGCATCCCTTCGGGGTTTGTCGCCGCCGCCTTCGCCGCCTCACGCAACGCGCCGGTGAACCCTGCATCGAAGTCCGGGCCCACGCCGCCGCAGAAGGCCAGCGCAACCCGCCCGATAGCGTCGGTGCCGCTAGCAAGATCCCGCTGAAGCGCTTCGGGGTTGGCCAGCCACAGCGGCCCCAGCACGTCACGCGCAGCGACGAAGCCCCGCAGACGGCCCAGCGCCATCAGTTGTTGCGGGCTCAATTCGATCATGATAAAGTGATTCATGTTCTCCCCCTCCTTGGCCTGCTCGGGTGTCCGCCCGGCGGGCCTTTTCATTTTTACGCCCCTATCCCATAAAGCGCCTCGTGCTTGGCGATCCATGCCCGGAGGCTTGGAAGATGGACGAGCCGCATCCCAACGCGGGCGGCTCCGGGCTTTTTTATTGCGGCCGTTCGGACTGCCCCCGCCTGTACCAGCTCGAAGATTTGCGAGCGGTAGAGACCTTCGAGGGTCGCACCCGTTTTCGGCGGGCGAGCCCACTCACTGTTTACCGGGCCGCAATACGCGGCCTCTGTGACTGCTTGAACCTGTGCCATTGTGATTCCCCTTTCGTCTGACGGATTCCGGGGCACTTTGCCCCGCTGGCCATATATTCACACCGCGCAACAAAACAAAAAAGCCCCCAGACAGGGGGGTCTTGGGGGGTTCTTGGGGGGTTCTTGTGAAAAAGGTGTTATTACCGCTTCAGCCTCTTTTTTTTGGTCTTTCCGGGGTCGGGCGGTCTGATCTTTCCGCGCCCGCGCGTGGTCTTCATAAAGAGCACGTCGGCCTTGTCTCCCAACAAGTCGGCCATGCGAGGCGACTTACACTTTTTGTCACCCATCGCCGCAGCGGTCTGCACGTCGGGTGCACCGCTCTCCATGCCCTTGTGCAGACCTTCGAGAAGTATCAGCGCCTTTGTCTTCTCGCCTTTCCGCCCGGCCTGTATGGTGTCCACTTTTCCAGTGTGCGGGTTCTCCCATCGCGTGAAGTCGTGTGAATGTATCCAGCCGCACACCCCGCACACGCCATGCACCGGCGGAACGTCGGCCTTTTTTTGCGCGGGGCCACTCTGTCCCGGCTTTTCCGTCTGCTCCTGAAGATACTCGGCATAGGCATCGAACACATCCGCCGTTCGGTTCATCTGCTCGAAGAACGGCAACCGGAAACGAAAACACAAATCGGCGGTAGGCGGGGCATCAAACGGCGGCAAGGTCGTTTCGTCCGCGACATCAAGTTCGCTCAAGCGGGCTTTGATATTCCTAGAACAATCGGGGTAGCGGCAATCTAGCCAGTCCAGTGCATCCTTAAGCGAGCCGTACAGATTGATGTTTTCGTAAGAACGCTCATTGTTGAACCAGCCGGTGCCCTCGTTGGCCTTCTGGTATTCAGACCGTCTCTTTCGGAGATTGCCTGCCTCTTGCCGTAATAGCGCGATAACTTCTTTTGCGTTCAAGGCGTCTCCTTCTCTGGCCCTTCCCGTTGAGGTGATCGGGGAAGGCGAAACATCACTTGCTTGCTATGCCGCTTCATTTTGCTTGTCCATCATCTTACTCATACACAACAACAAGGCCGGTGGCGGCTTCCACGGCCTTGACCGGGCTGGCGCTTGCCCCGGCTTTAGCCTGTTGTAGCAGGCGGCTACTAAGGCCCGGGACCGCTTGGATCAGCGGAAAGGCGTAGTTGATCTTCACCGCGAAGTTGACGTTTTGCGGAATAGCGCCGGTATACTCGAAGACTGTGACGGCATTGAGTTGCGCCACGACAAGGCCGACGATGTTGCCGGCCGCGTCCGCCAGAGCTCCGCCCGAGTTGCCGCCTTGGATTGGAACTGTAACCTGCATGGTGCGGATGTCGTCAAGAATGCCCGAGAGAGCGCTGATAGCGCCGTCCGTATACTTGGCGGATGCTCCTTGGATTTCGGGGTTCGGAAATCCTACCGTAAAAACCTTGTCGCCCATATCGGGAATGGACTGGGAAAGGAACAGGGGCAGGAAGTCAGAACCCTCCAATTTGAGCAAGGCCACGTCGTTCCGGCTGTCGGCGCGGACGACCTTGGCGGGGTGGGTCTTGTCACCGATCCGCACCTTGATCTCGCGCCCACCTTCGATGACGTGGGCGCAAGTGAGAAAATACCCATCCTTGCTGATAACGAAACCAGAACCGGTGCCACGCGGTTTGTCCTCGCGCCGTGCAGTCATGGATTCAGGCGTTTGCGGAGCGCCTTTCTTGGAGTCAGCAAGGAATGTTTCCATCCAATCATTGGCTTGCTTTTGAGCAGTCACGTAACTTGCATCGGAAAGGCGTTCATTTCGAAGGCGACTCACTTGCTTTGAAGCGTCTTCATCCCCCAAAGCGCGAGCGATCAGGAAATGAACACATGCTTGGACATCGTCATGGATTACGCCTCTGCCATTCACATAGTGTAACCCTAGACTAACATGTGCTAATTTGTTTCCTTGTTCAGCAGCTTTGCGGAACCAACGAACAGCTTCAACAGGATTCTTTGTTACGCCCTTACCTTCTGCGTAGCACCTCCCCAAGCGGCTTTGCGCGAAGTCGTTTCCTTGTTGAGCGGCTTTGCGTAACCAGTAGGTCGCCTGAACAGGGTCTTTCTTGACACCGATGCCGTTCATATAGCATTGCCCCAAATTGAATTGAGCTAAGTCGTTTCCCTGTTCGGCGGCCTTTCGATACCACGCGACGGCCTCGACAGGGTCTTTCTTGACACCGTGGCCACCGCTGTAGCAGCACCCGAGATTGTACTGCGCCAGAGCGTCGCCCTGTTCGGCATCCTTGCGGAGCTTCTCTACAGCGCTTAAGTTGCGCTCTGTGGACGCACCTGGATCGCTCTTGTAGGCATTTAGAAAGTTGTAGACCTCATCGATGGGGACGACGATCTTTTCATCGTTCGGCATCCTTAGTTTCAGGGCTGGTTTTGCCGCAGGCACGGCTTTGAGGAACTCGGCTTCTTCGCCTTCTGGAACGGCGTACTCCTTCCCGGCTTCATCACGGTAAGTGTGCGTCCTGATGGCCCCCGGCAACGCCTTCTGGAACTCTGGCAACTCCGCTTCGGGAACGGAGTAAGTGCCTCCGTCCGCATCCTTGAAAGTAAGAATAACGGCCATGCGGGCGTCGCATCCAATCTTCTTTAGATAGCCATTCACTTCGAAAGAGGTCGGGGGCTCCGGCATAAATTCTGAGGAGTCGTAGATACGCCGTTGGGTAGTGGCAGAAGTTTCCCCGTCTTCTTCGGGGATCGCCGGTTGGCCTTCGCCCCGGGCCGCGGCATTCCCGGAGGTGCCGCCAACATATTTCCACAGGACACTCGCAATGCTATCGGGCGCACTCGTAGGTTCCCAAGCAAGCGGCTTGTTCCCTGTATGGACAACGGTTCCATTCCCCATGCCGGCGGAGTGCCACGTAAAGAAGATCCCTCGGGCCTTTTCCGAGGCCCGGTCGATCTCGTATTGCGCCTTCTCCGAAAGATACCGTTTACCGCTGCGCGGTGATTCCTGGACTGCTTTGTAGTCAAAGAGCACCCAAACAAACAGACTGCCCTGGTTCGTGCGGATCGTCGTGTCCACATACGTGACCAACCTGGGGTTTTCTCCGACCTGCAACCAATCAGCCTGAACGCCACCAGCAAGAACGGCAAACAGAAGCGAAAGAAGAATCGCCCGTTTCATTGACTTCCCCTGATGTTGACACGAGATAGCCTTGGACCGTTTCACTGTGTCTTCTCCGTTCTCTTTGACGCTGGCCGCACCACCAAGAATTCGTATCCGGCGGCAAAGCCGAACGTGAGCAAGAGGACGGGTATTCCCTCCAGGTTGTATTTCCCAATCAGCCACAGGTTGAACATCAGGATTGCGCCTCCGATCAAGCGTAGCTTCGTAGTCTTCTTCATCTTCCGAACTCCATTCTGCTGCCCCAACAGCGTAAGCAACATCCATTTTACGCACTATTATGCCGTACTGCCGTGGATGGAAGGCCCGTCCCTTGTCGGGCTCGTCCTCCCTGCCGCGCATCAGTTCGCGAAAGTTGGCTACGATCTTCCAAGCCCACGCCGGGGCTTCTTTCGGTGCGTTCTCGTTCATCGTTTACTGGCTCCCTTCTGTCCCGTTCACGTCTTTAACGTACTGATCGCGGCCGATGCTAAGGATGTAGAGTCGCCACTCTTGTATCAGTGTGGCAAAGTCCGTTGTGCTTTCCACCACGATTTCCCGCACAGCGTCCAGTTCATTGTCATCGACTTCTAACGGGTCCCATGTTGGTGTCCGTCTGAACCCGTCTCGGGCCGCGATGATCTTCTTGACGATATACTCAGTCTCGTAAGCGGCCGCTAAAAAACTTGAAAGCCTGTACGCCAACAACGGGTCGGGCATGTAGTGCTTTTGGTTGCTTCCGTATGGAATGCGCCGTTTTCTGTACTTCTCGATTACGGCATACTTCTCTGGCGGCAAATGCAGGGCCAAGTCAACGAACTCCATGAAGAAGACCCCAAAGACTGTCCTGTCTATCGGTTCGGGCCACAGGGCATAGTCCAGTTTCATCGCTCGCTTGATAGCCCATTTTGGGGCTGGAAGAAGCGATGCAGGTTTCCAGCCGTGATACCGGGTATTATTTTCAGGCCATTGATTGAAATAGTCCTTATAACTGGTTTCCCACCCATCCGGGTCTGCAGACACAGAATGGCAGGCCACCCTGGCTAGTAATTGCTTCAAAATGCTCATGTTAACTCGCTCCTTTGTTGCGGCCGACCATCGAAAAAATCCTAAATCTCAAAAAAATATTTTGCCGGGTGCCCCTTTTTGCGTACCTTTTGTAGGTACGCGCCGGGCGCGAGGTAGCGTACCACCCCTTCGCAATCGAGGCCGGGGGGTCTGGTTCAACTTTCGCGCCGGGGCAGGGAGTCTCACGCTCGATCATGTTTCAATCTCCTTGTTTGTTACGACGCCAACACGTCGGGCAGTTTATCCAGTGCGGCCCGCATCGCGGCGGGGTCGGTGTGAACATATCCACGATCAACGGAAACTGAATCATGCCCCACGATCTCACGGGACACGCTCTCACTGGCCCCGACCTCACGCAACCACGTTGCGCCGGTGTGGCGTAGCGAGTGAAACGATAGAGCGTTGAAGTCGCGCCGATCATTTTCGCGCTCTGCGGTTTTCTTGTGAGACTTTCGCGGAACCAGATTGACGGATTGCAGGATCTCGTTAAACCGCCGTGACAGCGTGCCAGCCTTCCCGCTTGTGGCCAGTGCTGCGGCGGCGGCGGGGTGAACTGGCCCTTGTGGCATCCCCTTACGCAAGCTCTTAATATGCCCCATCAGCGGCCCAGCAATCGGTATTGCCATACGGCGCTTGGTCTTGCGAGTGAGGAAAGCGATTTCTCCCTTGTTCACATCGATCTGGTTCCATGTCAGCACGGCAATATCTGAAAGCCTCTGCGTCGTATAGAGGCCGAAAACCACCATTGACCGCCACTCGCTATCACAAGCCGTCAACACAAGCTTGAGTTCGTCCAGGGTGAACGGCCGCCGCTCCCCTTCGTCACCGCCTCGAATACCGCCTAGTTCCTCAAACGGGTTTCCGATAATCAAACCGGACGCCGTCGCCTTCGTGAACGCCCCGGCCAATATGGAAAAAGTATTGTTGACCGTCGCGGCACTGACACGCGCCTGCATCGCGTCGCGATAGTCCCTCACGATCTGAACGGTCACGCCGTCCACGTCACGCACGGCGGTCTTGCTTTCCAGATACTCCGTGAACGCGGAAAACACGCTGGCATACTTCGTACGGCTTGACGGCGCCAGGCGCGGGCCATACGTCGCCAGCCAATCAATAAGATATTCTTGAACGGTTGGGATTTTGAATTGAACGTTCAGTTCATCGGCGATTGACGCAAAGGATTTTCTGATATGCCTTAGAGCATGCCGCGCCCGGTACGCTCCCTCGAAACCGTCGGCGACTTGTTGCGCGAGTTTCTTGGTTTTCGCGGTGGCAAAAATAGCCGTCGATTTTGTTCGCCGCCGCGCTTCCCCATCGATATAATGAGCAATCCAATTCTTTGTGCCGTTTTGCCGATGTACGCTTGCCATGTTATACCGCCTTCCATTTTTGCCCGTTTCGGACTCCCCCTTGAAGCCGTCTAGCGGTGCGCTTATAACGGACTTTATACCGTCCTACGTCGTTTCGTCAAGTGTTATTTGTAAAAACCTTAACAAAAGCTCTATGTAGCACTACCTGAAACGCCAGAAATGGAAGAGGGGTTCGACTCCCCTAGGGGGTGCCACTTACAGCGAGCTTGGGGAATTTAGTATGTCGGCGACCGTCCCAGTCCCCCACGTGCTCGTCATTTTCGGCGCTTCGGGCGATCTGGCGCGGCGCAAACTCTTTCCGGCCCTCTTTTCCCTGCATCGGCAGCATCTATTGCCATTGCCGTTTGTGATGCTGGGCGTGGGGCGCACGCCCTTTACCGACGAGCAATTCCGTGACGAGATGCGCGCGTGTCTGAGTCGTTTTGTTCCGGTCCGCGCCGATGAGCACCCGCAGGAGCGTCTGTGCTTTGTCCAATGCTTTTCCTATCTGACGTTGAGCACCGGGAACGGAGCGGATTACGGCCGCCTCGCGGAGCGGCTGCGCGACATCCAAACCCGCCGGAACCTGCCGGCCAATGTCGTCTTCTACCTGAGCACGCCTCCGGCTCTCTCCCGTCACATTCCCGGTTATTTGGCGGAGAACGGCCTGCATGACGAAGCCGATGGCTTCAAGCGGCTGATCATCGAGAAGCCGTTCGGCCACGACGGCGCTTCGGCTCGGGAGCTGCACGACACGCTCCGCCGCCGGTTTGCCGATCATCAGATCTTTCGCATCGACCACTACCTCGGCAAAGAGACCGTGCAGAACCTCGTCGTGCTCCGCTTCGCCAACGTGCTCTTCGATGCGGTTTGGGACTACCGCTACGTCGATGCGGTCGAAATCACCGCTTCGGAAAGCCTCGGTGTGGAGAACCGGGCTGGCTATTTTGACGGCATCGGCATTGTGCGCGACATGATTCAGAACCATTTGCTTCATGTGCTGGCCATGACTGCCATGGATCCGCCGCAGCAGTTTGACGCCGCCTGCGTGCATGCCGAGACGCTCAAGGTGCTGCGGGGCCTGCGGCCGCTCACACGGGACGAGATGGCCCGGGATGTCGTGTTCGGCCAATACACGGCCAGCCGCATCGGCGGGGAGACCGTCGCGGCCTACGCCGACGAGCCGGGCGTCGCGCCCGGCAGCCGCACCGAAACCTATGCTGCCATTAAACTCTTTATCAACCATTCCCGCTGGCACAACGTGCCGTTCTATGTGCGCGCAGGGAAGCGGCTGCCCACGCGGGTCACCGAGGTCGTGCTCCATTTCAAGCGAAGCCCGCACCCCGTCTTCGGGGCGGTACCCGGCGCTCTGCCGAACAAACTCGTGATGCGGATCCAGCCCGACGAGGGCGTACTCATGACCTTCGGCATGAAGGAGCCGGGCGCCGGTTTTCAGGTGAAGAACGTGAACATGAACTTCCACTACAAGGATCTCGCCGCGACGGCCATTCCGGATGCCTACGAGCGGCTGCTGCTGGACTGCATGAACGGCGATGCCACGCTCTATGCGTCGGGCGATGCCGTGGAGGCCTGCTGGGCGTTCATTGACCCGATTCTGCGCCACCACGCGCAATCCGGCCGCCTGTTTGAATACCCGGCCGGAACGTGGGGCCCGGCGGAAGCCGAGGCGCTCCTCGCACGCGACGGGCGGGCCTGGCGCTATCCGTGCAAGGCGCTCTCGGACGACGGCGCCATCTGCGAACTGTGAGGGCGCGTTTTTTCAGCCCGGGCTCGGTTCATTCCTCTTTCTTTTTGTCTCTTCGTGCACTTCGTGGCCTTCGTGTTGAATTCAACTGCCGGATCTAGGTTCATCGCCTGTCCGAGACGGCGGCGAGCAGCCCGGCCATGATCAGGCAGATGACGAGGCTGCTGCCGCCATGGCTGATGAACGGCAAGGTGATCCCGGTGAGCGGCAGCGCCTTGGTGACGCCCGCGACGTTGATGAGGGTCTGGAAGGCGAGCGCCGCAGTGAGGCCGGCGCCGAGACCCGTTACGAATGGCGTGGACGCTGCGGCGGCGGCCCGCCAGCCCCGTGCGAACAGAATGGCGTAAACGGCGAGCAACAGCGCGCATCCAACCAGCCCAAGTTCCTCGGCCCAGGCCGCGTAAATAAAGTCTGAGGTGGCGATCGGCACGGTGTGCGGCGCGCCCGCGCCGATGCCTGAACCCCACAAACCACCCGAATACATCGCCGACAGCGACTGGAGAATCTGCCAGCCGTGGCCCGTTGGATCGGCAAACGGGTTCCGCCAGACATCAAATCGGAGCCGCGCATGATGCGAAACCGTCGCCGCGGCAAATCCGACCACCGCCACGCCGATCGCGCCCCACGCGAGATAACCCAGACGGCGGGTGCAGGCAAAGAGCATCACGATCAACACGCCGTTCAACAGGGCTAGCAGTCCCCAATCGTTCAGCCGGAGGATCAGCGCCATGGGCACGATCCACAGCGCGCCTAGCACGAGCAAGTCCCGAACGGGCGGAACGGGCATCCCCGCCTGAGTCTCGGAAAACGCCTGTGTTCGCCGGGCGAGGAAACCGGCGAGGAAGATCGTCAACAACGGCTTGACCACTTCCGACGGATTCAGGTTACCGGGCATGTAGACGCCGCCGCGATACCGCCGGCCCCAGATCACCATCGCCACCAGCACGCCGACGGCCAGTAGATAGCAGAGCCAGCCGACACGGCTCAAAACGGCCACCCGCTGCTTTCCAAAAAATCCGATCACCGCGAGAAATCCAGCCAGCCCCAGCGGATAGGCAAGCCAGACCGTGGACCAGGGGCGGGGCCCGGCGTCAGCCCCCATCCGGAATTGCATGACGATGCCGAGACCGGCCAGCAGCAGCGCCGCTGCCGGAATCACGCCATCGCCGCGATACCCTGAAACCCGCAGCCACACCCACACCAGCGGCAGCGATGCGGCGTACAGGCCGAACGGGATGAGCTGTACCCACGGGAGGGCCGGCGCGTGTCGGAGACGGATGGCCAGAACGGAGACGCACGCAACCGCTGTTGTCAGTAAGACCAGCGCCAGCAGCCGAAACGGAAGCCCGCCACCCGATTCACGAGGCGTTTGTTTTTTTCGTGGCCGCAATGCGTGAGTCGCCATGTATTTCTACCGCAGTTTGCGCACCAGCCGGAACTGCCCCTTATACTGCTCGGACAGCCGCTTCAGGAAATCACCGCCGTCCTTGTCAATCTGGTAGCCGATGCAGTGAATGCGTGGCAGCTTGAGACTCTTGGCGACGTAAACGTCCTTATAGATCAGACTGATGTGTTGCACGAAATCGGCGAGGGTCCAATTGCCGAGCGGCGGGGGTGCGGGCGGCGTCGGCCGGGGCGGGCCACCACCGCCGCCGATGGTTTCCGTCACCTCGGTCCAATAGCCGTCGCGAGCGGGCGATCCGGGACTGCCGCGATCAATTGCCTGCCCTTCGCGGGGAGCCGCCTTGGACGGCGGCCGCGCTGGCTGCGCGGCCTGTGGCGGCACCCAGACGCGGCGGGTGCGAACCTGAGGCGGCGGCGCGGCCGCTTGGGTCCGCTCGAAAGCCTGCATCGCTCCCGCATTCTGGGTTTGCCAGTCGGCCAACGTGCGATTGTAGGCCTCGCGCTGCTGCTCCGTCAACACCTTGCGCACCTCTGGCAGCCCATCGCTGATGATCAGCAGCGTGTCGGCGCCCTGAGACATAGCCGCCGCAATCGCCAAGTCGAGCCGCGTCGTTCCGCCGCCGGCCTGGAGACCCTTGTTGGCTCCGCTGAAATTGCCGCCATCATGACCCCACTGCCCTTCGGTGTTGAACGGGGCCAAAAATTGTTTGGCCTTGGTGCGGGTCTCCGGGGTGGAGAAGAGCATCTTTGCGGGTTCCAGAATCGAGCACCCGTCGGCAAAGACGATCAGGTTGAACTGCGTCCCGTCCTTGATGGCGTCGATGACTTCGCCGACCCGCTTTTTGACCTGAAGGAAGCCAGGCGGTCCCCCGCGTTCCTCTTCAACCATGCTTACCGACACATCGACGCACACCGCAATCCGCTCCCCGGCCGCCTGAATGCCGAAGAAGTTCACCTGCGCCACTCCCTGGCCGAATCCCGATGTGCCGTAGCCCGTGCCGAGACCGACGCCCAGGCCCGTTCCGCTCACGGCCTTGAACTTCGGCTGGAACGTCGTGGTCACCAACTTGGGATCAACCTTGATGTCAGGCAGAGAAATATTGGCCGGACGCGCCGCCACCAGTCGTGGCACCACCTGGGGGCGGCTTGAACTGCGCTGTTTGTTTTGCACCTTGACCTTCAATTCGACTTGGCGCGGCTCGTAGGTCCGCACCGGCGGCTGCGCCACGAAGACCGTCTCTTCCTGCATCATCGCGGTGACAAGCCGGATGCCGCCAAAAATGACGGCGGCCAGCGCGTGGAGGGCCAAACTGCCGACCAGCACCAGACGCAACACCTGTTTCCGAGACGAGGCATTGCCGTTCGGATTGACCCAGTTTTTCACGGCTTTAATAAAACTCATAATAGACTCCCCTCCCGAAGCATTATTCGGAGGCCCCTGCGAACGAGATGTCCTTGAGCTTGGCCGCCGCGCAGGCGTTCATCACGTCGATCACGCGTTGGTGCGACGTGTCGTCATCGGCCATGATGGTGATCAACGCCTTGCCGCTGGCCGCTTCCGCGCTCAGGCGGTAACGGGTGAGCGTGGTGACCAGATCGGGCAGATCGGTCGAGGTGGCCGAATCAAACGAACGGTCGTTGAGATACACCTCTCCTGTTTTGCGCACTTCGATCATCTGCTCGTCGGGCATTTCAACCGTCGTGGCCTGTGCAATCATGCCGGGCAACCGGATGCCCAGATCGGCCTCGGGCATGACCAGCGTGCAGGTGCAGATGAAGTAGATGAGCAGAAGGAAGGTCATATCGATCATCGGCGCCATGTCCAAGTCGGGATCGCCTTGATCGGGAAGCTTCATTTTCATTCGTCGCCGCCTTTCTTGCCCGTCGAGATGACGCCGAAAATGAAGTCGCCGATGCCAGCCTCGGCCATGGCGCTCATGACTGCCTTGACCTCCTTGTGCGGAGTCTGCTTGTCGGCGCGGAGGTACACCTTGAGAGCGGGGTCCTGTTTCAGGCGTTCCGTGACCAATCGTTTCAGTTCCGCGACCGTCACCGGCTCGGTTCCACTGAAGATTCGGAAGGTCGTTCCCTCCTGGGCAATGTTCACGGTCCAGCGGTCGGGCCGATCTTTCGGAATCACGCCGCGATCCGCGACCGGGATGTCCAGATCCTTGCTCCGGCTTGCGCTCATGTGAGAGGCGGTCATAAAGAAGATGATCAGCAGAAACACCATATCAATCATCGGCGCCATCTGCACCTTGGTCTCTTCTTTATCTTCCATCGGTATGCGCATCTCGCACCTCGCTCTCGCCGCCGGGCCGATACTGGGAGGATGTCACAGGGTGCGGCCGCCGGGGGCCGACGCATCGGCGACCGAGTCATTTTCAACCACGCCGCCGTTCTTCAGCGTCACGCTGAGGTGGTGTGCCAGATTGCCCAGAAGGCGTGAAACCCGCGCGACGTTGCTGGTGAATTGCGCCTTGAAATAAAAGTAGGCGAACATGGCTGGAATCGCGATAATCAAGCCGGCTGCAGTCGTGATCATGGCCTCGCCGATGTCACCCGCCAATTTCTCGGGCGATCCCATAGCGCCCAGACCGATCTTGTCGAACGCGCCGATCATGCCGGTCACGGTGCCAAGCAACCCCAGCATCGGGGCGATTTGCGCCACCAGAGAAAGGTTGCCGAGGGGCTTCTGCCATTCGGTGACCTCTTCCACGGAGGCCTCTTCCATCGCTTTCTCGAACGTGGCCACATCGGCATCCTGACCGTTTTCCAGCCGTATCAGGCCAGCCTTCAGGATCGTCGTCAGCATGCACGGCGCGCTCGAGCACAGGGCGTTCGCCGTCTTGAAATCGAGCGAGCCTAACGCCTTGCGCAGCGCCGGCTGAATGTCCAGACGGGCCATAGACGCAATCCGGTACTGGATGGCGCAGTAGACCGACAGCCCGATCCCGATCACCGAACAAAGTCCGATCGGCCACATGACCGGCCCGCCGACGTTCCACATGTCGATCAGCGACTTGCCGGCCTGAGGTGCCGCCGATCCGCTGGCGGCGCCCGTTTGCGCATGCACCACGAGCACCGCTGCGGTCGCCAAGAACATCATCATCCCAAGCTTCACCTGATTTTTGCCGTTCATCTTCCTCACTCCTTCGTCCTGTTGTCACACGAGACGCGCCGCTGGGGGCGTCGTCAAAAATTAGCGGATGCGGCCGCTTTCGGCGCGCCGACCGTGGTTTTCGGTTCAGCACGGGCCTTGAGCAGATCCTCAGCCAGTTTGTTCATGTCTTCGGTCACATGAAAGAACACGTTCTCGATCGGTGATTTTTCCGCTTCGAGCGTCTTCTTGCCGTCCATGATGGCCTGAAGGCCGATTCGGGCGTCGGTCGCCCAGTCGGTTCCGGTGAAAAGAACAGCGACCTCGTAGTAGACGTCGCGGGCGCGGTAGTGTTCGCCGAGCGCCGTGTAGCAGTCGGCCGACAGAAGCAGAGCCGAGGGGAAGGTTTCGGCGTCCTTGTCGGCAAAGACGATAGATTGGACGATCGCATCGAGCGCTTCGCGTGTCTTGCCGCCGCGGCGGAGCAATTCGCCCTGCACCAGCCAGTAGTGGCCATAGGTGGGATCTCCGGGCGCGGGTTTCTCGACCCGCTTGAGGTTGGTGGCGGCCGCCTCGTCCTTGCCCTGAGCGAGGAGGGCGCGGCATCCCTTGAGGATCGCCACGGGGGCGAGGGGCGACCAGTCGGCGCGTCCGGCGTCGCGGAACACATCGTACGCCGCTTCGTATTGCTTCAGCGCCCGCTCGCGGCTGGCGTCGTCGGATGCCATCCGCCGTTCGCGGTCAGCCGACAAGACCATGTACATGCCCAGATCCATGGCCAGATCCAGACCGTTGTTGTCCGCCAGGTCGAGGTAGGGAAGTGCCACGCGAAGACTCGGAGCCAGGGTCCGCACCGCGGCCGCCCAGTCGTAGTCCCTCACGGCGGCGGCCAGCGCCGCGCGGTCGTAGTCAAAAGCAAACTCACATCGCAGCACCCGCGCCTTGTCGACTTGGAAGGACTCGGACTCTCCCCGGGTGGCCTGCGCCAGCAGCGCCTGGGACGTGTGCCCCAAGAGGACCACCTCGCGGTTGATGGTCGCGTCTTTGTTGCCCTCGCGGATCAGCAGCCGGGCCTTGATCGGCGGCAGATTCACGGGCCGCGGCGCGGCCGCCGGGGTTTGCGCATGCAGGGCACCGCAGACGGCGGCCGCCAGCGCGGCGAGCGTGCGCGTGCGGATCGCGCACCGCGAACGTGCCACCGCCGAAATGGGGTTGGCGATTCGGTCCCCGCGGACGGAGCGATAGGCCTGCGTCATCATAAGCTGCTACCCTCCAACCGGGTGAGCAATTCCCCGGCCTGCACATACTCGGGAAATGCCTTCAGTTCCTCCTGCGCCAGCATCTCCGCCAGCGTCTCCCGCGCCTGTTTGTCCTGATAGGCACGATGCAGGCATTCCGCGCGCCGGAAGTAGGCTTTGGCCGTCCATGCCCGGTAGCTGCCGTACATGACGTAGATCCGCTCGTAATAGACGGTGGCCTTGAGCCAGTCTTTGCGCGCCTCGGCGCAGAGGCCCAGACCGTGAAGCGCCTCGGGCCACGCGCTGCGCCAGCCCTTGACGCCTAGGACGGATTCAAAGCTTTTTTGCGCATCGTCGAGTTTGCCCTGATCCCGGAAGATCGCGCCCAGCAGCAACAACGCCTCGGCCGCCTCGCCGCTCGTTGCAAACACGTCGCGGATGATCGTGAGATGCGCCACGGCCTCGCCGAGCAGTTTCTGGGCGGTTGCGGCAGGTGCTGCACGCGCCTGCTCGATGGCGAACCGGGCCAGCAGCATGCGCGCATCGAGAGCAAAATCTGTTTCGGGGTAGTCGGTAATGATCGCCTGCGCCACGCGGATCGCGAGATTGGTCTGGAAGCGCGCCCGCGCCCCTTCCAGCATCGTCTCCATCACCGCCGGGCTGGCGTTCTCGATGTTTTCGGGTTGCAGCAGATTCGACAGGATGTTGTTGTGAACGCTGGGCGTCAAACCAGGCCGGTACAGCAGAACCCGCTGATAGCGGAGCCGGCTGACGATGTCGCCCGAGGCTACCGCACGTTTCCAAGCGGCCTCCATCTCCGACCAAGCGTTGGCAACGTCGTTCGACGAGAGGCGCTTCGTGGTTCCGATCCACTCGTCGAGGATCAGATCGACCCCCATTGCCTTGCGATCGGTGCCGAACGTCGTCACCGCGTCGCGATAGTAGCGGAGCGCACCGACCTGTTCTCCCTGATTAAAGAGCGCCCGGCCCGTCCAATAAACGGCCAGCGGGATATTCGAATCCGCGCGGTTGCGTTGAATGTAGGAGGCAAAATGCGTGCGCACGCCCTCAAACTTCTCGGCGTCGTACAGGATCTGCCCCGCCTGGAAGGCGCAGTGGTTATAAAACTCGATGTTCATCAGATCGTCGGGGCCGGTGAGCGCCATCTGGTAGCAGGCCACGGCATCGTCGGTTCGGCCGACCGTACCCGCCACATCGCCGCGGAGCATGTGCGCTTCAAAGCGCAGCTTGCCTTCGGGATAGCGGGCGATGAACGCCTTCAGACGCGTGTCGGCCAGATCGTACTGCCCCAAGGCATAGTTGCAGACCGCCCGGCGGTAGCTACCATCTTCGATGAAGGTCGATGTTCCGCCGCTTTCCTGCAACAGGGCAAAATCCTTTTCGGCCATATCGAAATGGCCATCGAACATCTGGGCCATCGCCGTCCAATAGATCGCCGCGTCGATTTGCGCCCAGCCAGAGAACCGCTCGCGCAGCTCGCGGAACCGGGCAGTCGCCTGTTCGAACTGCTCCTCCATGAAATGAGCGTAGCCGAGAAGGAAAAGGCACTCCGCGGCCATTTGGTGATCCGGCCGAACCTGCAACACTTCGGTGAAGTGGCGGATCACCTCGGGCCAGCGCTTCTCCTGGGCATACATCTGGCCGACCAGCATCGTGAGATCGTCGTAATAGGTGCCCGCCGGGTATTTGTCCATATACTGCCGCGCGATCGTGTAACAGCGGTCGTTGGGCTGGATCCGCGAGGCGCAGACAAAGGCGAGGTAGAGCGACTCCTCGGCCCGCTCCTTTCCGGCGATGGTGTGGAGGTGGAGAAACCCTGCACACGCCTCACGGTAGCGGAGCGCCTCCATGTAGCCTCGGGCGAGACGATAGAAAAGGTCCTGATCGTAATTCTCGACCTCTCCGAGCGATTTGAGCTCGAATTCCGTGTCGCCAATCCACTCCATGATCCGCATCAGTCGCCGGGGATCGGTCATGAAGCGCTTCTCATACTCCGCGAGCCGCTTGAGGTATTCGAGATGGGCCTCGGTGCGCATCTGCACCTCTTCGTAAGGAAAAACCAACCGATAAATCCAGAACGCCTCGCGATAGCGTTCGTCACCAAACAACGCGTCGCCCGCCTCGATGGCCGAAAGATTGAAGGCGATCGAACGCGAGGCGTGGGAGTCGCGCCGCAGCAGAAAGGGAATCATGGGGTAGAGCTGGTCGAGCGTCAGCGTCTTTAAATACGACGTGGCCAGCAGCGTGGCGGCCCGGTTGCGGCGCAGAAAATCGGGGGCGGTGCGGAAGGCGTCACGCAGCGGTTCGCGTGCCGCCGCCCAGTCGTCCAGAGCCAGGTAGCAGCGCGCGATGGCGGCATGAATGTCGGCCAGCATGTCAAATCCATAATTGAATTTGGCCAGCGCCACCTTGTAAGCCTTGATCGCCTCTTCATTCTTGGCAGCGAAGCGCAGGCTGTCGGCGATGTAAACATACGATTCGGAAAGACGCGCCCCGCGGGGGTATTTCTTACAATAGACGACAAACGCCTGCTCGGCTTGCGCAAACTGGCCGGTGAGAAAATAACAAATGCCGAGGCTGTAGTAGACCGTCTCCATCTCGGCCAGCCCCTGGGTGCTCGTGACAGACCCCAGGGTCTCGATGAGCATCTGGAAATCAGGGATCGCCGACTCAAACTCACCCAGAGTGAATTTTTTGAAGGCGCTTTCACGCAATTCGCGCACCGTCGCCTGAATCTGCCCGAAGGCCGGCAAGGCGCAACACAGGGCCGCCACGACCCACACGCCGACCCGCAGCCGCCCCGTCCGCGATAGATAGGTTGTTCTGTGCACGCCGCTCAACCTCCGGAAAAAGCCGAAACAAGACATCATGCGATTTAACGGAGCAAAGCTATCACAATTGGTCGATCCCCGTCAAACTGGAACCAGCAATTCTAATTATGGCACATCTGTACAGTCGAAATCGAAATCGCTATCGGGGTCGAACTCCTTGCTTTCTCGTCGATTTCGGTCCCGATCCCGATTTGGATCCCGATAGCGGCTGCCCTAATTCGAATGGCTGAACTGGAACCCACTCTGCGAGATCAGGAAGTCTGAAGCGGTGTGAATCCGGTCTTGGGCTTACAGATGCGGCGTCTGCCAGCTCGCGAGCGTGTAGGAGTGAAGTTCGATCCGGTTGCCCTGCGGATCCGACAGCCAGGCTTGCCAACTGTGATCCATACCCAGTGTGGGATCGGAGACCTCCACACCGCGGGATCGCAGCTCGACGACGGTGCGGGTGACATCATCGCATTCGAGACAGATGTGGGCGTAGCTCTGCCGATCAGCACGGGCCGCCAGTTCACCTTCGAAGAACTCCAGAAACGTGCGCGGGCCGAGGCGCAGGTAGACACCAAAGCGGGTGCCGTCCTCGCGCCGGAACTCAAACGCCAGCTTCAGACCAAGTTTGTCCACATAGAATGCAATCATCTGCTCCAGATTGCCGACGGTGAAACACGTGTGCGCGTGTCCGATGATCATGTCTAAGCTCCGATCTGTTGGATGGCCATGCCCATAGCATAGCCAGCAGGGTTACCGCTGTTTTTCCTTCGTACTGGTTGATGCCGGTGCGGCTTCACGTGGACTGTATTTCAGGCTTATCTGGGTGAGAAACGGCAACTCCTTGGGCGTCACGGTGGCCGCCTGTGGACCTTTCGTGAACGTCATGTGCCCGGGAGGAGTCACAGGGCCCTGCCCATTCCTTTCTGTAAGCTCCACATGAACCTGATACTCACCGTCGGGCACCGGCGCGCCCTTGGCATCACGACAATCCCAGGTCACCGTATGCGTGCGGTGTGTCTTCAGTGTCGCTCCCGTCACGGCATCCACTCCGCTCGCCTTGGATTGTCTCGCCCATGTCTTGAGATGCTTACTGTATTTCTGTCCATATACTTCCAGCGTCCTGACGCACGCGCCCTTGCTGTCGGTCACCCATATGGCCATCACGTGACGGGGCGCGTAATCGCCAGTGGTCGGTTTCGTCGTTGCGGTGAATTCAACCGACCCGTCCGTGGCGCCGAGGACTGTTGCGGCAGCAGCGAGTGACAGAGATGCGGCCAGCAGGAAGCCAGCTTTCATGGATAACTCCTTCGTTCATAAGATTAGCATTTTATTTCGCATACGACAAGTGCGTTCGAATCCGGACTTGACGTCTCCGGCTGAGCTTGCTACCTTACGCTCGATGGAAGCGATCATTCAGCAGACCTCAGCGGGCGGGTGCCCACACTGCCCGAAAGGAGCCCTCCACCTCCACCCTTCCGCCCTCAACCCTCCCCCATGCCCGAACTTCCCGAAGTCGAGACGGTCGTCCGCGACCTGCGCGCCGCCGGCGTAGCCAACGCCGTGATTGACGAGTGCCGCTTCTATTGGCCGAAGACGGCGGCATGCCTGCCTCCCGAACAGTTTGCCGCCGCCCTCTGCGGCCGCACCGTTGTGGCCGTCTCGCGGCGCGCCAAATACATCGTGCTGTCGCTGGACGACGGCCGCGCGCTCCTCATCCACCTGCGCATGACCGGCAAACTGCGCCTGGAGCCGCTCCCCGCGAAGCCGTTGCCGCATGATCGTGCGCAGCTCATCTTCGCCGACGGACGCGCCCTTGTATTCAACGACACCCGCACGTTCGGGCGCTTCCAGCTTGCCGACACCGTTACCGGCACGCTTGCCAATATCGGCCCCGAGCCGTTGGACGACGCCTTCACCGCTGATGTGCTCGCGGCAAGACTCCACAGCCGGAGGCGGGCGGTCAAGCCTGTGCTCCTCGACCAGTCGGTGGTCGCCGGCATCGGCAACATCTATGCGGACGAATCGCTCTTCGCCGCCCGCATTCACCCGGAGCGGCCGGCCGCCTCGCTCACCCGGCGCGAAATGGTCCGCCTACACGCGGCAATACGCGCCACGCTCGCCCGGGCGATCCAGGCGAACGGGACCACGCTCGGATCAGCCACGACCAACTTCTACAGCGTCGCCGGCCGCCGCGGCAGCAATGCCGACAACATCCGCGTCTTCCGTCGCCACGGCCAGCCCTGCCCGTGCTGCGGCACGACGATCCGCCGCGCTGTCGTCGGCGGGCGCGGCACCCACTTCTGCCCCACGTGCCAGCCCCGGCGGCGCCCTAACCCGAGTTCGCCAGTTTCGCCACTTTCCTGATCATAAGTTATTGCAAATCAACAAAACAATCTCAAAAGTCTAGACTACATTTTCGATCTTTTTCGGGATTTGGGGCACGTTCAGTCCGAGGTGAGCCAGCAGCAAGGCGAGCGGTTTCTCCGGTTTGGAGACAACGCGCAGATCGAGAT
>CAMBQN010000023.1 GCA_945870025.1 Akkermansia muciniphila
GGCAGACTAACTGCGCCCCCTCCCCCCGCGGGGGGAGGGGAGACAAAACACGCCCGCTCCTTTGGCGCATTAAACGCGCCTCCCCCTCTTGGCAGACTAACCGCGCCCTTTCCGTTCGTAGGGGGGCGCAGTTAGTTTGTCAATCGACCATTAGGATCGGAAGCATCGCTTAACTTAGCGTCATTCTGGACAGGCCCGCGTAAACGTGCGATACTCCCGGCGCGTGTCTGGATGGGACCGGCCGCGCTGCGGTCGGCGGGTGTGCGCATGAACAGGAACGGGGCGGCAATGAAACGTTTTTTACTGATGGTGGCGGTCATGGGAACCGTGACGGTCGTGTGTGGCGCAGATATCACGGTGCGGGGGGAGGGCGCTAGCAAGGATGCGGTCAGCCTTACCGGGCTGGCGGCTACGGGCGAGACGGGAAGCCTCTTTGTGCAGACCTTGCAGGGCGATCTGGAACGCTCCGGGTGGTTCAAGATCGATCCGGCGGGGCAGATCCGGGTCTCGGGCGCGGCCTCGGCCCGCGCGGACGGCCTGTCGGTCTCCAGCCTGGTCTCCTGGCCCGGGAAGCGAATGGAGTGGAACCGCTCCTCCGCAGCAGGCGCGACGGAAGTTCGGCGGCTGGCGCATCAGTTGGCCAATGACATGGTCAAGAACATCAAGGGCGAACGGGGCATCGCCGGCACGCGGATCGTCCTGGTCAATCGCCGCGGACCGAACAACGCCGATCTGTTCATGTGCGATGCGGATGGCCGCGGTCTGGCTCAGATCACCCAGGACAACGTGGCAGCGGTCGGGCCGAAGTGGGATCGCGACGGGCAGAATATCCTGTATACCAGCTATCTGCACAAATCTCCCACGGTTTACCGGTTTCCGGCTACGGGCGGCCGCCGGTTGCCGCTGGCGAAATTCAACGGCCTGAACACAGGCGCCGAAATATCGCCCGACGGCCGCACCGCCGTGCTGATCCTCGCGCTCTCCGGCAACCCCGATGTCTATACCCTGGATCTGGGCAGCGGCGCGGTCACCCGCCTCACGCAGACGCCCCATGCCGTTGAAGCCAGCCCGGCCTGGTCGCCCGATGGCGCCAAGGTCGTGTATGTGGGCGATGCCTCGGGGTCGCCGCAACTGTATAGCGTGGACGTCGCCACCCGGCGCTCCCGCCGGCTGACGTACAAGGGATCGGAAAACGTCAACCCCGACTGGGCGGCGAACGGCAAGATCGTCTATGCGACGCGGCGGTCCGGCGGCTACCAGATCGCCGTCCTGGACCCTGCCGCAGGCGGCGAATCCGACACCCCGCTCACCAGCGGCCCGGACCACGAAGACCCGTCGTGGGCGCCCGACAGCCGCCACATCGTCTGCTCGCGCGCGGAGGGTTCCGGACGCTCGTCACTTTGGATACTTGACACGCAGGGTGATTCTCCGGTACGTTTATTCCCGAATGCGGGTAACTGGATGTCGCCCGATTGGTCGGATAAATAATAAAAGGGGTTTATGCTCCACGGAGTCAAGAGTATGCGAATGAATCACTTTGTCAAGCTGGCGCTGGTTGTGGTTGTCCTGGTCACGAGCAGCGGTTGCACCACGGTCAAGAGATGGTTTGGATGGGGCGCCGGCGCGAAGGAGACGACGACGAAGGTTACGGATGTTCCGTGGGATGCCGATACGGGCACGGCAATCAACGATCAGAAATCGTTCGCCGAGTCGCGGGAGCCGGTGACCGGCGTGTCGTTCAGCCCGGTCTATTTCGGTTTTGATTCCTACCAATTGGCTCCGGTCGAGGTCTCGAAGATCGAACAGGTCGCCCAGCATCTGCTGCAGAACAGCTCGCATGTGGTGCTGATTGATGGGCACTGCGACGAGCGCGGCAGCAATGAGTACAACCTGTCGCTCGGCGAACAGCGCGCGCAGACGATCCGCGGCTACATCGTGAGCCTCGGCATCGACGGCGGCCGCGTGCAGACGCGCAGCTTCGGCGAAGAGAAGCCCGCCGCCCCGGGCCGCGCCGAAGAGGCCTACCGCCTCAACCGCCGCGGTGAATTCGGCATTTATAAGTGAGGCTCTTGCAAAACCCCTCTGGGGTGTTTGCAAGAGAGAAGTCAGAATACAGAAGATAGGAGTCAGAATAATAGTACACGTTGCCCGTGAGAGGGTTCCAATTCTGAATACTGAATTCTGGCTTCTGAATACTGCGCTTGCAGAACCGACGAAGGAGGTTTTGCAAGCGCCTCAAGTGACCATTCAACCCCAGCTCACTGTTGTCTCGGCGGAGGTGTCCGCGGACTGGGTGGACGCGATGCTTGATGCGCTCTCCGTCCACCCCTTCACGCCGACGGCGTGGGAGGATGTGGAGCGGGGAACGTGTTGCATCGACATTTTTCTGGAGGATGCGACCGCCGCAGCCGGGGTCTGTGACACGGTGCGCGAAACGGGCGCGGCCTTTGGCTTGGCTCTCGCGCCTGTCGTCTCGCAACTGGCCCGCGAGGACTGGACCGAGAGTTGGAAGCGTTTTTTCCACGTGGAGCATGTCTCTCCGCGCGTGGTGATCCGCCCGGTCTGGGAATGCTATACGGCCCAACCGGGCGAAGTGGTGATCGACATCGAGCCGGGAATGAGCTTCGGCACCGGGCGCCACGGCACCACCCGCGCCTGTCTCGAATTCATCGACCATATCTCCGGCCAGCGCGCGGGCCGCTCCATGCTCGACATGGGCTGCGGCTCGGGCATCCTCGCCATCGGCGCGGTCAAGCTCGGCTTTCATCCGGTGCGCGGCTTTGACAACGACCCCGACGCGGTGACGATCGCCCGCGACAACGCGCGCATCAATGACGTCGAGATGGAACTGGACGTGTGCGAGCTGGCGGACAACGACCGCCGCGCCGAGCTGGTCGTGGCCAACATCCTTGCGCCCGTCCTGATCCGCCATGCCGATGTGATCGCCCGCGCGGTTTTGCCGGGGCCGGATAGCGCGTTGGTGATCTCCGGCATATTGGAGGCGCAGTATCCCGGCGTGTTGGCGGCTTTCGAGCGGTTCGGATTTCACGAGCAGGCGTCTCTCACGATCGAAGGTTGGCGCAGCGGCTGGCTGCGGCGGAACACATGAAACTGCACGAGACAACGACGGTCGAGCGGGTGGTCTTGGCTCAGGTGATCGAGGCGCGGCGTGATCCGGACGAGGCCGCCGAGTCGCTCGCCGAGCTGGCGCGCCTCGCCGACACCGCCGGCATCCGGGTGGCCGGCCAGGTCACGCAGCGCCGGCTCCGTCCCGATGGCGGCACCCTCTTCGGTCAGGGCAAGGTCGGCGAGCTTCACGAGGCGCTGCAGGCCGCTGCGGCCAACGCCGTGTTGTTCGACAACCCATTGAGCGCGACACAGGCCCACAATCTCGGCAAGGCGCTCGGCGTGCGCGTGATGGACCGCACCGAGGTGATTTTGCAGATCTTCGCCCGGCGCGCCCGTTCGGCCGAGGCCCAGATTCAGGTCGAACTGGCCCAGTTGCAATTTCTGATGTCGCGCATTCCGGAGACCGAAGAGCAGCAGCGGTTCAAGGGCGGCATCGGCATGAAAGGCCCGGGCGAGAGTCATCTGCAACTCCGCAACGCGCCGATGCGCCGGCGCGTGCTGGAATTGCAGAAGCGGATCGCGTCCATCCAGGCGCAGGCCGCGCGGATGCGGCAGAAGCGGCAGTGGCCGGTGGTAAGCCTCGTGGGCTATACCAACGCGGGCAAGTCCACGCTGCTCAATGCGCTGTCGCGGGCCGATGCCTATGTGGACGACCGCCTCTTCGCCACGCTCGACACCAAGACGCGGCTGCTGTGGCTGGGGAGCGGCCGCAAGGTGATGCTCACCGACACCGTCGGCTTCATCCGCAATCTGCCGCACGGCCTGGTGGCTTCCTTCCGCTCGACCCTCGACGTGGCGGTCAACGCCGACCTGCTGCTGATCGTCGTCGACGCGTCGCACCCCCGCGTGAGCGATCACCTGGAAATCTGCAGGCGAACGCTCGATGAGATCGGCGCGTCCAACGTGCCCAGCCTCGTGGTGCTGAACAAATGTGACGCCGGCGACGCGCAGGAGCCGCTCGCGCACCTCGCCGGACCCGAACCGCAGGCGATTCCGGTCTCGGCCAAAACCGGCTACGGCCTGGACACGTTGAAGACGGCCATCACGGAGGAACTGAAACGATGCTGTACGTTGTGGCAACTCCCATCGGCAACCTCGGCGATCTGACGCCGCGCGCCCGCGAGGCGCTGCAGGCCGCCGAGGTGATCGCCTGCGAAGACACCCGCCGCACCTGGGGTCTGCTGAGCGCCTGCGGGATTCCGCGTCCCGAGCTGGTCTCGTACCGCCAGGGCAACGAAGCGCGCGCTGGCGAACGCCTCATTCAGGCCCTGCAGGCCGGCCGCGCCGTCGCGCTCTGCTCCGACGGCGGCTACCCCGGAATCAGCGATCCGGGCTACCGGCTGGTGCGGCGCGTGGTTCAGGAAGGGCTGCCCGTCCAGGTACTTCCCGGAGCGTCGGCCGTGGACATTGCCCTGATCGCCTCGGGGCTATCCACGTCGAGCTACACCTTCAAGGGATTCCCGCCGCGCAAGGCCGGCGCGCTGCTGCGATTTTTCGCGGACGAGCGCGAACAGCCGCACACGCTCATCTGCTTCGAATCGCCGTTCCGCGTCGGCGCCTGCCTTCAGGCGGCGCGCGAGGCGCTGGGCGACCGCGAGGCGGCGGTCTGCATCGAGATGACCAAGCAATTCGAAAGGGTCGAGCGCGGCTATCTCTCGGAACTCCTTCCCCGTTTCGCCGGCAAGCCCGTCAAGGGCGAAGTGACCATCGTGATCGCCGGCAGCAATCCCAAATTTGCGAGGGAAGAGCCGGAAGTCCCGGAGCTTTCTCTTGTCTTGCATCGCGATTGACTTTTCGCCCGGTTTCTGCGATACTTTTTCTTCATGAAGACCCTTGTTTTTCTTGCGATTGCCCTGCTCGCTGCGCAGGGATGTCTGCCTGAACGGCCCGCACCCGTTCCACCCCCACCGGCCGCTCCGTCATCTGACGAACGCGCGCTGCAGACGCTGACCGACCTCGGCGTGACTCCCGAAATCATGTTGCGTCTGGTGCGCGATCAGTTGACCTCGCCAATCAAACCCGACGAACCCGGCCAACCGGTCCCGGCGCCCATCGAGAAACCGGTGCCTCCCGCCGTGCCAGCGCCTGCCGCGCCGCAACCCGCCACGCCAGTGGTGATCGCGCTAGCTCCGGTGCCGGCAGTCCCCAGCCCCGCTCCGGCTGCCCCGGCCGTGGAAGCTCGGGTCGTGTCCGCGCCTCCGCCCGCCGCCGAACCGCCGATGGCCGCAGTTCCGGCACAACCCGCCGCGGCTGCGGCCACCACCACGATCGTGCTCCAGCAGCCGGTCATCATCCAGCAAGCGCAGGATTTTTATGCGCCGCTCAATTCGTACGGCGACTGGATCACCCTTCCCGCCTATGGCCGTGTTTGGCAGCCGGCGGTCACGGTGGTGAATGCCGAATGGCGTCCGTATTATCAAGGCGGCCGCTGGATCTATACGGATTGCGGCTGGTACTGGCAATCGGACTACTCCTGGGGTTGGGCGGTGTTTCACTATGGCCGCTGGTGTTACGTGGATCGTCATCGCTGGGTCTGGATTCCAGACACCGTGTGGGCGCCCGCCTGGGTTTCCTGGCGCCGGTCGGATACGCATTGCGGCTGGGCGCCCTTGCCGCCTAGCGCAACTTATCGCGTGGGCGTGGGGTTCGCCGTCGGACAGGGCGTCCAGTTCGATGTGCAATTCGGGCTCTCCTCCGGCCACTATACCTTCGTGGCCAACAACCGGCTGGGCGAGCCGAACTTGGCCAGTGTCATCATCCACAACAACCAAGTGGAGACCATCTATCGGAAAACCCGGCACATGGATGATTCCTACACATGGAACGAAAAACAGCGGCGCGTGCATAATAAAGGACCGGACCGCGACGCGGAAGATCGCGCACACCGGCCGGTTGCCCGGCCGATACGCTTCGTGCCCCCACCGGCAGCGCCCGTCATAACACCGGCCCTGCCCGCCACGCCCGCCACGCCGACCGTCCCTCCGGTCACCACGCCCGGCAGGCGTCCACCCCGGATCACGCCCAGTCCGGATGCGCCCTTACAGCGGCATGTGCCGGAAACACCGAGTTCCCGCGAAGCCCCCGTGGAACCGCCGGCAGCGCCCGTCATAACACCGGCCCTGCCCGCCACGCCCGCCACGCCGACCGTCCCTCCGGTCACCACGCCCGGCAGGCGTCCACCCCGGACCACGCCCAGTCCGGATGCGCCCTTACAGCGGCATACGCCGGAAACACCGAGTTCCCGCGAAGCCCCCGTGGAACCGCCCGCAGCGCCCGTCATAACACCGGCCCTGCCCGCAGCGCCCGCCACGCCGACCGCTCCTCCGGTCACCACGCCCGGCAGGCGTCCACCCCGGATCACGCCCAGTCCGGATGCGCCCTTACAGCGGCATGTGCCGGAAACACCGAGTTCCCGCGAAGCCCCCGTGCAACCGGTGCCGACCACGCGCCGGCCGGATCTTCAGCGCCTCGAACCCCTTCCCGCCCTCGTGCCGCGCGAAGAAGCGGCGCCAGCGGCCCCGATGGCGGAACCTGCTGTGAACACGCCGGCATCCACGCAACCGGCTCGTCGCGACCCGTCCGGGAATTATTTTAAAAATATCCGGAGGGAACCCCGGACGGCGCCCGTGACACCTCAGGAGACCAGGACGGAACCGGTGAAACCGATGACGGATGGAGCCCTTCAACCGGTCATGCAAGGAGACTGAAATGGCGGATCCAACGGGACGGGACGGGCGGGAGTCGATGGCGGCGTTGGCTCAACTGAAGGCGAACCTGGGGCAGGTGATCCGGGGCAAGGGCGGGGCGATCGATCTGCTGCTGACGGCGCTGCTGGCCGACGGCCACGTGCTGATCGAGGACGTTCCCGGAACGGGCAAGACGACGCTGGCGAAAGCCCTGGCGGTCTCGCTCAAGGCCCGGTTCTCCCGCATCCAGTTCACGCCCGACCTCCTACCCACCGACATCACCGGCGGCATGGTCTATTCTGCCGCCACGGGCAGCTTCACCTTCCGGCCGGGACCGGTGCAGGCGAACATCGTGCTGGCGGATGAGATCAACCGCGCGTCGCCGCGCACCCAATCGGCGCTGCTGGAGGCGATGAGCGAGCGGCAGGTGACCACCGAGGGCGAATCGCGTCCGCTTCCCCGCCCATTCTGGGTGGTCGCGACGCAGAACCCGATCGAGCACAACGGCACCTATCCGCTGCCCGAGGCGCAACTGGACCGCTTCTGCATGAAACTGGCGCTGGGCTATCCCGCCCGCGAGGACGAGCTGCAACTGCTGCGCGATCAGGAGACCGTGCATCCGCTGGATTCGCTGACGCCGGTGCTGGAGACCGCCGCGCTGGCCCGGATGCAGGAGGCGGTGCGGCGCGTGGAGGTGGAGGCGTCGGTCCTGGATTACATCGTGCGGCTCGTGGAACGAACGCGGCTGGAGCCGCGGCTGCGGCTCGGGGCGAGTCCGCGCGGGGCGCTGGACCTCCGGCGCTGCGCGCAGGCGGCGGCCTTTCTGGCGGGCCACGACGAGGTTCGGCCGGACGATGTGCAGCGGCTGGCCGTGCCGGTGCTCGCACACCGGCTGCTCGTCGACATGAAGGCGCGCCATGGCGGGCTGTCCGGCGAGACGGTGGTCGCCGAGGTGCTGCGGGCGGAGCCGGTTCCCGCATGACGGGGCGCCTTCAGCGCGGCGCGGCTTTCTGGCGGCGGCTGCGGTATCCGCCCGTGGGCCATCAGCATGGCCGGCAGGAGCGTCTGGCCAACCGCTTTCCGCTCGTGCATGGGCTGTACTACTGGCTGACGGCTCACACGACGCTGCGGCTGTATCTCACGGTTCTCGTGGGCGCCGCCCCGACGGCGTTCCTCATGCTGACCGAATTTGTCACCCCGCTGTTTGTGGTGGGGTTCGCGGTCATCGCGTGGATCGCGGCCTGCATGGCGCTGGGGCTGGTCCTGTGTCCGCGCCTCGACGTGACGTGTCGGATGCCGACGCGCGTGGAGTGCGGCCGCGCATTCGAGACGCGCTATCTCGTGCGCAACACCGGCCGCCGGACTGCGCGCGGCATCGGCATCGAAACGCTGATCTACTCGAACTGGACCCACCTGCGCCTCCGCCGCGCCGCACTGGGCGCGCTGGGGCCGGGGGAGGAAGAGACGGTCTCCGGCGGCGGGCGCGCGCTGGCGCGCGGCGTTTACACGCTGCCGGCATTGCGATGGGACAGCGATTTTCCGGGCGGTTTCTGGCGATGGGGGCGGACGGATCGCGTCGAGCGCGTGCTGTACGTCCATCCGCGCTACACGCGCCTGGAGTCGCTCGACATGCCGCTCGGGCCGCGCAACCGCCATGAGCTGTCGGCGGCGATGGAGTTGTCGCGGGAGGCGTTCGAGTTTCACGGCTGCCGCGAATACCGGGACGGCGACGCCCTGCGCCACGTGCATCCCCGCTCATCCGCCCGTCTGGGGGCACCGGTGGTGAAGGAGTTCCAGTCCGAGGGGCGCTCGCGAACGGCGGTGCTGGTGGACACCCGCCGCCCGCTCTCAGGCCGGTGGCGGGATATCCTGCCGCGATCCAGCCCCTTCGAGGCCGCGCTCGCGCTCACGGCGGCGATCGTGGAGGCGCTGTCGGTGACCGACCGCGTGCTCGAACTGCTGATCGCCGGCCCCGAGATTTACCGGTTCGTCAGCGCGGGCCGCGTGGGGTATTTTGAGGACGTGCTCGACATCCTCGCTGGGATCGAATCCTGCCGGGAGGATCCTCTGGACAAGCTGGAGCCGCTGCTGTTCGAGGAGATCCGGCTGATCCAGAGCGTGTGCCTGGTGCTGACCGGCTGGGACGCCCGGCGCGCGGCGCTGGTGGACGAGCTGGAGGCTTGGGAGGTTGGACTCAAGATCGTGCTGATCACGCCGGACGGCCGGCGTCCGGACGGTCTGCCGCCCGGGGCGCAGTGCCTGGGGGCGCGAGCCGTGCTGCGGGGCGAGACGTCGGCGTTATAGGCGGAAGGCGGGATGGCGCTAAGTTAAGACAAGCTATAACCATCTTAATCGTAATCCTAATCGTGATCTTAATCTCGTGGTGGAGAACGGATTAAGATTAAGATTACGATTAGGATTATGATCGGAAGCATCGCTTAACTTAGCGCCATTCGGCGGAAGGCGGGAGCATTCATGGCAATACCTCATCAGAATGAGAAGAGGCGTCCGCGAGGCCGCTGGGCCGTGGCGTGGGGTGCGGCGGTGCTACTGTGGTGCGCATGGGGATACTGCCACGACGGGAACGGACTGGGACTGCTGTGGACGACGGCCGTGCTGGCTGCGGTGGCGGCGGTGTTGCCGCGTCCCTTTCCGGGAAACGCGCGCTGGCTGATCTGGACGTGGGTGGCGGTGACGGTAAGCTGTCTGGCCGCCAACGTGGAGCGCGTGGCGGTACCGGAGGAGGTCTGGAAACAAGGCTACATGATTGATCGGATCGCGACCGTCGCCTACGCGATGGGCGTGAGCGCGGTCTTCTTCCGAATGAGCACCGTCGGCGTCACCAAGATTGTGGTCGGCGTGCTGCCCATGATGATGCTGACGATCGGCCGGGAGGCCGCGCCCGGCCGCGCCCCCGCTCTCGCCGCCCACATCAGCGTCTGGGTGCTTGTGGCTTTGGCGGCGGGGCTTGAGCAGGCGCGGCAGGCGGCGGAGGAAAAGGGCGCCGGCGGATTGCCGTTCGGCTGGCGGGAACTGACGGCGCGGTGCGGCTGGTTGGCCGCGATGCTGGCCCTGGCGGTCGCGTTGCGCGTGCCGGTCGAGCGCGCGGCGGTGGCCACGCAGCGGCGGCTGTTGGGGCTGGCCTATCAGCCGAGAGGCGGGCCGGCCGGGCCGCGCGCCACGGATCTGCCGCTGTCCCGTGCGCTGCCCAAGGGGTTCGGCGGGCGGATGCGGATCGTGCTACTGCTTCAGGGCAGGAAATCTCCCGGCTATTTGCGCGAAAGCGTGTTCACGACCTATGCCGGAGGGCGCTGGCTTGCGCCGGGTCCGGGCGGGCCGATTCAACCCCGTGCCGGGGATGCGGGGCGTGCCGGGGACGTATTTCCGCTGGCGGACGTTCCCGCCGGGACGGTGAATGATCGGGTGCGGGTGGAGGTGCTCTCGCCGCAGTTGTTGGTCGCCTTCTGTCTTCCCGGCAACGCGGTGGCGCTCGCGTGCGAAGGCGGCGGGGCGCCCCAGGCGGATGCCAACGGGATGCTGACCGTGGAGGGCGCGCTGCCCCTGCGATACGAGGCCGATGTCGTGACGCGTGCCGATGCGAACGCCTATCCGGAACCGGACGGATTGGGCGATCCGGCTTATCTCACGTTGCCGCCCACGCTGGCGGGGGCCGTCTCAAACTGGATGCAGGCGTGCGCGGGGTTGCCGGAGGCGCCGACCGCGCGAGCGGGGGCGCGGTGCCTGGAGGATTATTTCGCACGGAATTTCAAGTATCGCACGGATGTCCTCCTGCAGGCGAGTCCGGACCCGCTCGTGGACTTCATGGCGCGGCGTGAGGGATACTGCGTTCACTTCGCCAGCGCGGCGGCGCTGATGCTCCGGGCGCGCGGGATACCGGCGCGCGTGGTTGGCGGGTATGCGTGCGGCGAATGGGATCCCTGGCTGGGGCGGTGGGTGGTGCGGGAGCGCGAGGCGCACGCCTGGGTCGAGGCCTGGGACCGCGAGGCGGGACGATGGCTGCTGGTGGAGGCGACGCCGCCGGACGGTCAGCCGGCGGCGTATGCGAGGCCAGGATGGGTGCGCCGCGCGTGGGATCTCTGCACGGCCCTGTGGCAGCGGATGATTACCGCGCTCAAGTCGATGAGCTTTCTGGCGGTGATCGCCGCCGGAGGGGAGGCGGTATTTTTGTTTGCGTGGCGGATGGTCTGGGGTCCGGGGGGCGTGTTGCTGCTGGCGGTCGGACTGGCCGCCGTCGGGTGGCGGAGACGCGCGCGCCGCCGTCGGGAGACGTTCGAGTCCCGCCTGCGCGCGGCGCTGACACAGGCGATGCGCCGTATCGCTCGGCGCGCGGTTCCCGAGCATCTGCGCCGTCGCGAGGCCGAGTGCTGGGAGGCTTGGCTGGCGCGCGTACAGCCTGCGCTGCCGCCCGATGCGTTTGCGGAATTGCGCGATCAGGTTGAGCGCTACCAGCGCCTGCGATATCGGGCGCGTCTCGACCGGTCCGAGGCGGATGTGTGGCTGGCGCGCGCCGGCAGAAAACATCCGCCGCTGTAAGGAAGTAGTAGTGCTTCGCGCCTAATCGTCGACGGAAAGCGCCGGTCAGAGAAAACGGCTGACCGACTCACCCAGTCGCTTTTCCAGCCACGGTGCCGCCTGCCACAGGTCGCGAAGCGCCCGGTATTCGGCGACGGCGTCGCCCTGGCCGGGCGCCACGCCGTATTCGGCGCGGAGCAGGAGGTTCTTGGCGGTCGCGTCGTGTGAGACGAATTCCATGATCTTCACCCGATAGCCCAGGATGCGCAGAAGCTGCGCGCGGAAGGTGTCGGTGAGCAGGTCGGCCAGTCGTTCGCGCAGAATGCCGTGCCGCAACACCGCCTTCATCGCTCCGCCTCCCGCCAACCCCTTGTTCAGTTCATGCTGACAGCACGGCGCGCAAAGGATCCGCGGACACTTCCATTCGACCGCACGGGCCAGCGCCTCGTCGGTCGCCGTGTCGCAGGCGTGCAGACTGATCGTCAGATTGGGCCGGAGGTCGAGCGTGCTGTCGGCGAGTTCCCCCGCGACAAAGCGCACCTCTTCATTTACGCCGAGATCGGCCGCCAGCCGGCGCGCGGCGGTGATCAACTCGACATTACGGTCAATGCCGCGCACCTTGACGGATCGTTTCCGCGCGTGCGTCAGATAAAAATAGGCCGCAAACGTGATGTAGGCCTTGCCGCACCCGCAATCGGCGATGACGATCTCGTCGTCGTCCGCGACCTCGTCTCCGCCCGTGACGGTCGTGTCCAAGATCCGCAGGAATGCATTGACCTGGTCGTATTTGCCCCGCATCGACGCCTTGATCCGGCCATCGGCATCGGCGATCTCCAGCGCCTTCAGCAGCGGCCCGGAATCGAAATCGGTCAGCGGCTGCTGCTTGACCCGGTCGTGCGGCAGGGCCTCCTCCGCCTCGCGCGCCAGCGGCTTGCTGCGGGAGACCAGCTCCCGGCCCTTGTGCGTGACGCGGATATGTAGGTCGGCGGTCGCCGTCTGCACGTGCAGCTCACGCGCGCCCGGCTGGAGGATGACCTCCTCGACGGCCGCGTGCGCGGCGGCGTCGTCCAGATTCGAGACGATGATCCGTCCCGCGTCGCCCGTTTCCATCTGCAGCGCCCGCCCGGTCTTCAGCTCAACCGGCCGGAAACTCAGGCGCGACACGCGGCCGCCGTAACGCGCGACCTGCGTCAGACGCATAAAACCAGGCTCTTCAAAAACCCGGCGGCGCACCTCGTCTGCCAGCGCCGCGCTCAATCCGTCACTTGTTCCCATGTCCACTCCTTTGCGCCAGCCGTTCGATCCGGGCGGCCGCCTGCGCCACAAACGCCCGTTTTTCTGCATACGATCCGGGGAAGAAAGCCCCTTTGAATCCGGCGAGCACGAGCCGTTTCACGCCGGCGGCGTCGAGCTGGCAGCAATCCGCCACGCGGCACAGTTCCGCCGTCACCGTCGTGTGTGAGACCAGTCGGTTGTCGGTCGCCACCGCCACGGGAAGCTGCCGTTCGATCATCCGGCGCACCGGGTGGTTGGCCAGATCGCCGCCCAGCTCGGGCATGGTCTGCAGGTTGCTCGTCGGGCAGACCTCGATCGTGATGCGTCGCGTGGCGATGTATTCGACCAGCGCGTTGACATACCCCTCGCGGTCGGTGATGGCGGCGCTGGCTATCCGGTCCGGGGCAAAGAGCCAGGTGCCATGCCCGATTCGCTCAGCATGGCAGAGGGTGAGCGCTTCGTAGATCGATTCGGGGCCGTACGCCTCGCCCGCATGAACGGTCTTGCGCAGGAACCGGCTGTGGGCCTCTTGATAGGCGGCGGCATGGTGTCCGGCACGGTAGCCGGCCTCTTCGCCCGCCAGGTCGAAGCCGACGACGGGGAGACCGTCGCGGTCGCGGCTCGCCACGGCGGCCCGTGCCATCTCCTGCGATGCGAGAGCGACGATCTGCTTATGCGGCATGCTGGGAAAGGCGTCGAGCAGGGCGTCGTAATAGCCGCTCATCCCCCGCTGGAAATTGCGCATCGCGCAGCAGATGATGCCGGAGACGAACGGCATGTCCGCGCCGGAAACCACTGCCGCGCTGGCGCGGAAGTCGCGCGCCGCCCGGGCCAGTCCCGCCGCCACGGATCGCAGCACGCCGCCCAATTCCTGTCCGCGTGTGACGAGCAACTGGGGCGCCAGCCGCACCTCCATGTAGCGCACCCCCTCGGCGATCGCATCCTGCGCCAGCTCGCACGCCACCCGTTCGAGGGCCTCGCCATCCCGCAGCACGGCACAGGTATACTGAAACCCCTGCAAATACTCGGTCAGGTCGCGGTAAACCGGCTTAAACACCTGCTCCCGCAAACCCGCCGCCGACTGGGAGGGAAGCGCCACGCCCCGTTCCCGCGCCAGATCGATCAATGTCTCCAGACGCAACGATCCGTCCAGGTGGACATGAATGTCGCTCTTCGGCGCCTGCGTGATCAGTTCGTGTAACGTCATGTGGAAAGAGTATACAACGGCCGCCTCTCTGCTGCCAGCAATTCTCATTATGGCACATCTGTACAGTCGAAATCGAAATCGCTATCGGGGTCGAATTCCTTGCTTTCTCGTCGATTTCGGTCCCGATCCCGATTTGGATCCCGATAGCGACTGTCATAATTAGAATTAGAATTAGAATTGCTGCCGATTACGGTCTGGGGCTTGACGTTTGTCAACACTTCTGCGATTCTTTGTTGTCCTGTGGGCCGGTTTCGGTCGAGAAGCGATTTTTTATCAGATGGAGGTGTTGGATGAACAAGAGAGCATGGGGAATGGCGGCGGGTCTGGTGTGTCTGCTGGTGGGTTGTAGCCGCCAGGGCGTTCCGACGGAGGAGGGCTCGCCTGCCGGTATGGTCTCGATCTCGGCGCGCACCAAAAACGGGACGGATCCCGACTCCGGGGCCTATTCGTTGACAAACGCGACACGTTTTTACATGGATGCTACGGAAGTGACCAAGACGCAATGGGACGTGGTGTATACGTGGGCCGTCACGAACGGGTACAGTTTTGACTACGTCGGAAGTGGCAAGGCGGCGAACCACCCGGTGCATTCGGTGAACTGGTACGACTGTGTAAAGTGGTGCAACGCCCGCAGCGAAAAGAATGGCAAGACACCGTGCTACACGATGGGGAAAAAAGTCTATAGGAGCGGGCGGACCCTGCCGGACTGCAATTTTTCAGCCACCGGCTATCGGTTGCCGACGAACACGGAGTGGGAATACGCCGCGCGCGGCGGGCTGAGCGATAAGCGCTTTCCGTGGGGCGATACCATCCAGCATAGCCAGGCGAACTATCGCAGTTCCGAAGCCTACCCCTATGACACGAACCCGACACGCGGCTATCACCCGACATACGAGACGGGTGGCCCACCCTACACCAGTCCCGCAGGCGCGTTCGCAGCGAATGGATACGGGCTTTACGATATGGCGGGGAACGTCTTTGAGTGGTGCGACGACACATTGGGATCCTACCGGCTCATCCGTGGCGGAAGCTGGGACTACAATGCGTTCAGCGCGCGGTGCGGCTACAGCTACTGGGTCAATCCGGAATACGCCGACAACAACTATGGGTTTCGCGCCGTCTGCCGCTAAGGCGGGTCCGGGTATTTGCCGCCCGACAAGGGACGGGCCTGAATGACGCTAAGTTAAGGGGCTATTGCCATCTTAATCGTAATCGTAATCTTAATCTTAATCTCCTGGTGTAGAACGGATTACGATTAGGATTATGATTATGATCGGAAGCATCGCTTAACTTAGCGCCATTCGGGACGGGCCTGAATGGCGATCCGGAGGCATCGCGCTGGATAGCGTCTTGGAGGCCTGACCGAGCAACCCGTTCAGGCGTGTGATCTCTCTTTTTGTCCTTGCACAGGCTGTTTGGATGTGTTTCACTCTCACCGAACACTGACGCTGGATGCTCATCCGGGCGTGGTGTGGAATGAGAAAGACAAAGGGAAGCGGATAAAATCGGGGTCGGGGTCGGTATCGGGGTCGGGGTCGAAAAGGAGAATCGACCCCGATACCGATACCGACCCCGAAAGAAGCAATGACCGGCAACCGCCAACCACCGGCGGAAGGCGACGGACTACAGCGCCTTAGAGGTAGACGCGACGTCCCCGTCGCGTCACGGGTGGCGAGCAGGCCGGTGACGCGACGAGGACGTCGCGTCTACTGAAGACGATGTCGTGAGGGTTAGGCCGAAAATAATAGGGAACATTTCCTCCCCGACCGGTGTCTCATAGTGCACGCATCAAAGGAGTGTTTCTATGCTGATCAATAAAATCACGGCCCTTTTCGTCTTTGCCGCTGCGGCGGTCATCGCTAACGCAGTTCCTGCCGGATCCTGGCAGAAGGTCTACGCGGCCCGCGACAAGGGCCTTCCCAAAACCGCCATCGAGGAGATCCAGCCCCTCATCGCCGACGCCCTGCAGAACAAGAAGTACGCCGAGGCGATCAAGGCCGTCTGCACCAAGATCGCCCTGGAGGGGCAGATCGAGGGGAACAAGGCGGAGGAGAAGGTGGTCCGGCTTGAGGCCGAAATCGCCGCAGCCCCGGCCGAGATGAAGCCGGTCATGGAGGCGATCCTGGCCAACTGGTACTGGCACTATTTCCAGCAGAACCGCTGGCGGGTCCAGCAGCGCACCCAGACCGCCGAGGCGCCCGGAAAGGATTTCACCACCTGGGATCTGCCGCGCATCCTCGCCGAGATCGACAAGCATTTTACCGCCGCGCTAGCCAATGAGAAGGTGCTCAAGACCACCCCGATTGGAACCTACAACGACCTGCTTGAAAAAGGCACCGTCCCCGATACCTATCGCCCGACCGTCTTTGATTTTCTGGCGCACGAGGCGCTGGCGTTCTACCAGGCCGGCGAGCAGGGCGCCGCCAAGGCCGAGGACGAATTCGAAATCGCCGCCTCCGGTCCTGTCTTCGAGCCGGCTGCCGATTTCATGAAATGGAAATTCAACCTCTCATCGGACCAGGTTACCCCTAAAGTCAGGGCCATTTGGCTCTTCCAAAACCTCCTCGCGTTCCACCAGAAGGACGCGGATCAGACCGCGTTCATTGACGCCGACCTCTGGCGGCTCGCCTTCGGCAAGAACCAGGCGGTCGGCCCGGACGTGAACGAGAAATACAAGGGCGCCCTCAAGCGGTTCGTGGACCAGTGGGCCGACCACGAGATCTCGGCGCGGGCTCTCGCCGCTTGGGCTGCCGTCGTCCTTGAAGAGGGTGATCCCGCCGCAGCGCACACGCTGGCCGCCCGCGGCGCCAACGCCCATCCCACCAGCACGGGCGGCGCCGAATGCTACAACCTGCTGCATCAGATCGAGGCCAAACAGGCTGGCATCACCGCCGAGCGGGTCTGGAACGCGCCGTGGCCGACCCTCTCGCTCAATTACAAGAACCTGACGAACGCCTATTTCCGCGCCGTGCCGATGGACTTCGCCGCGTATGCATCCAAGCAGCGCTGGGGTTACAGCGACACGCTCAATAATCTGGAGTGGAAGGAGCGGGATGCGTTCATCGCCGGGATCATCGCCCGGAAACCGGCCGTCGCGTGGGATGCCGCTCTTCCCGCCACGCCCGATTTCCGCGAACGCACCGAGAAAATAGCCGTTCCCAAGGACCTCAACCCGGGGTTCTATTTCATCCTCGCCAGCCACAACGCGGCATTCGCCGTCGACAACAACCAGATTACGCTGGCCGCCATCTGGGTCAGCGATCTGGCGCTGGTCATGCGGCCGACCCATTCCGAAGGGGTGCTGGACGGCTTCGTGCTCAAGGCCCTGTCCGGCGCGCCGGTCGAAGGCGCAACCGTGCGAACGTGGACGCGCAACGACCACGGCAAGCTGATCACCGGCCCCGATACGAAGACCGACACCAACGGCATGTTCCGCTTCACCACCCGCAGTGACCAGGGGTTGCTGCTGCTGGCGGAGAAGGATGATCAGGCCGTCGCCAGCGATACCATGTTCTCCATCGGCCGGCCGGACACGGAGTCGTCTTCCGCAGGCACCGTCTTCTTCACCGACCGCGCGCTCTATCGCCCCGGTCAGACCATCCAGTACAAGGGCCTTTGCCATTCGGTGGACCCTACGGGCAACACCTACCGCACGCTCCCCGGACAGACGCTGACCGTGAGCTTCCGCGATCCCAACGGCAAGGAGGTCGCCCGGCAGCAGCACCAGGCGAATGACTACGGCGCCTTTTCCGGCAGCTTTACCGCGCCGGGCGGCGTGGTCGCCGGACAGATGACGCTGCATGTTGAAAGCGGGCCGTCCGGCTCCACCACCTTCAACGTCGAGGAATACAAGCGGCCGAAGTTCCAGGTCGAACTGGCGCGGCCCAAGGACGCCGCCAAACTCGGCGCGGTTGTCGTCGTCCCCGGCAAGGCCACCGCCTACACCGGCGCGGCCATCGGCGGCGCCAAGGTCCAGTGGCGCGTGGTGCGCGAAGTGCGCTTCCCGCCGTGGTGCTGGTGGGGCTGGTACTGCCTGCCGCCGGGGCGCGGCGCCAGTCAGAACATCGCCCACGGCACCGCCCTGACCGGCAGCGACGGCGCATTCACCGTCACCTTCACGGCCCTCCCGGATCTGTCCGTGTCGGAGAAGACCGAGCCGACGTTCAACTTCACGGTCACTGCCGATGTGACCGATACGACCGGCGAGACGCGGTCCGACAGTCAGAGCCTCCTGGCTGGCTACACGGCGCTCGCCGCCACGATCCGCGCCGATGCGTGGCAGACGCAGGACAAGCCGGTTGAATGGACGCTGGCCACGACCTCGCTCGACGGCGAACCGCAAACCGCCGAGGGGACGTTCGCGATTTATGCGCTGAAGCAACCCGATCGCGTCGAGCGCGCCGCGCTTTCCGAAAACAGGTCCTATTGGTTCTCTGCGTCCCGAGGCGCCGCCAATACCGAACCCCAGACCGACCCCGCCAATCCCGACTCCTGGGAGCTGGCCGCCGTGGTCGCCGAGCAGCCTTTCAAGACCGGCGCGACCGGCGAGCTGAAGCTCGCGACGCCGCTCAAGGCCGGCATCTACCGCGCGATGCTGAAGACGAAGGACCGGTTCGGCAAGACCGTGACCGCGCGCCAGACGATGCAGGTGATGGATGTGAAGAGCTTCACGTACCCGGTGCGGGTGGCGCACCAGTTCGCCGCGCCCGCGTGGTCGGTCGAACCGGGCACAACCTTCACCGCGCTCTGGGGCACCGGCTATCCCACGGGCCGGGCCTACGTCGAGCTGCGCCACCGCGGTAAGACGCTGCGCGCGTTCTGGACGGGCGCGGGGCGGACGCAGGAGGTCATCGAACAGACGGTCACCGAAGCGATGCGCGGCGGATTCACGGTGCTCATCACATACGTCCGCGAGAACCGCGCCTATCTGGAGAACCGCGTCGTGGATGTGCCGTGGTCCAACAAGAAGCTCACCGTCAAATGGGAGCACTTCACCTCCAAGCTCGAACCCGGCAAGAAGGAGACCTGGACCGCCGTGGTGAGCGGCCCCGATGCCCGGCCCGCCGTCGCCGAGATGGTCGCCACCCTCTACGACGCCTCACTGGACCAGTACCTGCCGCACAGTTGGATGCAGGGGTTCAACGTCTTCCGCCGCGAGACCAGCCGCGTCAGCCCGCAGTTCGAGAACACCGCAGTGGCCTTCCAGCACATCCTCGGCAACTGGCGCAGCGACACCCGTGGGGCGTCACTGCGCTATCGCCACTATCCCGATGACCTCTCGGCGCAGATCTGGTGGGGCGGATGGGAAAATAATCATCGTGGTGATGGCATGGCCTTCGCGAAAATGTCAGTAGCCAGCGGCGCGGCGATGGAGATGGCGGACGCCCCCCCCATGGCGTCGGCGATGCCGGCAAAAGCGGAGATTAATACCCTGATGCTTGCGCAGAGCACCGATCCGGCAGGGCCCGCCGGCGGCGAGCCGCCGCCGCCCCCCGCTTCTGCGCTGGACAAAGTCACGGCGCGCAAGAACCTCAACGAAACCGCCTTCTTCTTCCCGCAACTGGTGAGCGACGCCGAGGGCGTGGTGCGGATGGCGTTCACCCTGCCGGAGGCGCTGACAGAGTGGAAGTTCATGGGCTTGGCTCATGACCGCGAGCTGCGCAGCGGCTATTTGCAGGACAAGATGGTGACCGCCAAGGACCTGATGGTCGAGCCGAACCCGCCGCGGTTCGTGCGCGAGGGCGACATCATCGAGTTCACCGTCAAGGTCAGCAACCAGTCCGCCGCCCGCCAGACCGGCACCGTGCGGCTGACGTTTGCGGACGCGCGGACGCTGAAGGATGTGACCGCTGCGCTTCTCGCTGACACCCGAAACCTGAAACCTGAAACCTCTTTCGACATTCCGGCGAAGGAGTCGAAGTCGTTCGCCTGGCGCATCACGATCCCCGATGGCATGGACTTCCTCACCTACAAGGCGGTCGGCGCGACCGACCGGCTGAGCGACGGCGAGGAGGGCAACCTGCCGGTGCTGTCGCGGCGGATTCTGGTGATCGAGTCGCTGCCCCTGCCCATCCGCAGCAAGCAGACCAAGACGTTCGAGTTCACCAAGCTGTTGGAGTCCGGCAAATCGAAGACGCTGAAGAGCGAGAACCTGACCGTGCAGATGGTGAGCCAGCCGGCGTGGTATGCGGTGATGGCGCTGCCGTATCTCATGGAATATCCGCACGAGTGCAGCGAGCAGGTCTTCAACCGGCTCTATGCGAACAACCTCGCGCGGTTCATCGCCAACGCCGACCCGAAGATCCGGCGGATCTTCGATCAGTGGAAGAACACCCCGGCGCTGGACAGTCCGATGGAGAAGAACCAGGATCTGAAAGCGCTGATGATCGAGGAGACCCCGTGGCTGCGCGAGGCGCAGGACGAGAGCCAGGCGCGGCGAAATGTCGGCATCCTCTTCGACGCCAACCGGCTCGACACCGAGACGTCGCGGGCATTCGACAAGCTCGCGAAGATGCAGTTGAGCGATGGCCTGTGGCCGTGGTTCCCGGGGTTCCGGGGCGACGAATACATCACGCTCTACATCACGACCGGGTTCGGCCGGATGCGCCACCTCGGCGCGGAGAACGTGGATATGGCGCTGGCGCTCAAGTCGCTCGACGCGCTCGACAACTGGATGGACGACACCTATCGCTACATCCTCAAGCACGGCAACAAGGGGGTGAACAACCTAAGCCCCACCATCGCCTTCTACCTCTACGGCCGCAGCTTCTTTCTCAAGGACAAGCCGATCGCCAAGGAGCATCAGGAAGCGCTCAATTACTGGCGCGGACAGGGGAAGCAATACTGGCTGGAACTCCGTTGGCGACAGCCGCAGGCGCATCTGGCCATCGGTCTGAAACGCTTCGGCGATGCCGAGACCCCGCAGGCGATCCTGAAGTCCATCCGCGAATTCAGCGTCAGCAACGAAGAGATGGGGATGTTCTGGCGCGACACCGAGCTGAGCTGGTCGTGGTTCCGCGCGCCGATCGAGACGCAGGCGCTGATGATCGAGGCGTTTGACGAAGTTGCGGGCGACGCCCAGGCGGTCGAGGACTGCAAGGTCTGGCTGCTCAAGCAGAAGCAGACGCAGGACTGGAAGACGACCAAGGCCACGGCCGATGCGGTTTACGGGCTGCTGCTGCGCGGCAAGAATCTGCTGGCCAGCGACGCGCTGGTCGCGGTCAGCCTGGGCGGCGAGACGATCAAGCCCGAGAAGGTCGAAGCCGGCACCGGGTTCTACCAGCAGAAATTCGTGCGCGGCGAGATCAAGCCCGAAATGGGCAAGATCACCGTCACGAAGACCGATGACGGCGTGAGCTGGGGCAGCGTCCACTGGCAGTACCTCGAGGACATGAGCAAGGTCACGCCCTACGAAGGGACGCCGCTGAAGGTGAAGAAGACGCTCTATCGCAAAGAGACGACGAAGAAGGGGCAGGTGCTCGAACCGGTCAAGGGGGCGTTGGCGGTGGGCGACGAGCTGGTGTGCCGGATCGAGGTGCGCGTGGATCGCGACATGGAATACGTGCATCTCAAGGATCAGCGCGGCAGCGGCACCGAGCCGGTGAACGTGCTGGGTCAGGCCAAGTACCAGGACGGCCTGATGTACTACGAGAGCACCCGCGACACCGCGAGCCACTTCTTCATCCACTACCTGCCCAAGGGCGTGTACGTCTTCGAGTACAGCGTGCGGGTGCAGTTGAAGGGCAACTATCAGAGCGGCATCGCCAGCATCCAGTGCATGTACGCCCCCGAATTCAACAGCCACAGCGAGAGTTTTGAGATCGAGGTCAAGTGAGGCTCTTGCAAAACCCCCTCTGGGGTGTTTGCAAGAGAGAAGTCAGAACCCAGAATTCAGGAGTCAGAATAATAGAACACGTTGCCTGTGGGAGGGTTCCAATTCTGAATACTGAATCCTGACTTCTGAATACGGCGCTTGCAGAACCGACAAAGGAGGTTTTGCAAGCGCCTCAAGTGACACAACAGCCGATGGGTCGGCAAAAGGATGCAAAGATGAAGAGACTATGCGGTTGGGTATTGATCGTGTTCGGCGTTGCGACGGTTGCCCGGGCGGCCTTGTGCCCGAAGTGCCAGAGAGGAATGAATATCATGTCCGTGGGAACGTGTGTGGAGTGCAAGCAGGCGACGACCAGCGGCGCGTTCAAGCTCTGTCAGGGATGCAGCGCGAAACTCGGTCAGTGCGAGCGTTGTCGGGTAGCGCTCGCGGCGGCGGGAGCCGGCAAGACCGGTTCGGGCGAGGTCCTGAACGGCGCTCAGGCCGGAACCAACGCGGTCGGCGGCGTGGATGTGAAAGCGTGGCAGAAGCTGTTCGCCGATGAGGAATGGTATAAGAAACAGAAAGGCGAAGAGCAAGTATTCGGCGGCACCTTGGAAGGGCTTCCGGTCGACAGAGGGATGAACATGATGATGCGCACCTCCTTCTACAAGCTCGGGACGCGCAATCTGTATACCGGCGCGGGCAAGGTCGCGGCGCTTGACGCACTGGTTGGAAAAAAGATCGAAATCCGCGGCAAAGCCGTGGAGATGGATCTGGAGGGGCAGAAATTGCGCGAACTCTGGCCGGCGACGGTGCGGGAAGCTGGCGCCGATGCGGCGATCCCGGGCGCGCCGGACGAAGCTGCGGCGCGGCGCCTGATGCTGAAATGGATCAAGGACAACAACCGCGACTCCATGTGGAAGGACATCAACGACGGTGCGCCGGTCACATCGGAACAGCTCCTGGTCAAGGCGGAACCCTCCGCACCCCATCTCTGGCAAGTGACCGTGCGCTTCAAGAAGGGCGGGAGCTTCGGCCTCCACATCGAAAAAACTACCGGACGGATTCTGCTGCCGGTCGACTAGAACCGAGGAATCGAATGAGTACGAACGAGATTGCCCAGTACTTTGAATTGCGGAAGCGGATCTTCGAGATCGAGGCGCAGCTCGAAGCCCTGAAACCTGCGGTCGCCGACCAGCTCCGCCGGCAGAACGGCATCGCCCGTCTGGACAGCTATGACCTGGTCCTGAGCACCTTCACCGCGTGGAACTATTCCGCCAGGGTCGAGGCGCTGCAGAAGTCGCTGAATGAGGCCAAACGGGGCGAGCGGCAGAACGGTTCGGCCTCGGTCAAGGAGAAGCGCGACATGTTGGTCCTCAAGGCCCACCGCGACGCGGATCAGGTCCGCGAGGAGCAGGCCCCGTACGGCGAGTGGGAGTCCGGCGACGGCACGCGCCCTGTTTAACCTAGATCCGGCCGTTGAATTCACCACGAAGGAGCCTCATTGTGCAATTCTCTTAAACGTGCTACGTTAGCCCCCTTCGCTGGAGATGAGCATTCGTATCGCGCGGGACACGCCGAAAAAATTGACGGGAACATTTCCGCCTCGACCGGTGTCTCACAGTAAACGCATGAAAGGAGACCCTGCGATGAAGAGAATTACGGCATTGGCACTGGCGGTTGCATGGAGCTTGGGCGCGAGCGCCCAAGAAATCGGGTATGTCGAACAGTTCGCCCTCTCGACCAACCGGGCGGACGCGCTCAAGGACCTCGTACCGGGCACGGACGACTTCTACTACTACCACGTCCTGCACGCACAGAACACGGGCCAGCGGGCGGTTTTTCAGGAGACCATCGACCGCTGGATCCGCGAACGTAACGGCTCCACGCCGGACCCGGCGCGCGAACTGCTCAACCGCCAGGCGCTGCTGGACTACGAGAAGGAACCGGCGAAAACCCTCAGCTACCTGCGCAACCAACTGAACCCCTTCCTCGGCCATGCCCGCAAGACCGGCGAGCGGCGCAGCGACGCGCCCACGAGACTGGACGGCAAACTGATCACGACGGACACCCTCCTCCAGCGCGCCCTTTCGTTCGACCGCAACAGCCTCGAACGGATCGAGAATGCCGGCCTTGAAGTCGTCGTGGGCAAGCCGATCACCGACGATCAGCGCCGCAATCTCCTCGCCCGTCTCCAGCGTCCCGATTACCCTGGCCTCGCGGACCTGATCCTCGCCGACCTCGCCTACCGCGACAGCCGCGGTTTCGGAAGCCACCCGATTCACAGCCGCCTGACGCTGGCCCAGCTCGACGACCTGCTGCAGAAGAAACCCGACCTCCGCAACCAGACCGCCTTCGTCAACGCCACCCTCTCCAAGCTCGCGCCGGAAGATGAAGTGGATCTGGAGACCGACGCGGCGGCCCGCCAGGCCTACTTCGAGCGCGTGTGGGCATTCGTGAAGACCCTCGAACCGGCCCACAACTCGCTCAAGGCGAACGTCCTCTACGGCCGGCTGCGCCATGACCAGAAAATGGGCATCTACGACCCGGTCCACTTTCTCGACTACGTGAAGCTCCCGCGCGACGTGTACTACCTGAAGGAAGAAGTGCGCCGCGCCCTGCCTCGCGGCGACCAGATGGCGCAACTAGGTCAGTCTTTCGGCCTCCTGCAACTGCCGCCCGTGTCGAACGAGGAGCCGCTGGTGCGCGACTACCTGTTAAAGCTCTTCGTCGAGGCCCCGGACTACGACGCCTACAAGCCGTGGATCCGCGACGACTTTCTGAAGCGCCTCTTCGCCGAAGCCAAAATCACCGCTGGCGTGGGCGAACCGCAGCAGTGGGCGAATCTCCTTTCGCCCGACGAGTTCCGCCGGCTGAAGGAGCGGATCGACATCGAGTGGGCGCCCGGGAATCCCGACGTGCTGGCCGCCAGCGACGCGGTCACGCTCACCGCTTTCGTCAAGAACGTGCCGGCGCTGATCGTGAAGGTCTACGAGATCAACACGCTCAACTACTACCGCGAGACCGGGCAGCCGTTGAACTTGGCGGTCAATCTCGACGGACTCGTCGCCTCCTTCGAGCGGCGCGTCACCTACTCCGATCCGCCGGATCGGCGGATCGCGCGCACGTTCGAGTTTCCCGAGCTCAAGAACCGAGGCGCATACGTCGTGGAACTGATCGGCAACGGCAAGAGCAGCCGCGCGCTCGTGCAGAAGGGCCGGCTCGGCGTGCTGCAGGAGGTCACCGCCGCGGGCCATGCCTTCACCGTGCTCGACGAGGCCAACCGCCCGGTGGCCGACGCCCGCGCCTGGCTCGGCGGGCGCGAGTTCACGCCCGACGCCAAGGGCCGGTTGGTCATCCCCTTCAGCACGGACCCGCGCAGCGACATGCTCGTCGTCCACCAAGGCGGCTTTGCCTCGCCGGTGCGCTTCCAGCACCTGGCCGAGACCTACGATCTGCAGGCCGGGCTTTACGTGGACCGCGAATCGCTGATCCGCCGCGAAAAGGCCGTGATCGCGCTGCGCCCCGTGCTGCGCGTCTGCGGCCGCCCCGCCAGCCTCAAACTTCTGGAGGATCCGCGCTTGGTCATCCGCGTGCAGGACATCCAAGGCATCACCACGGAAAAGGAGATTCCCAGTCTGGCTTTGCGCGAAGACGCCGAAACGCTCCAGGAGTTCACCGTGCCGGACACCGCGATATCCGTAACCGTGACGCTCAAGGCCAGGATCCAAAACATCAGCAAGAACCAGAAGCAGGACCTGACCGACAGCGCCACGTTTGCGCTCAACGGCATCGACCGCACCGCCGCGGTGCAGGCGTTGCACGTCAGCCGCACGGCCGCCGGCTACATCGTGGAACTGCGCGGCAAGAACGGCGAGCCGCGGCCCGGCGAACCCCTGCACGTCTGGCTCAAGCATCGCCTTTTCCGGGACGCGGTGGAAGCGGATCTCAAGACCGACGACCACGGCCGCGCGTGGCTGGGCGAGTTGGACGGCATCGCGAACTTCCGCGTGCGTGAGCCTTTTGGCAGCGAACGGACGTGGACGCCCGCCGCGAGCGCCGGCACACTGCCCACCGAGCTGCACGGCCGCGCGGGCGACACTCTGCGTGTCCCCGTGACGTTCGACGCCGCAGAGCCGCTGAAGGAGGTCTCCCTCCTCGAACAGCGGCTGGGGCAGTTCGTGCGGGATTGCGGCAAGGCGCTGGCCGTCAAGGACGGTTTCATCGAGTTCAGCGACCTCCCGGCAGGTGACTATTCGCTCTACCTCAAGCCGCTGGGCCACACCATTACCGTGCGGCTGACGCAGGGGGCGGATCGGGACGGCTTCACGCTCTCGCCGCGCCGCGCCCTGGAGCGGCCCCGCCTGGCGCCGCTGCAGGTGACGGCGGTCAACGCCTCCGCCGACGCCGTGGAGATCCGCCTGGCCAACGCCACGCCGTTCACCCGCGTACACGTGCTGGCGACCCGCTACCTCCCGGCCTACGACCTCTTCTCCCGGCTCGGTTTCACAGGCGCCCCGGGGCTCCTGCAGCAGCCGTGGACGCCCGCCCGAACGTTCTACGAATCGGGCCGCGACATCGGGGACGAATATCGCTACATCCTCGACCGCCAGACGGCCAAGAAGTTCCCGGGCAACATGCTCGAACGGCCGGGCCTGCTGCTGAATCCGTGGGCGATTCGCGAGACCGAGGCCGAGCGGGAACTGCTCGCGCAAGGGGGCCAGTACGCCGGACGGGCGGCCGTCGCAAGCGGGGCCGCCATGGCCGGTGAAGGCGGTGGCCCCGGCGGGAGCGCAGAGCAGGAAGGCTACGCCAGCCTGGATTTCCTGAAGCAGCCCGCCGTTGCGCTCTGGAACCTCGCTCCCGGCAAGGACGGGGTCGTCCGCATCCCGCGCGCGGACCTCAAGGGGCTGCCGCACCTGCGCATCCTGGCCGCCGATCCGCTCGCGTCAATCCTGCGGAACGTCGCGCTGGAGGACACGCCGGTCGCAACCCGCGAGCTGCGCCAGGTCGCCGGACTCGACCCCGCCAAAACCTTCTCCGAGCAGAAGATCATCACGCCCGTGACGGGCAAGGGCGCGCTGGCGATCGCCGACGCCGCCACCGCGCGGTTCCAGGCCTGCGACACCGTGGCTAAGGCCTATCGCCTGCTCGCCACGCTCGGGGGCAATCCGACATTCGAGGAATTCTCCTTCGTCGCCAACTGGCCGAGCCTCGACGCCAAGGAGAAGCGGAAGCAGTACTCCAAATACGCATGCCACGAATTGAGTTTCTTCCTCCAGCAGAAGGACCCCGCGTTCTTCAAGGAGGTCATCGCGCCGTACCTGAAGAACAAGAAGGACAAGACCTTCATGGATCACTGGCTGCTGGGCGACGATCTGAAGGATTATCTGGATCCCTGGCGCTTCGCCCGGCTCAACGCGGTCGAGCGCATCCTACTTGGCCAGCATGTCGCGGCGCAGGCCGCATCGCAGACCCGCGACGCGCGCGAGCGCGCCGATCTGATCCCGCCCAATATCGAGGACTTCAACCGCCGCTTCGACACCGCGCTGCAGGCTGGCGGGCTCGATGAGGGCGGGGACATGGCGGAAGCCATCGACGGGCTGAGGAAGTCCGAGGAGCAGAAAGGGGAAAAGGCGCTGTATTCCATGCTGCGCGCCAACGGGAACAACGGCCGGAGGCCGTCCACGGCAAAGATGGTGTCGCCCGCGCCATCGGTGGTTAACCTTAAGGAGCCCCAGGCGGAGGCGGTGGAGGCACCGATGGAACTGGGGGACATAAGCGAAGAGCATGCCAAGGAGAAGGCGCGGCTTCCCGCCAGCGAGGTTGCCCGGAAACAGCAGGCGGACGGCAAGAAGCGTCAATATGCGAGAGCCGCCGCCATGGACAATGGCGCCGCCAACGCCGATAGCGATGGCCTCGCCGACGGATTCTTCAGCGATTCCAAGGCCGACCGCGCGCAGGCGCAGCGGCGGTTCTTCCAGAAGCTCGATGCGACCAAGGAATGGGCCGAAAACAACTACTATCATCTGCCCATCGAGCAGCAACTGGCCGACCTAGTGCCAGCCAGCGCGTTCTGGGCCGACTATGCGGCGCACGACGGCAAGACGCCCTTCCTCTCGACGCACTTCGCCGAGGCCACCCGTACCTTCACGGAAATGATGTTGGCCCTTGCGGTGCTGGACCTGCCGTTTGAGGCCGGGAAGCACACCGAGGCGCTCGACGGGCTCAGCTACAACCTGACCGCCGCTTCACCACTGGTGATGTTCCACCGCGAAATCCGCGAGGCCGCGCGGGCCGAGGAGCCCGGCGTGGTTCTGGTGGCCCAGCGCTTCTTCCGCGCCGACGACCGCTACCGCACCGAGGGCAACGAGCGGTTCGAGAAGTACGTTGCCGAGGAGTTCCTTCCGCACGTCGTGTACGGCGCGCGGGTGCTGCTGACCAATCCGACCGACAACCGCCAGAAACTGCAGGTGCTGCTGCAACTCCCGATGGGCGCACTGCCCGTGAACAGCGGATTCTACACGCGCGGCGTGTACGTCACCATCGAGCCGCACGCCACGCAGTCGCTGGAGTACTATTTCTACTTCCCGGCCACCGGCAAGTATGCCCAATACCCCGTCACGCTGGCGCAGAACGACCGCGTGACCGGCGGAGCGGCCCCGTTCACCTTCAACGTCGTGGCCCAGCTCACCAACGTGGACAAGACCAGTTGGCCGTGGATCTCGCAGAACGGCACCCCCGAGGACGTGCTCGCGTTTCTGGAGAAGGCCAACCTCTGGCGGCAGGACCTGACCGAGATCGCCTGGCGGATGAAGGACAAGGCGTACTTCCAGAAGGTCACGGCCCTGCTGGAGGCTCGGCACCTCTACCACGACACCCTCTGGGCGTACAGTTTGCAGCACAACGACACGGCGGCGCTGCGGACCTGGCTGAGCCACTCGCCCTTCGCCGACCGCTGCGGGCTTCACCTGGTTTCGCCGCTGCTGACGCTCGATCCGGTGGAGCGGCTCGACTACCAGCACCTTGAGTACGCGCCGCTGGTCAACCCCCGCGCGCACTCGGTCGGCGCCAAGCGTACGATCCTGAACAACCGTCTGCGCGAGCAGTACCAGCGTCTGATGACCGTGCTGCGCTACAAAGCCGTGCCCAGCGACGTGGACGAATTGGCCGTGACGTACTACCTGGCGCTGCAGGACCGCGTGGCCGAGGCGCTCGACTGGAATGCCCGCGTGGATCGCAAGGCCGTCCCCGAGCAGCTCCAGTGCGACTACCTGGACGTGTATCTCGCGTTCTACCGTGGTGACACGGCCACCGCGCGGCGGATTGCGAAGCGGCATGCGGAGGATCCGGTGGACCGCTGGCGCATGCGGTTCGAGCAGGCGCTAGCGCAGTTGGACGAGATCGAGAAGGGCGCGGCCGCCGCGGCGAGCGACCCGGAGAACCGCGACCAGGCGCAGGGCGCCCTCGCCGCCACGGAACCGGCTCTGGAACTGCAGGTCGAGGCCGGCAAGATCCGCCTCGATTACCGGAACCTGAAGAGCTGCGCGCTGAACTTCTACCCGATGGACATCGAACTGCTCTTCTCGCGGAATCCGTTCCTGCAGGAGGGCGCGGCCCAGTTCGCGTTCATCCGGCCCGTGTTGAGCCGGACGGTGGACCTGCCGGTCGGAAAGGACACGTTGACGGTGGACCTGCCTGCGGAATTCAAGGCCCGCAATGTGATGGTCGAAGCGGTGGGCGCCGGCCTGCGCAAGTCTCAGGGCTACTACGCCAACACGCTGAAGGTCCAGATGATCGAAGCCTACGGGCAGGTGGCGGTGACGCATGCCGACACCCGCAAGCCCGTACCCGGCGCGTACGTCAAGGTCTATGCCAAACTGCAGAGCGGCGAGGTCAAGTTCGTCAAGGACGGTTACACCGACCTGCGCGGCCGGTTCGACTACGCCTCGCTCAACACCAGCGAGGTGGACAATGCCCAGCGGCTGTCGCTGTTGATTCTCAGCGAGCCGTACGGCGCCGTCGTGCGCGAAGCCGCCCCGCCGAAGCGGTAGGTGGGGAAGGTTGGAGGTGGTAGGTGGAAGGTGGAGCGGAACCGCTTGCGGTTCCGTCTCGGAACAGGCGGAGGAGCGGGTAACAGGAAAGAAAGACCATGAAAAGAAGCGGAATCGTGAGGAGCGTGGCATTGGTGGTGGCGGTTGCCGTGGCGGCGTCCGCACAGGGCGGTCGGGATGAGATATCGAAACCCGCGCCGCTGGCGACAGCCGACGCAGAGGCCGTGAAGGCCCTGGCCCAGGGCAACAACGAGTTTGCCTGGGACATGTACGGCAAACTCAAGGGCGACAAGGGCAACCTGTTCTTCTCGCCGTTCAGCCTGCGCACGGCCCTGGCCATGACCTACGCCGGGGCCAAGGGCGAGACCGCGGCGCAGATGGAGAAGACGTTGCGCTTCGCGCCGCAGGACCCAACCCTGCACGCCGCCTTTGCCTCAACGATCCAAAGCATCGAGCCAGGCGAAAAGGGCGGCTACAAGCTCACCGTGGCCAACTCGCTCTGGGGCCAGAAGGACTACGGCTTTCTCAAGCCGTTCCTCGAGACGTGCAAAGCCAACTACGGCAGCGGTCTGACCGAGGTGGACTTCATCAAGGCCTTCGAGCAGGCCCGCGGCAAAATCAACCTCTGGGTCGAAGACAAGACCAACCAGAAAATCAAGGACCTGATTCCTCCCGGGGGATTGGGTAATGCGACACGCCTGGTGCTGGTGAACGCGGTCTGGTTCAAGGGCGACTGGCTCAGCCAGTTCAAGAAGAATGAGACCCAGGACGCGCCGTTCTATCTCGATGCCACGGAAAAGGTAACCGCGCCGCTGATGCACCGGTTGGGCAAGGGTTACCGGTATGCGGAGGCGGACGCAATCCAAGTTCTGGAGCTGCCGTATCAGGGCGACAAGCTGGCCATGGTGGTGCTCTTGCCGAAGGAAAAGGACGGGATCGGGAAACTGGAGACCATGCTCACCGCCGAGAAGATCGCCGCGTGGGTGGGCAGTCTGCGCGCCCCTGAGAAGACCGATGTGTACTTGCCAAAATTTAAGATGACGTACGGGACGAAAGAAATGGCCGACCCGTTCAAAGCCATGGGGATGGTTTTGCCGTTCCAGGGCGCGGCGGATTTCTCCGTGATGAATGGACGCAAGGATCTGTTCATCGGCGCGATCTTCCACAAGGCGTTCGTGGATGTGAACGAGGAAGGGACTGAAGCGGCCGCCGCGACCGCCGTAGTGATGAAAGGCGAGAGTGCGCCGCCTGCACCGCCGGTCTTCCGCGCCGACCATCCGTTCGTGTTCCTGATCAGGGACAAGGCCAGCGGGAACATCCTGTTCCTGGGCCGGCTGGTCAATCCGCAGGGTTGAACAGGCTCCGGCGATGAAAACATCGCCGCTACGGGGGGCCAAGCCGGAACGATGGAGCGCAGCAATTCTAATTTTGGAGATGGGACCATCGGCGTCGGGGTCGGAATCGGAATCGGTATCGATAAAACCAACGGAAATTCGACCCCGATTCCGATACCGACCCCGCCCCCGATAACTCAATCACCTCATAATTAGAATTGCAGGAATTTACAAGCACCTCTTTTTTTTGCAACATTTCGGGAAGCGGCGCGGGGATAAGGGCAAAGGAAGCGAAGTCGCGTGACCCACGATTACAAGCAAACCTCTGAATCGGACCTGCTGGCTGAGTATGTCCGGCAACGGTCGGAAGCGGCGTTCACCGAACTGGTGCGACGCCACCTGCCGATGGTGCAGAGCGTTTGCCGGCGCGTGCTGGACGACAACCATGCGGCCCAGGATGCCGCGCAGGCGGTCTTCCTCGCGCTGGCCCGCAAGGCCGAGTCGCTGGGACGTGAGCGCGCACTGGGCGGCTGGTTGCACCATGTCGCCCTCTGCACGGCCCGCAACGAACGCACGGTACGGGCGCGGCGGCTTCGCCGGGAACAGGAGGCTGCCATGATGCAGGAGACAGACAGCCAGAACCTTACGCCGGAGACGGAATCCGCGCTGCGGGAGTGGCTGGACCGGGAACTCGATGCACTGCCAGCCAAGTACCGTCGCCCGCTGGTGATGGTGTACTTGGAAGGACAGAGTCTGGCGGAAACGGCGGCGGCGCTGAAGTGCAAGGACGTGACGCTGCGTTCGTGGCTGAACCGAGCGCGCGAGAAACTGCGCAGCCGGCTGGTCCGGCGCGGCGTGTCGGTCAGCGTGCCGGCGCTGGTGGCGTGGCTGGTGTCGGGCGCAGATGCGGCCGCTGCGGCCGTCCCCCCCGATCTCGGGGCGGCGATGGCCAAAGGGGCGATGGTATGGACGGCGGGGGGAGCGGCTGCAGCCGGCATCTCCGCGAATGTGGTGGCGCTGGCGAAAGGAGCGATACAGACTATGTTTATCAGCAAGTTGAAGACGGCGGCGGTGGTGACGATAGCGGCGGCGGTAGTCTCAACGGCGTCGGCGTTGAGCTGGCAGAAGGTCTATGAGGCCCGCGACAAGGGACTCCCCAAGACCGCCATCGAGGAACTCCAGCCGATCATCGTGGACGCGCTTCAGAACAAGAAATACGCCGAGGCCATCAAGGCCGTCTGCACCAAGATCGCCCTGGAAGGGCGGATCGAGGGGAACAAGGCGGAGGAGAAGATCACCCGTCTGGAAGCCGAGATCGAAAAGGCCCCGGCCGAAATGAAGCCGGTGATGGAATCGATCCTCGCCAACTGGTACTGGCACTATTTTCAGCAGAACCGCTGGCGGTTCCAGCAGCGCACCCAGACGGCCGCGGCGCCCGGCAAGGATTTCACCACCTGGGACCTGCCGCGCATCCTGGCCGAGATCGACAAGCACTTCACCGCCGCGCTCGCCAATGAAAAGGTGCTGAAAGTCACGCCCATCGAGCAATTCAACGACCTGCTCGAAAATGGCACCGTCCCCGACACCTATCGTCCGACCCTCTTCGATTTCCTTGCGCATGAGGCGCTGGCGTTCTACCAGGCCGGCGAACAGGGCGCGGCGAAGGCTGAGGACGAGTTCGAGATCGCCGCCGCCAGCCCGGTCTTCGCGCCGGTCGACGAGTTCCTGAAATGGCAACCGGCCACCACCGATGCCGATTCGCGCAAGATCAAAGCCATCAACCTTTTTCAGAATCTCCTCGCATTCCACCAGGGCGACACCAATAAGACGGCATTCATTGACGCGGACCTCTGGCGGCTCGAATTCGGCAAGAACCAGGCGGTCGGTCCGGATCTGAACGACACGTACAAGGCTGCGCTGAAGCGGTTTACGGACGAGTGGGCCGATCACGAGATTTCGGCGCGGGCGTTGTTCGCTTGGGCAACCGTGCTCCAGTCGGAGAACGAACTGGCCGAGGCCGACAAGCTGGCCCAGCGCGGCGCGGGGGCGCACCCGAAGAGCTACGGCGGTACGCAATGCTACAACCTCGTTCAGCAGATCGAGGCCAAACAGGTCAGCATCAGCACCGAGCGCGTCTGGAACGAGCCGTGGCCGGTCATCGCGGTCAACTACAAGAACCTGACCAACGTATTCTTCCGCGCCGTGCCGTATGACTTCGGCGCCATGGTGGCCCGGCAGCGCTGGGGGCATGGCGGCCTTCTGGGCGGCTTGGATTCGAACGAACAACGGGAGAAGTTCATTGCCGAACTCCTCGCCGCGAAACCGGCAGCCGAATGGAGCGCGGTATTGCCGGGCACTTCGGATTTCCGCCAGCGCACCGAAAAGGTGGACGCGGCGAAAGACCTGAAGCCGGGATTCTACGTCATCTTTGCCAGCCACGACGCATCGTTCGGCAAGGACAACAACCAGGTCTCGGCCACGACCGTCTGGGTCAGCGACCTGGCGCTGGTGGTCCGGCAGCGCTATTCCGAAGGCCTGCTGGACGGCTTTGTGCTCAAGGCCTTGACCGGTGTGCCGGTTGCGGAGGCAACGGTGCGCTCCTGGACGCGCACCAACGACGGCAAGCTCGTGACCGGCCCGGAAACGAAGACCGATACGAACGGCATGTTCCGCTTCACCGGCGAGAACAAACAGCTCTTGCTGCTGGCGCAGAGCGGCGATCAGGCCGTGGCCAGCGACAACGAGTTCTCTCTCGGCCGCGCCAGCGCGCCGACGCCCTCGCTTTACACGGTATTCTTCACCGACCGGTCGCTCTACCGGCCGGGCCAGACCATCCAGTACAAGGGCATCTGCTACCGGGTGGACACGGAGGGGAACAACTACAGCGCCTTGGCCGGGCAGACGCTCACCGTGATCTTCCGCGACAACAACGGCAAGGAAGTGGCGAAGCAGCAGCAGAAATGCAACGATTACGGCGCGTTCTCCGGCAGCTTTACCGCGCCGGGCGGCACGGTCGCCGGCCAGATGTCGTTGCGGGTCCAGGACGGACCGAACGGCTACGCGAGTTTCAACGTCGAGGAGTACAAGCGGCCGAAGTTTCAAGTCGAACTGGCGCGGCCCAAGGAGGCGGCCAAACTCGGCGCGGAAATCACCGTTCCCGGCAAGGCGACGGCTTACACCGGCGCAGCCATTGGCGGGGCCAAAGTCCAGTGGCGAGTGGTGCGCAATGTCCAGTTCCCGTACTGGTGCTGGTGGGGCCGGTATTGCCTGCCGCCCAATCGAGACGCCAGCCAGAACATTGCCCACGGCACGGCCATGACCGGCAGCGACGGGGCTTTCACGGTGAAGTTCGCCGCCCTGCCGGATCTTTCGGTTCCGGAGAAGACCGAGCCGACGTTCACCTACACGGTCTATGCCGATGTGACCGACACCACCGGCGAGACGCGCTCGGACAGCCAGAGCGTGCGGGCCGGATACACCGCGCTCTCCGCGACAATCGGCGCCGACGAATGGCAGACGCAGGACAAGCCGGTGGAATGGACTGTCGGCACGACAACGCTCGACGGCGAGCCGCAGGCGGCGGAAGGAACGGTGAAGATCCACGCGCTGAAGCAACCGGAGAAGGTGGTACGGCCCGAGTTGGCCAGCACGACTTACTACGATTACTGGTGGTTCAGGAAGAGTGTCGGCAAAAACGCCGAACCCAAACCCGACCCGGCCAACCCCGACTCCTGGGAGCTGGCCGAGGTGGTCGCCAAGCAGGTGTTCAAGACCGACGCAACCGGCCAGATAAAGTTCACAACGCCGCTCAAGGCCGGCGTCTACCGCGCCATGGTCGAGACCCAGGACCGCTTCGGCAAGGCCGTGACCGCGCGCCGGACCTTGCAGGTGGCGGACGTGAAGGCGGCGAAGTACCCGGTGCGGCTGGCGAACCGTTTTGCGTCGCCGAAGTGGTCGGTGGAGCCGGGTGAGACGTTCGTTGCGCTCTGGGGCACCGGCTACGACACGGGCCGCGCGTATGTCGAACTGGAGCACCGTGGCAAGTTGCTTCGCTCCTTCTGGACCGGGGAAGATCGGACACAGGAGATCATCGAGCAGGCCGCCAACGAGGAGATGCGCGGCGGGTTCACGATCCGCATCACGTATGTCCGTGAAAACCGGGCGTACCTCGAAAACCGGGTCGTGGATGTGCCGTGGTCGAACAAGAAATTCACCGTGAAGTGGGAGCATTTCACCTCCAAGCTCGAACCCGGCAAGAAGGAGAGCTGGACGGCGGTGGTGACCGGCCCTGACGCGAAGAAGGCGGTGGCAGAGATGGTCGCCACGCTCTACGACGCCTCGCTCGACCAGTACAAGCCGCATAAATGGATACAGGGGTTCAACGTATTCCGCCGCGAATATGACCGCGTCAACGCGCAGTTCGAGAATGGCATGGCCGGGTTCGAACAGCTCATCGGCGGATGGAAGCAGGACTACCGGTCGGTTGAGGGGCTGACCTACCGGCATTACCCGGCCGATATCACCCAGAACATCTGGGGATACAGAGATCGCCCAGGGGGGATTGGCGGTGGGCGTTTCCTCAAAGCTAGGGGTAACACTGACCTTGCCGCCAAGGCTTCCAACGGTGTCATGGCTAACCGCGCATCCATGGCGCCAATGGCCGCCGCCGCCCCCGGCGCGCCAGAAATGGAAACGCAGGCGAAGCGAAAGGCAGAGGTTGACAAGGCGGAGCTGCGGGCCAGTGAGAAAGATGGCACCGGCACTGCTGGCGAACCCTCCGGTCCGGATCTGAGCAAGGTCACGGCGCGGAAGAACCTGAACGAAACCGCCTTTTTCTTCCCGCACCTGGTCAGCGACGCCGAGGGCGTGGTGCGCATGGAGTTCACCCTGCCGGAGGCGTTGACGGAGTGGAAGTTCATGGGGTTTGTCCATGACAAGGACCTGCGCAGCGGGTTTCTCACCGACAAAGCCGTCACGGCCAAGGACCTAATGGTCGAGCCGAACCCGCCGCGGTTCGTGCGCGAGGGCGATGTGATCGAGTTCACCGTGAAGGTCAGCAACCAGTCAGCGGCGCGGCAGACCGGCAAGGTGCGGCTCTCGTTTGCGGATGCGCGGACGCTGAAGGAGATGAATTCAGAATTCAGAATTCAGAATTCAGAATACTCGTTCGATATACCGGCGAAGGAAACGAAGACCTACGCCTGGCGCGTGAGCATTCCCGACGGCTGCGATTTCCTGACCTACAAGGCCGTGGGCGCGACGGACCGGCTGAGCGACGGCGAGGAAGGGTACCTGCCGGTGTTGTCGCGGCGGATCCTGGTGACCGAGTCGCTGCCGCTGCCGATCCGCGGCGCGCAAACGAAGACGTTCGAGTTCACGAAGCTGATGCAGTCCGGGAAATCGAAGACGCTGAAGAACGAGAACCTGACCGTGCAGATGGTGAGCCAGCCGGCGTGGTACGCGGTGATGGCGCTGCCGTACCTGATGGAATCCCAGAACGAGTGCAGCGAGGTCACGTTCAACCGGATCTACGCCAATTCGCTGGCGCAGTTCATCGCCAACTCCAACCCGAAGATCCGGCGGATCTTCGATCAATGGAAGAACACGCCGGCGTTGGATAGTCCGCTGGAGAAGAACCAGGACCTAAAGTCGGTGATACTCGAGGAGACACCGTGGCTGCGCGAAGCCAAGGACGAAAGCCAGGCGCGGCGCAACGTCGGCATCCTGTTCGACGCCAACCGGTTGGAGTCCGAGACGAAGCAGACGTTGGCGAAGCTGGCGCAGATGCAACTGGGCGACGGCCTGTGGCCGTGGTTCCCGGGGTTCCGGGGCGACGAGTATATCACCCTCTACATCACCACCGGGTTCGGCCGGATGCGGCATCTCGGGGCGGAGAAGGTGGACATGGCACCGGCGCTCAAGTCGCTCGCCGCGCTCGACGTCTGGATGGACCGGATGTACCGCGAAATCCTCAGGAACGGGCACCAGGACGACAACCATCTCAATTCCACGGTGGCGTTCTACCTGTACGGTCGGAGCTTCTTCCTCAAGGACCGGCCGATCGCCAAGGAGCACCAGGAGGCGTTGGACTACTGGCTGGGCCAGGCGAAGAAGTACTGGCTGCAGCTTGGATGGCGGCAATCGCAGGGGCATCTGGCCATCGGCTTGAAGCGGTTCGGCGATGCCGAGACTCCGCTGGCGATCATGAAGTCCATCAAGGAATTCAGCGTGAGCAACGAGGAGATGGGGATGTTCTGGCGCGACACGGAGCTGAGCTGGTGGTGGTACCGGGCGCCGATCGAGACGCAAGCGCTGATGATCGAGGCCTTTGACGAAGTCATGGGCGACGCGCAGGCGGTCGAGGACTGCAAGGTCTGGCTGCTCAAACAGAAGCAGACGCAGGACTGGAAGACCACCAAGGCCACGGCCGACGCGGTTTACGGGCTGCTGCTGCGCGGCACCAATCTGCTGACCAGCGACGCGCTGGTGGAGGTCAGCCTCGGCGGCGAGACGATCAAGCCGGAGAAGGTCGAAGCCGGCACCGGGTTCTACGAGCAGAAATTCGTGCGCGGCGAGATCAAGCCGGCCATGGGCAAGATCGAGGTCAAGAAGACCGACGAAGGCGTAAGCTGGGGGAGCGTCCACTGGCAGTACCTGGAAGACATGAGCAAGATCACGCCGTATGAAGGTACGCCGCTCAAGGTGAAGAAGACGCTCTACCGCAAGGAGACGACGAAGAAGGGGCAGGTTCTCGAACCGGTCAAGGGGGCATTGGCGGTGGGCGACGAGCTGGTCTGCCGGATCGAGGTGCGCGTCGATCGCGACATGGAGTACGTGCACCTCAAGGATCAGCGCGGCAGCGGCACCGAGCCGGTGAACGTGCTGAGTCAGGCGAAGTATCAGGACGGGCTGATGTACTACGAGAGCACCCGCGACACCGCGAGCCACTTCTTCATCCACTACCTGCCCAAGGGCGTGTACGTCTTCGAGTACAGCGTGCGGGTGCAACTGAAGGGCAACTATCAGAGCGGCATTGCCAGCATCCAGTGCCTGTACGCGCCCGAGTTCAACAGCCACAGCGAAAGTTTTGACTTGGAGGTAAAGTGACAAACGCCGGCGGTCGGAGACCGCCGCTACAGGGCGGGGATGCAGTGTTGTAGCGTCGGTCTCTGACCGACGGGATTTGGCGAGGGAAAGACGGCGATCGGAGATCGCCGCTACAGGGTGGGGATGCAGTGTTGTAGCGTCGGTCTCTGACCGACGGGGATTTGGCAGAAGAAAGCTGGAATAAAACCCGGTCGAGGGGCGTCTAATCCAAAGGAGCATGGCAGTCATGTTGCGCTCAAGAAGCCAAAAGGAACAACGAGGAAAGAAGCAACCATGAAGAGAGCCACAAGGGACGGGGTTGGCGTTCGCTTCCTGCTTTCCTCATACGGCAAAAATAGCCTTGATTGCAAACAGCAACCATCATACACTTTGCCTCACGGGGGATAAAACGCTATTCGTTCGCCCTTGAGCGTTAACCGTAACTGCGCGAGACTGTTTTCACCTCGGGAGATTACCAATGCCAGCAACACTTGAGACGGTTGAACATGAAGCGATGGGCCTGCCAGTGGCGGAAAGGGCCTTTCTTGCCGACCGCTTGCTCAGTTCCTTGGGTGGAGAGACATTCACGGATGTCGACGTCGCATGGGTCGCGGAAGCGGAACGGCGCTATACGGAATACAAGGCGGGCGCGCGGAAATCTATTTCGGCATTGGATGTGTTTGCGGAAGCGGATAGGATCATCGGATGACATCCACGGCATTTGATCCAGATGCTCGCACCGAGTTTCTCTCCGCCGTCGAATACTACGAGGACTGTCAGGCAGGGCTTGGGCGACGTTTTCGCGATGCCGTAGAGGTAGAAGTTGCGGCGATCGCAGAGATGCCCTTCCGGTTTCGTGTGCTCCGCTTTCCGTTTCGGCGTTGCCTTGTTCCAAAATTTCCCTACGGCATTATATTTACAATTGAGCCGGACATTATTCTGATCATGGCCGTGGCACACGCGAAGCGAAAACCAGATTTTTGGCGCTCTCGGATTGAGAAATACAGGGACGATCACAGTTCGAAAGGCGAACCACCGGCTGGTGCGTCCTGAGTACCGACCGTACAGCCGTGACGTTGAGTGTGAGGTTCGACTAGGGACGGGGCTTTCCTTATTTGTGAGGCGCTTGCAGAACCCCTGCAAGCGCCGGTTTCAGGTTTCAGGAAGATGCAACATCGTGTGGTTCATCCTGATACCCGAAACCTGACACCTGAACACTCCGCTTGCAAAACAGGGTTTTGCAAGCGGCTCTTGTATAATACGATTCTGAATCATCGGTTACGCGCGTCGCGGCCCGTGCGTCTTCCGCTGCGGATGCGACCGGCGAGGCCGCCGTCGCGATTCCCATCAGCGTCAACAGACACATCAGGCGTCGTGTCGCGGAGTAGTGGATTTCTGGCATGACGCTCCATCCTGTCAACGGTCAATCCGTCCTGTGCGCCCGTCGCGGGAGGTCGCGCCGTCATTTTGGAGGGCCTGATGAGCACCGCCAGCAGCAGGGCGAGCATCGCGGCGGTGACGAGCGGGAGGTCGCCGAACCGGGTGTAGGGGGTGCCGGGGATTTCGGCGGTGGCGATACGGGTGAGCAAAAATCCGACGAGACCGTCGGATGGGGCACCCCCGACGTCGAAGCGACTGACGCGGCCGAAGGGATCCACGGCGCAGGTGACGCCGGTGTTGCCGCAGCGGAGCAGGGGGACGCCGTTCTCGACGGCTCGGAAGACCGCCTGGCGCATGTGGTGTTCGGGCTCGATCGATCCCTCGAACCAGGCGTCGTTGCTGATGTTGATCAGCGCCCGCGCGCCGCGGCGCACGGCGCTGCGACTGAGGGAACCGAACAGATCCTCGAAGCAGATGAGCACGCTGAAGGCCAGCTCGCCGGGTCGGCCGTCACGGCGGCCGATCCGTAGCACGCTGCTCTCGCGGCCGGGGGTGCAGCTAATACCGGTTGGCGCGAGGCGCGCGAGCAGCGGAATCCACGTGTCGCCCGGGATGAATTCGCCGAACGGCACGAGGTGCTGCTTACGGTAGCGGCCGATGGGCAGGCCGTTGGTCGCAAAGAGCCACGCGGCGTTGTAATAACGGATCTGGCGGGGCAGACCGCCGGGGCGGTCGAGCGTCTCGACCTCCACGGCACCGGTCAAGAGGGGCGCGCCGGCTTCGGCGGCGGCGTCCGCCGCCAGCTTCATCACCGCCGCCTCGACCGGAACGGCGCCATTGACCGCGGTCTCCGGCCAGACCACGAGGTCGGGCTTGACCCCCGCGGCCAGACGGGTCTGGTCGGCGAGCACCGCGCGCTGCGTGTCGACGATCTCCTCGGTGATCGAGAAGATCGAGGGGGTGTTGGGCTGCACGAGAACGACGCGCCAGTCGTCCGCTGCGGGACGCATCGGGTTGTGCTGCAGCCGCCGCACACCCCAGACCCAGACCACCAGGATGAGCACCATCGGAACGAGCGTTTCGAGCGATTGCGTGAACGTCCGCCGCGGCCGTGCACCGGGTGTACGACCGGCGAGGGCGCGTGCGACCGGCTCGGCCGTGCGTTCGATGATGCTGGCGATCGCGGCGTTGGCCAGAACGACGAGCGCCGAAACGGCGAGAACGCCGCCGATGGAGGCGATCTGAATGAGCGTGGCGTTTTGGGCCAGCGCCACGCCGATCCCGTTCCACGGGAAGCCGCTGAACAGGAAGCCGCGGAGAAATTCAGCCGCCACCCACAGCAGCGGTTCGCCGAGCCAGATCAGCGCGAGGCGTCCCCATCCGCGCTGCGTGCGCGCCCCCAGCCACAGCCGGGACGAAGCCCATCCGAAGAGGGCGAAGAAGGCGGCGCACCAAGCCGCGAGGAGGCTCTGACCCAGCAGGACGAGCGCCAGCGGTCCGCCGTTTCCGACGAGCTGCCAGAGCCAGGACAACGCCGGCACCCAGAAGCAGAGGCCGGCCAGTCCGCCCCATGCGGCGGCCGCGCGCGGCGTGCTGTGACGGGCGATCAGAATCAGCGGAACCAGTGCAATCCAGACACACTCCTGCTGATCGAAAGGGGGGAGCGCGGCGGTGTAACACACCCCGGTCAACACCGCTCCCGCCAACCGCCACAGGTTGGATCGGTCGGAAAAGAGGACGTGAAAGTAACGCACGATGTGTGACATAAGGGCGATACTATAGGCCAACTCCCCACGGTTCGGCAATGGATAACTGAAGAGAAAGCTGAAAAGCTGAAAACGGGCGCATTTCCGTTTCACTGACCTGCGATCGCCCGCCGCTACCGCACCGGTCGGCGCGTGAGCGGGTAGAGCGGGATCTACGAGACCGCTCACACCGTCTGCGCGGTCCGATACGTCCCGCGCCACCGCTGCCGCGTCGGCCGGGGCGCTAGCCCACG
>CAMBQN010000024.1 GCA_945870025.1 Akkermansia muciniphila
GCAGACTAACTGCGCCCCCTCCCCCCGCGGGGGGAGGGGAGACAAAACACGCCCGCTCCTTTGGCGCATTAAACGCGCCTCCCCCTCTTGGCAGACTAACCGCGCCCTTTCCGTTCGTAGGGGGGCGCAGTTAGTTTGTCAATCGACCCTTTCAACTATCTTTTCACACAAGCAAGAATGGCGCTTGCTTGTCGCCGCGGCCTCGATTAAACTATTTGCGTATTTTTTTAACCACCTTGAACGCCCAAACGGGTCTCAATTCCAAGGAGTGCACCATGAGTTGCTGTTGTTCATGCCGCCCCGATTTCGAAAAGCGGGCTTCCGAGCCCCGGACGTTTGAAGATGCCGGGTGCACGCTGATCGGCCCGGTTCCGACGATCGCGTTGACGCCTGTCGCCGACGGCCGTACTGGCGCGTACGACGACAATCAGGCGCGCACCTGGAAGCTGACCGAGAAACTCTACGACTTGATCACCCAGAATGTGAAGCTTCCCGACGGCACGCCGGTCAGGGTCGTCGTCGCTCCCGAGATCGTCTACGGCCCGCGTTCCGGTGCCCGCGCCCAAGCCTATTACGCCACGCAGGGCGTCAGCGCCAACATCTGGGTCTCGCGCTCCTGGTCGTATTCCGACGAGCTGATGTCGGCCTGTCAGGGGATCGGCTCATCGGAGTGGCAGCAAGCCGCCTATGGGCTCAACCAGACCGACCGCCCCGGTGCCGTGTGGCTCAAGGCCTTCACGGCGGCCATGGATGAGAAGAAGCGTCCGATCTTTGCCATCTACTCCCCCGATCTCGAGGACGAGACCAAGCCCTGCACCGCCTACGTCAGCGAGCGCCTCCTCCGCTTCGCCCGTTGTGCCACCGCCGTCGCCATGATCCGCGGCAAAAACTACCTCAACATCGGATCGGTCTCGATGGGCATCATCGGCTCCGACTCCCGCCGCAACACCATGCTCGACTACCTCGGCATGGGCACCTGCAATTTTGACATGGCCGGCATCCGCGGCCGTCTCGCGCTGGGTTTCTACGACCACGAGGAGGCCGCGAAGGCGTTTGCCTTTTTCAAGAAGTCCTTTGCCATCGACTACGGTTCCGGGAAGCGCCCCCTGCCGGCCGACGAACTGCTCATGGAGAATGTCAAGATCGCCCTGATTGTGCGTGATCTGATGATCGGGAATCCCCGCCTCGCCGATCCCGCGGTCGCCCGCAAGCAGGGGTTCACGGCCAACGTCGAATACGCGCAGGGCTACAACGCCATCGCCTCGGGCACGCAAGGCCAGCGGCAGTGGACCGACTTCTATCCGAACTTCGACCTGACCGAATCGATCCTGAACTCGTCGTTCGACTGGAACGGCTTCCGCGCACCCCTGATCGTCGCGACCGAGAACGACTCCAAGAATGGGATCGGCATGCTCATCGGCAACCTCCTGTCCGGAGGCGCCGCTCAGCTCTTCGCCGACATCCGCACCAATTGGACGCCCACATCAATCAAACAGGCGACCGGTGTGGACGTGAAAAAGATCTGCCCGAATGGCATCATCGACAAGCGCAACTCCGGCGCGGGCGCGCTGGACTATGCGCTCGACATCTTCAAACTAGTCAAAGGGGGTTCGAAGCTGACGGTACAGCAGGTGTTGGACGCCATCCGCAACGACCCGAAGGCGCAGAAGAAGCTGATCTCCGAAGCCATTCAGGGAACGCGCTACATGGGTGCCAACCTCACCTACTTCCCCGGCGATGGTCTCTCTTCGCACTACCGCTCGCCCGGCGGAATCCCGCTCACCTCCTACCGCTACAACGTCGTGGGCGATCTGCTCACCTGCTCGGTCATCGAGGGCGACACGGTCGAACTGCCGAAGAAGGTCGCGGACCATATCTCCCGTGTCACAGACGGAACTTGGCCCGAGACCTACTGGACGCCGCGCGGCATGACCTCGTTCGAATACATGACCCGCATCGGCCCCAACCACGACGCCAACTCCTTCGGACTGATTGGCGCCGATTTTCTCACCTTCAACGCGATGCTCCGCATTCCGGTCGACATGCACAACGTCGAAAAATCCGATGTGTTCCGTCCGACTGTGTGGGATCGCTTCGGCGGTGACGATTTCCGCGCCTGCCAGTTCCTCGGCCCGGTCTACGGCTGATCGGCGCCCCTGCGCTTCAACCCCATCGTTGGGAAGCGTGCGGGCGTGGCGGCGTGCCTCTGCCACGCCGCCAGCAGACGTCAGCGCTCGTAGGCTTGTCCGTTCACGTATTGCAGTTTCTGCAGGGTCCGCAGTATCTTCTTCGCGGCGCTATTCGGCTCATCCATGTCGATGCTTGTTAGCGGCATATTCTTCAGCGGTTCAAAATTCGAAACGGCCGCATTCCGACAGTTCAGATACTTGAGCGCCAAGCCCTCAAGCGGTCGAAGATCCTTTACTTGCGAGCCGTTGATCTGCAGGTGGGTCAGCGGCTTGCCTTTCAGGGGCGACAAATCCGCAATTTTTGTGTCCGAGATGTCCAGTCGCTCCAATGGCATGTCTTTTACAAAGACCAAGTCTTCCGCGCGTGACCCGCTCACATTCAGAACGCGTATCGGCATATCCTTGAAGACGGAGTAATCCCTCGCTTGGATGCCGACCAAGAATAACTCGCCCAACTGGTGTCCACGCAAGGGACTCAAGTCCGTCACGCTGACATGGCCCATGTAAAGCGATTTCAACGGCATTGCCTTGAGTCGTGACAATTCCCTGAACTGTGTCCCGGTCACATTCAGACTGGTCAAGGCCAGACCACTGAGCGGCGCGAAGTTGAATACTCGGGACTTGGCCAGATTCAGACTGCTCAGCGGCATGTCCTTGATCACGGAGATGTCCTTGACCATCGTATCGCTGATGTCCAGCGATTCCAGCGGCATGCCGGACAACAGGCGAATATCCGCCACCCGCGTGGAGCACAACTCCAGCCGTTTGAGTTTCATGCCTTTGAGTGGAGAAAGGTCCTTGACCTCCGTGCCCTTCAACTGGAGATCTTCCAAAGAGGGCATGTCCTTTAACGGGGAGAGATCCGCCAGCGGGCAATTTCGGATGGCTATCCGCTTCACGGCCATTCCCTTCAGGCAGGACAGATCTCTCACTCCGGCGAATTCCACGTAAAGGGACTCCAGCGGCAGCCCCCTCACGGCCGACAAGTCGCTGAGATTGCATACGCGTCCCCGTGCGCCACAGACCAGCTCCTTCAAATCCCGAAACGCCGCCAAGGCTCCAATGTCCGAAAGATTTTCAGACCAGATCTCCACGCGATACACCTTCCCGTTCTTGTCGGTTTTGAAGACACATTCCCGTGTGACCATATCGGGATTCCGGTCCAGCAGATAGCTCCGAATGGCATCAACATTTCCCTCAATGGCCGCCAGTTTCGCGGGAAGTGCCGGAGGCTTGATGGCAACTGCGTTGGGGTTAAGCGCTTTCGGTTCTTCACCAACCTTCTCGATGGCTTGTGATGCGGCGGCTCGCTTCGCCTCATCGCTCCTCGCTTTTTCAGCAGTCGCCACATAAGCAACCAATCGATCCGCCAGCAGCGGGTGCGTGAAGGCAAAAAACTTCCGTGCTTGGGGATAGGCCTTTGCTTGCCAAGCCATCAGCCCTTTGATTAAGGCAACATCGGGCTGGGATTCCTCCGATCCCATGCGGGCGATCTTCTCCCGTAGCGACAGCTCCCTCGCATCGAATGTCAGCGGGACAGTGATTAGGGCTCCGCTTGTTTTCACCGCCTGCTGCCCGGAAACCCGTCCATCTTTCACGCTGACAATGGTCAGCTTCTTGACGCCGTTGGTCATTTGAACTGAAATCTCCCGTCCTATCTCTGCCTTAAAACCATCGATAATTCTTTGATCGATGTTCGCCGCGCTTTCCAACAGGCCTTTCACCGTGCCGATCGCGTCTCGTTTCGGCTCAAGCTCTAAATCATCAAAAGCCGCTAGTGCCATCCTAAGAGACGGCTCTACGCCCCCGGCTGTCAGTTCCAGGGTCAGGCGCTCCAGCAGGTTCGACATCTTGTTTTCCGCCCGAACGCTCTGCGTACGCTGAGCTTCCTCATGGGCTTGCTCCCTGCGTTTTTCCTCCGCAAGAGCTTGCTCGAGGGCGGCTTGTTTCTTCCGGGCTTCCGTTTCCGCATCCTGAACCGTGGGCGGGCGGAGGATCACGTTATCTGTCGCCGGATTCTTTTGCGTCCTCACCTGAAGAACGGCCGTCGTCTGCACGGCTGGCAAAACCGCGCGCGGCGGCGGAAGCGCGACGGCGCGCCGTGGCGGCATGACGCGCGCTTGTTTATTGGACTGGGACAGGACTAGCACGATGACCCCGACCAGCACCGCCACCGCCACCGCGATCAGGACCGGGACCGGGATCGGCAGAACCGATTTATGCGCCTGAACGGGCACCTGCTGAGGCATGACCGTGCTCTTCGGCCTGGAGGGCGGTCTCATCGTACTTCCGCCGTGGGGCGCAGGTCTGATGAGCGGCAACCCCTTATTGATTCTCACCATGTCGGCGCGCACGGCCGTCCAGTCGCGATACCGAGAATCCCGGTTCTTTGCCAGCATCCGTTCAATCAGCGTACACAGGTGGCGGGATATCTTCGGGTTGATGTCCAGGGCATTCGGCACCGTATCCGAAACCTGCAGATCCATGACCATGGCGTCTGGCTGCCCCTCAAAAAGCAGTTTTCCTGTCACCAGATGATAAAGCATGGCGCCCAAAGAATAAATGTCGGCCCGGCAATCGAGGTCAGGCACGCCCGTGGCCTGTTCAGGAGAGATATAGGCTGGCGTCCCCATGATTTCCCCGTCAGCCTCCGTCGCGCTCATGGCCTTGATCGTGCGTGAAAGACCCAGATCCGCCACCTTCACACTGCCGTCTGCATCCAGAATGACATTGTCCGGCTTAACATCGCAATGAATGATACCGGCTTTTTGCCAAGCATACTCAAGGGCTTTGGCCACGTGTTCACAGACTTGCAGGGCCTCCTTCTCCGAAAGCGCCCCCTTGCGTCGAACCCAGTCGCCCACGGTATAGCCCGCCACATACTCCATAACGATGTAATAGACGCCATTCACCACGCCGGTATCATAGACTTGAACAATGCCCGCATTCTTTAGTTTGGCCGCTTGTTGCGCCTCGCTTTGAAACCGCTGAACGTCGGCTGCGTCGCGTTTATACTGGGCAGACAGCACTTTTATCGCGACAATTCGATCAAGCGAGATCTGGCGGGCTTTCCAGACGACAGCCATGCCGCCTTGACCGATTTTCTCAATCATTTCAAAGCCGGGTATGTGAAGCGCACCCGATTGTTCTGTGGTGTCCATAAAATTATTGCGGCTCTTTTAAGACGACGCACTTTACGGTAGCATGAAACAAAGCGCTTGTCTATCCTTCCTGAAAAGGGCATGCCACAGAAACGTGTTCAGTGTTGCGTATTCATCTCCGTTTTTTCCGGACGGAGCAACCCGATGCGGGCGGCCTCCTGAAGCAGACCGCGGGCGACCGGCAGCGCGGCCTCGGCGCCGAAGCCGCCCCGCTCGATGATCACCGTCACCACCAGCCGCGCCTGGACTTGGGGCGCAAAGCACGTGAACCACGCATGGTCGTCACCGCCGGCCGCCTCGGCTGTTCCCGTCTTTCCGCACACCGCTAGGCCCGGGATGTCTGCGTCGCGACCGGTACCCGACACCACGGCCTCGCGCATCAACGCGGCCACGGTTGCCGCTGCAGCTGGCGTGGTAATGCGATTCATCCGCCGCGGTTCTTCCCGTGCGTCCAGCCGAGGCTGCCACAATACCCCGTCCGCCGCAATCGCGCCAGTGAACATCGCCACGTGCAGCGGCGTCACCAGCAGCGGTCCCTGACCCATCGCCAGTTGAGCCACCGCCGCACGGTCCTGCTGCGACACCGACGGCAGATTCCCCTCGAAGGACCGGAGCCCGCCATCCGCTCCCGCAAAAACCGTCACCCGTTCGTTGAGGTGCGCCGCCGCAGCGACGGTGTTAAACCGCTCGGCCCCGCACGCCAGTCCGAGCTGGGCAAAATAGACGTTGGAGGATCGAACGAACCCCTCGCGCAAGCCTATCCGTCCGTATCCCGGCCAGACCCTCCCCTGCCGTTCATACGCCCAATAGGCGCTGTCGCGAATAGGCAGAACGTCTGGCGAGGCTTCAAATCCGGTGCCAGGGCAATCGAACACCGGAGCCAATCTTTGCGCTGCCGCCATTGCAGCGACCAACACTTTGAATGTCGATCCGGGCGGATAGCGCCCGTGAAGCGCCCGGTTGAGCATCGGCGCCGTTTCGGCATCCTGCTCCGCCGGAGCGGGATCCAGGGGATCGAACGCGGGCGAGCTGGCCAGTGCTAGGATCGCGCCGTCACGCGGCCGCAAAATCACCACTGCGCCGCGCCGCCCGTCCAACAGATCGAACGCCTTCTGCTGAAGCCTCGCGTCGAGGGTCAGCGCCAGATAAAGCCCCTCGGCCTGCTTGCGGTCGAGCAGATTGCGGCCGAATTGCTCGCGTTCCCGACGGGTCGTGATCCCATAGCCAGCGAGCTGCGGATCGGCCGCGCGCTCCAGACCTGCGATCCCGTAGCGCGGATGGTAATAGCCAACCACGTGGGCGGCCGCCGCGCCCAGCGGATAGACCCTCCCCCACGGCTCGTTGGCGACCGACTCGGCCAGCTTGACGCCCATGCAGTCGTAGATCGCCCCCCGCTTCACCAGTCTGTCTGCCGCATCGGGGCGCTGATTGTAACGCCGCATGAACGCGACAAATTCGGGCTTACGAAAACCCGCGATCTGCCAGCCTGCCTGATATCCCAGCACGCCCAGCAGCGCCGCCACGATCAGCAGCTTGAGCAGAAAAAAAGCACGCCAACTGCCGCCTGTGGGACGCGACGCCATCACGAAGACCACGCAACACACGATCAGCAGAACAAAAAATGCCACGCGCGCAACACGGACTATCTCCGCGCCATGCTCGCCGTCCAGCAGCGTTATGACCGTGTCGAACATCTCATGTTTGGCGCCGATACGCGATGGGGTCGATGACGAAACGCAACGGCTCACCGGCCGCATAACGACGCACATTGTCCAGGCAGACCCGGTGCATGGCGTCCAGTCGCGTCGGCGGGTTGCCGTCCGACGGCCAATTTCGGTTGACTTGATGAGCCGTCAAGATGCAATTCTCCCAACTCCTCGCCGGATGCCCCGCCGGCAACGCGTCGGGATCGAGCACGTCCAGTCCGGCGCGGAGACGACCGCTTGCCAGTTCTGCGAAAAGCGCATCCTGATCGATGATCGCCCCGCGAGCGGTGTTGATCACCACGCCGTGGCGCGGCAACCGGCTCAAAAGCTCAGCCGTGACGCTATGCCGCGTCTCCGGGTTCAATCCCGCATGAATCACGATCGCCTCGGAGGCGCTGAAAAGCGCCTCCAGGCTCGACACGCGTTCACACCCCGCGGGCACCTCCGCCGCATAGGGATCGAACACGCGCAACACCGGTCGGAACGGGCGGATCAGCTCGATAAAATAACGCCCGATGGCACCGCAGCCATAGACCCCCACGTTCAGACCCTCCAGGGATCCGCCCGTGACCGTCTTGTTGAGACACCATCCGTCGTTGCGGATGAACTGGACCTGTTGGTGCAGATCCTTGAGCACCGCCAAAAGCAGCGCCATGGCGCCCTCGGCCACGGCCGGCGCCAACGCGTCTCCCCAGTTGGTCACAGGCAATCCCGAATCCACGATCTCCGGCGTCACCCATTGCTTCATCTCGCCCGTGATATTGCAGATGTAGCGCAGCGCGCCGGGCTCTCGCACAATAGCCGCCGGCATCGGTGCCGATCCCCATCCCAAAAGCAAAACCTCCGAGCCCTGAATCAGCGCCAGTCGTTTCGCCTCATCCAGCGCGGCGCCGTTCTCAATGATCGTCACGTCGCCAACTTTCGCGAGCGCATCACGGAAAACGCCGGTCCATATTTCGCCATGCGGCGCGCCCGAGGCAATGTGCAAGAGTTTAAGCATGATGATTTTCCTTCCTATACAATTTGACTGGTGACCGGGCGTCCGGGTCCGTGTCATCCCGGGCCGCGACTGCCTGATACCCGCTAAAGGCCGACAGTGTAACAAAAAGCGCGAGGATTGCGTAATCGGTTTCGTCAGGTCGGGGAACGTTTCGCCGTTTTTAGAATAAAAGCCCATCACGCCGTGTGCGCAAAAACGACCTTGGGGCGTTCCCTCGCCCAGCCTCCGGCCACTCGCGCCAGAAGAGTGTCCCAGGCCGGCACGCCGCTGGTGGCATCGGGTTTCTCCACGCTCGCCGATCCGACCGCAACCGCCATGCGCACCGCCTCGGCCGCTCCCAGCCCCTGCGCAAGCGAAGCCAACAGCCCGGCGATCGTGCAGTCTCCGGAGCCGGTGGTACCCGCGACTTTTGCGGCAAAACAGGGCGCGTGAAAATCGGCCCCCGCCCAGTCCCGCAGCGTCGCGGAGGCGCGTCCGCAGCGCGCCAAGCGGGCCTTATCCGACGTCACGCGCAGATAGGCGCCCTGGTTGCCCAGCTTGATCATCACGGCCGCGACGCCCATGCCGATCAATCGTTCGGCCACTTCACGAACCCCGGCGGGGGTCATGCCGCCCAGCGCGACGCCGTCCGCAGCCCGCATGCGGATGCGTTCACCCTCATGCGGGTCGAGCATGTAGACGATCTCGTCAAGACTCGGCATGAACACGTCGACCTCGGGCAGGCAGTCGGCCAGAATCGCGCGCCAATCGGCCCGCCCGGCCATCGAGGCGGGATCGGGCAGGGCCATGTCCATGGAGGTGGTCAGCCCTGCCGCCTTGACGGATGCAACCATCCGACGCAGTTCCCCCGCCTCGGTATACATGCGCTTCATCAACGGGGGATAGCCAAAGTGAAACAGATCCATGCCGCGCAGCAAGCCTGGCTTCACGTCTGCGGCGTCGAAGGTGTCGTTCGCGCCGGGACAATGGAGAAAGCTCCGGTCGATCCCCGGCAGATTGATCACCACCGTGTAGGAGGTTGAAACGTCCGGATCGACAATCATCGTCCGTACCAGCGCGGGATCGTGGCTCCGAAACACGTCCAGAATGGCGTGCCCAAAGGCATCGTCGCCGACCTTGCCCATCAAGGTCACGGGAACCCCCAGACGGTGAAGCGCCAGTCCGGTGTTGGCGACCGTCCCGCCGGTGCCAACCACGGCTGGCCCCAGTTCAACCAGCTTGCCGGGAACAACCAGTTCGTCGAGCCGTGACGCCGTTTGCAGAAACTGCGGAATGATATCCAAACAGACGTGACCGGCCACAACCGTCTTGAGAGTCTTGCGTGTGCTCATGGTGCCAAAAAATCCCCTGTACAATCGGACTACTCTGCAAACACATACACCGTCGGCAGGACTTTATGCACCCGTCGCACGCCATCCATGAAGACCGAGAGCGGCGCGTCCGCTGGGGCAAAGACGAGCAACACGCCCTGCCCCGGGCCCAGTTTCTCGACATGCTCAGCCAACTCGCCCCAATTCTGCAGCGGGTATGGCCGGACGGTGAGCTTCGGATCCAGACTCGACTCGTCGCTCCAGTCTTCATGAACCTGGACAAAGGTTTTCCGCCACCCAGTCTCGCCGTCGCGCTCGATCCGCAATTCGTACGGCTGCATCAGCCGTTTATCCCGCGCACGCCATTCCTGCTTCGGCTGATACGCCTTGTAATAGATCTGGCCGTCGGGCGGGCCGTCCACGCGGATGCCGTCCTCGCCCTCGATGGCGGCAATCACGGGGGTCAGCTCGGTCATGGACTTTACGGTCAGCCGGTCATCAAACCGCAACGCCACATGCGGCTCGCGCCCCGACTGGACCAGTTTCATCAATCCCTTCACCGCCTCATCCGTCACATTGGTCGTCACGCCGTCGTTCGGCGCGCGTCGCACCCATTCGAGGTCTGCGATTCCGGAGGGAGGCTTGTCCAGACCCGCGCGCGGCTGCACCGTCAATTCGACCGGCGCCACCCGCGGCGGCGCGTCCGCCGCTCGCTCAGGCCGGAGAATGAGGCACCACAGCGACTCTTTGTCCATCACTCCGGGTTCGATCACATAACGTCCATAAGCCGCGTTTTGTGAAATCAGACGCGGCGCATCGAGCACCGTCGCGGGTTCATTGTACGTGGAAACGACCGAACCGGGGTCCGGGGCATCCGCCTCGCAGGTGCCGTCCTCGCGCCACACCGATCCCACGTAAATGAAAGCATTGGACATCCCCTTCCCCGTCTGCTGGTCGGACACAAACGCGCCGATCGGACGCTCCGGGCCGCCCGCAAACGGCCGCACTGCGAGCAAAACTCGTTCACCACGGGGCCAGAAACGGAATGCCTGCGGCTGTATCGGCCGGCCACGCGGCACCCCGATTGCCTCCAGCGCACGCGCCACATCGGAAGGTTTGGCGAGGAGCACGGCGAGCGATTCGTAGTCCTTTTCGCTGGTCTCGCCAACCACGATGAACTCGGGTTGATAGCGTACGCCCCGATCCCCCACCGCCTCGATGACGGCCGTCACCGTCCGCGCGGCCGTGTCGGCCACGACTCCGGGCCACACGCGCCGAGTCTTGGGCGCCTCTTTGAGTTGCGATTCCGTCCAGCGCTTGACCGCCTCTCGATTGGCCTCCCGACCCGATCCCGGACCGATCCTCTGTGCCTCTGCCGCACACGCGAACGTCATTCCGATCGCGAGCGCCCCAATTATCTGCCTCATGCCATGCTCCTTCTCATTCACACACCCTTTATAACCTGACAACGGATTGTTATTACAGGCCGTCGTGAAACTCACGCGCTTTCCTCACTGTTCGTAACGGTCATGAACGCATCGCGCGAACGAAGGCGTCCGCCGAGGCGGTGATGGTCTGAATCGGGACGGTGAAACTCAATCGGAAGTATCCAGGACACCCGAATCCTCTTCCGGGGACAGCCAGGATGTTCTGTTCCAACAGGCGCTTCACGCACGCCAGATCATCGCCGCCCGGCGCCTCGGCGAAGAAATAAAACGCCCCCTGCGGCAAGGCGAATCGAATGCCGGCCGCCCGTAAGACCCGCGCCATCTCGCGGCGGCGCGCGTCGTAAACCGTCACATCGACCTGCTCGTCCACCAGGTGCTCCACCAGCGCCTGACCGATCACCGGCGCGTTGACGAAACCGAGCGTCCGGTTGGTCATCACCACGGCGTCAAGCAGGGATTTGGCATCGGGCATCGCCGGATTCACCAGCAGGTAGCCCACCCGTTCGCCCGCCAACGCCAGACTCTTGGAAAACGAACCGACGACCACGGTGTAAGGCGTGAGCGGCAGAACCGGCGGCACCACCGCGCCGTCATACGCCAGCGCCCGGTACGGTTCGTCGCTGACGAGGAAGATCGGCCGCTCGCGGCCGGCGTTGGCCGCCGTGAGTACCTGCGCGAGCGCCTCCAGCGCTTCACGGGCATAGATGCATCCGGCGGGATTGTTGGGCGAATTGATCAGCACAACCCGTGTGCAGGGGCCGATCGCAGCCGCCAGCGCCGGAACATCGATCTGAAAATCGGGCGGACGGGACTGAACCGGACGCAACACACCGCCGAAATGACCGCAATACGCGCCGTATTCGACAAAATAGGGGGCGGGCACGATCACCTCATCGCCCGGTTCGAGCACCGCCCGGAAGAAGGCGGTCAGCGCGCCCGCTGCACCGCACGTCACCACGACATCAGACGCAGCCACCGGCGTGCACTGCTCCTGCGACAGCTTGCGTGCGAGCGCAGCCCGCGTCGCCGGCCGACCGGCATTCGGACAATAACCCAGGCCCAGCGGCTTCACCGCCTGCTCCGCGATCTGCAGCAACACCTCGCGCGTCCGAGCCGGTGCCGGCACGTCGGGATTGCCGAGGCTGAAATCGAAGACGTTTTCCGCGCCTACCTTCTGCTTCAATTCAATCCCGGCCTCAAACATACGCCGGATCCATGACGCTCCCGCCATCTGCTCGCGCACCGCCTGTGTCACCACTCCGCTCATCCGTCGCTCCCGTGTTCCGTGTTCGACCCAACCAGCGCCCGGGTTGCCCGATCCCGAATCATCCCTTCGCTGCATCCCCGTCCCCAAGCATCCGCACCGTCACCGATTTTCGGTTCTTCAAGATCTTGGAGCCGCGGGTAATTTTGCACAGGCTGATGCCCAGCTCATCGGCGATCTTACGCTGCGACATCCCCGTGCTGAGCTTTCTGAGCAACAGCCAGCGCAACGCCAGATCGCGCGTCTCTGCCGCCGTCAGGATCTCGTCGAAAAAGCGGCGCATCTCGGCGGCCGATCCAACCCGCGCGAATACGGAGGCGATCGCCTGGACCGCCCCTTCGCCAACCGACCGATCAATCCGTTTGGGCATCGTCCGGTGTCCTCACGCCAGGGCGCGCAGCGCCGCCGCATAATCAGGCTCCTGCGCAATGTCGGGCACCTGCTCGGCATACGTGACCGTACCCGCCGGGCTAATCACCAGAACAGCGCGCGAAAACAGTCCGCGCAACGGCCCGGCTGTGACCGTCACGCCGTATGCCGTTCCAAATTCGGGGTTGCGGAAGGCGGACAGCGGCACGACGTGCTTCAGTCCCTCGGCCGCGCAGAAACGGCCCTGGGCAAACGGCAGATCAGCCGAAACGCACAGCACCACCGTGTTGGCCTTCGCGCCGACGGCCTCGTTAAACCGCCGGACCGATGCCGCGCAAACCGGCGTGTCGATGCTCGGAAAAATGCTCAACACCACCGTCTTGCCAGCAAAATCGGCCAGCCGCGCATCGGAAAGATCACCTTTCACGAGCACAAAAGCTGGCGCACGGCTGCCGACAACCGGCAGGTTTCCGCTGATTGACACGGGATTTCCTTTGAACGTGACTGCTGCCATGGGGTCTCCTTTTGCTTGTTGGTGACAAAAATCAGATAACATGCGGCCATTATACCAAACGCCTGTAGACAAGGCCAGCATGCGCTGACAGAACGTTTATAGCAATCCCTGCTCGCGATAGGCGTGGAGCTTGCGGATCAGCGTGCGGCGGCTGATGCCCAGTTCGACCGCCGCTTGGGATCGGTTCTGCTGCTTGCTCGCCAGCACCGCCAAAATCCTGTCGCGCTCGATGTCGGCCAGCGCCCCGCCGCCGGCCGCGCGGGCCCGCGCCGGAGCGTGCCCCTTGACTGCGTCGCGGATATTGGGCGGCACGTCCCGCACGCCGAGGCGATCGCTATGCGCCAGCACCACCATCTTCTCAATCGTGTTGCGCAACTCGCGCACGTTCCCCGGCCAGGGGTAGGCCCCCAGCAGTTCTGCGGCCTCGGGCGTCATCCCGGCGATCACGCGGCCGTGCTTGTCGGCGTATTCACGGATAAACGCATCGCACAGCAGCGGAATATCGGCAGCCCGCTGGGCCAGCGTGGGAAGGTTGATGTCGACCACGTTCAGGCGAAAGTAGAGATCCTCCCGGAATTTCCCCTGCTTGACCCACTCCTCCAGATTACGGTTGGTCGCGGCGATCAGCCGGATGTCGACCGACACCGTCTCTTCGCCGCCGACCCGCTCAAACGTGCGGGTCTCGAGCACCCGCAGGAGCTTGACCTGCAGACTGGCGTCAATTTCCGAGATCTCGTCCAAAAACAGCGTTCCGCCGTCGGCCTGTTCGAAGCGCCCCTTGCGCCGGGCGGTCGCGCCGGTGAACGCGCCCCGTTCGTGCCCGAACAATTCGCTCTCCAACAGTGTCGGCGACAGCGCGGCGCAATGGACCGCCACAAACGGTCCGCGCGCGCGGCCGCTCAGCCGGTGGACGGCCTGGGCGACCAGCTCCTTGCCGGTCCCGCTGGCGCCGCGAACCAGAACGGTCGCCTGCGTGGGCGCGGCCTGGCGGATGAGGTCAAACACATGCCGCATCTCGGGCGCCTGCCCGATGATCCGCTCCATGCCGTATTTGTCGTCGAGCCTCCCCTCGAGTTCCTCGACCCGCGCCTCCATCGCCCGCGATTGCAGCGCGCGTTCGAGCACCACCTCCAGATGATCGAGGTTGACCGGCTTGGTGAGAAAATCGTAGGCGCCCTGCTTCATCGCCTCGACCGCCGTCTCGACGGAGCCGTAAGCCGTGAGCAGCAGACACACCACGTCGGGATACCGCGCCTGCACGCGGCGCAGGAGTTCCATCCCGTCCATCCCCGGCATGCGCAGGTCGGCGAGCATCACGTCAACACCGCCACGGGCCAGCTCCTCCATGGCCCGCGGCGCGCTTTCGGCCTGCCGCACGTCGTAGAGCCGCCGCAAGGCCCGCTCCAGCCCCTCGCGCGTATTCTTGTCGTCATCCACCACCAGCACCAACGGCCGGCGATTTGTCTTTGCGTCCATGGCATGCGCCTCCCACTGAACACTGAACACTGAACACTATCTTCCCTACCCCTTCTCCGCCGTCGTGCTCAGCATCCGTATGCGCCGCGAAGCCCGCGGGAGCATAATCCGAAAACAGCTTCCCTCGCCGGGTCGGCTGGCCACCTCGATCTGCCCGCCATGCTCCTGAACAATTCGTTGCACGATCATCAGGCCAAGCCCGTTTCCATTCGCCTTAGTTGTCTGATACGGCTGGAACAGCCGGCCCATCTGCTCGGGGCCGAAGCCCACGCCCGTATCGAGGAACGCAACCTCCAGCCAGACGTCGGAGGCCTGCATGGCGATTTTGAGGCTTCCGCCGTCGGGCATCGCCTCCAAGGCATTCTTGATGAGATTGAAAAAGACCTGCTTGATCTGGTGCCGGTCGATCTGGACCTTGGGGACCTCGCCGGGAAATTCAACGGCGACGTCGATGCGCCGGTTTTCGATCTCGGTTTTCATGAGGCGCAAGGTCTCCTGAAGCAGATCGGCGACATCGCCCGCAGCGAAGACCGGTTTCTGCGGCCGGACAGCACGGAGAAACTGCGTGATGATCGTGTCGAGCCGGCCCACCTCGTTGCGCGCCACATCGACCAGGTCGCCGAACTCGTCACGCGACTGTTCAGGAAGGGCCGCCACCGCACGCGACAGCAGTTGCAGATGGATATTCAGCGCATTGAGCGGGTTGCCGATCTCGTGCGCCACGCCGGCAGCGAGCAGCTTGACCGCGTTGGTGCGTTCGCTCTCCAGCGCCGTCGCCTCCTCCGCCCGGTCGCGCGTCACGTCGCGCAGGATGATCAAGACCGAAGGACCGGCCGCAACGGCGTCGCCGACGCCGCCCAGATCGGGCAAGGGAACTGCGTAGAGGCTGAGATGCCGATGCTCGGGGTAGGCCACTTCAACCTCCCGCGTCACCATCCGCGACCATTCGTCCGCATCGGTGATCCGCAGCAGGCGATCCCAATCGAGATCCCGCAGCAGCCGCATCACCGAACGACCACGCAATTTGGCGTACTCAAAACCAAGCATCTGCTCCGTCGCCCGGTTCGCGTAGAGAAGCCGCCCCTGACTGTCAACCGCCAAGACCCCCTCCTGGATCGACTGAAAGATCGCCTCCAGAAAACCACGCTCGTTCGCCAGCCGCATGAAATGCGCCTGCAAACTCCCCGGATCGATCCGATCCAGCCGCGAAACCAATTTATCCAGAAATCCGCCAGCTTTCACTGTCACACCCCTTTCACAGTGTCAGAATGGCATACATCATAGCGGGTGATACCGCGCGATGCAATGGGAATGTAAGGGACTTTATCGTTGTCCCGATCCTTGTCCCGATCGTCGTCGTCCTCGTCGTCGTCCTCCTACTCGATTGTCTGGCCGGTGGAAAAATCTTTCGAGGACGAGGACGAGGACGATTACGAGAATACGTCACCGAACTTACGACCCAGAGTGCTAAGCGAGCCTCGAAAAAAGAACGTGATGACCCAGTGACGCCCGGATCAGCGCCATCCCGGCGTCAGCGGGTCACGCGGTCACTGCGTCACGATCACCACCGCCCGCCCTGACGCGACGGGGACATCGCGTCTACCTCGCTTCGCGCTGACCCATTGGCCTGCGGCGCGGCGGGGACGCCGCCGCCCGCGCAGAGCGCCCACCCCGATCACCGATAACTTCCGTCTCCCTTTTTTGGATGGCCACAAAAAGCACAAAAGACACAAAAGCGTTTTGTGATTTATGTGCCTATTGTGGCCAACTCTCTGTGGGATCCTTTTTGATTCATCCGTTCCAGTGCCCATCGGGCGCGTGCCGCGGTGTTGACTTCGGGAATATGCGCCATGCGGCGCAACGCCTCGATCGCGGGTCTGTGGCGCGCGCGGCCCAGGCACCAGGCGGCGACCGCATGCACGGTGTAGTTCTGGTGGGTATCGAGCAATAACGTGAGTATCTTCGGCAAGGCGTCGCGGCTGCCGCGTGCGGCGAGTGTTTGCATCACCGCGCCGGTTCGACGCCACGCCTCCACCGGCGCATCATCGAGCGCGGCGAGCAACGCCGCATCGGGTTCATCCAGAAGCGCGAAGGGTTCGCAGTCCAGATCACAGACGTGCTCCACGTCGGTGATCTGCTTTCCGGTAACCGGTTCGGCATCCGGAAGCGCACCAATCTCCGGGGGCAGCGTAAAGCGGTCTGAGCCGCCCGTCCAGACCGCCTCCCACGCGCCGTCCGCAATCAGATGCAGCGAAAGCCCATCGACGCCCTCGGGCACCAGGCAGGTGACGAAGCGGACGCACCGACCGGTTGCGGAAAGATCGCTGCGCACGCTCCCCTCGTCGGGCCAGCCGCGCCCCAGCGGAAAAGTCGGCACGGTCGTCAGCGAGACCGGTCCGCGCTGTGCGACCCCGTCGGCATCGGCCAGCCAGGCCAGGGTCACCCCGAGGCCGGACGGCAGGTCGAGCCGCACGCCGAGCGGATCCACCGGACGCGCGCCCCGGCGAAGCCACAGCCGCCAGGTAAAGGTGTGTGCGGTCGGCGCCTGCAGATCGTCAACCACCCACGTGACCCCCGACGCGCCCACCGACACCGTCCGCCGCATGCGCGACACATCAAACGCCGGCTGATAGTAGGCCGCCGCTTCTCCCGCAACGGTATGGCGATCGGTTTCGAGGCGTTCAAAAAGCAGTCGTCCCTCGCGCGCCTGAACGGGAAAATAAGAGTCCCAGCCGTCCACCACGATCGCACAGGCAGATCCCAGAAAACCCTGTTGACTCCCGCGCATCCACGCATCGAGACTGCCGTACTGCTGAACGATCAGCTCTTTTTCAACAGCGGAAAGAGCCGTCAGGGTGCGCGCCATCGCCGCATCCGAAAAAAGCATCGGCTGTTTGTTGTCATGCGTCCCGTCGGCCGAGATCGGCTCACCGCCGAGATCGATCATCAGGTGGTTGGGGTTGACCTCTTCGCGGCTGATGCCCTGCACGCTGGCCGAACAGCGATCCCAGACCACCAGAACGCGCAATCGCCGTGGCAGGTGCTCGACAGCCGCCCCTACCGCTGGCAGGCTCCAGCCGGTCAGCACGGGCCGGGGCTCAGGGGCTGAATCACGCCCCTTTGATCGTGCGCCCTCGTGCTCCGGCCAATACAGCAGCGTCCAGAGCCGGTCGTCGGGGCGCCAAGCCAATTGTTGGGGGGTGTCCCACGCGGACTCGGCAATCTGCAGAATCCGCGGGTCGCCGGACAGATTGGCCCACAACGTACGGGCGGCAAGGTTGTGTATCGGCGCCCAGCCGTACGAATCCCACGGCGGCAGCAGTCCGCCACAACTGCCCATGGCCACCTCCATGCGCAGGGTGTCTGACAAGCGCCACCCGTTGGGTTCCCACCGGCGATCCCAGACGCCGCATTCGCCCAGTTGTTCGAGAAACACGCCGGCCCACATCACCAGGCCGGAGACCACGTCGGACTGATACGTCGACCCCTCGCCGGTGTAGCCGCTGGGCGCCATCAATCCGAGCACCTGTTTGAACTTTGGAAAAGCCCAGTCCCGCAAGGCCCGTGCGCGCGCCGAAACGCCCTCCACATCGGCGAAGGCGTGCCCGGCCAGCGTGCTGCAGAACGTCATCGAGAACTGTTGATTGTGGCCACCCGGGACACGCGCCCGCAGCACCGGAATGACGTAGTCGTAGAAGAAATTCAGAATGGCCGTACCGACGAGCCGCCGTTCCGCGGCTGTCCAGGCGCCCTGGTTGTCGAGCCAGGTGAAATAAACGGAAAGCCGCATCATGCGCGGCGCCATGCACCAGATATGGGCATCGAGCGAATTCTGCGCCGTCGCCAAGGATGCTGGCGACTGGTTCTGGGCCAGAATCAGCGGATTCAGCGCCAGCGTCAAAATGTGGCCTTTGGCCTCGGCGATGGCGACCGGGTCGCCCAGCAGCGCGGGCAGGAAGATGTGGTGCCGGCGGAACTCGCCGTCGCGCGTCAACCGCTCATTGAAACGCGCCAGCCCTTTCGCCAGCAGCGGTGGCGGATGGTCCAGTTTATGGCGCAGCGCAGGAAGATCGGGAACCAGCAGGAGGAGTTGGCTCATACGCGCATCAGGTCTCTTGGAATATTTTGCCGGTTTCGTAAAGCTTGAGGCGGGCCAGCAGGGGGTCGACGGCCAAGCCAGCCGCCACGGATATCTTGATTGCCTTGCGAAGGGTGTCGGCCGCACGGCGGGTGTTACCCGCCGCTGCCTGGGCGGCGGCCAGCGTGTCGAGCACCGACGGGGTATCTCCGCCTGACAATTTCACCACCCGCTCGGCCAACTGGAGCGCCTCCTTGGGATCGGCCGCATCGGGAATCGAACAGGTCGCCAGTATCCACGCCAGGTCGTTCAGCGTGCCGATGTCGTCCGGCCGGCTCCGCAGCGTTGCGCGCAGCGGTTCGATTTTCTCGTTGAAAGCCTGCCTTCGCGCCTCGGTCTCCTTGATAGCCAGCTCATCGAGAAACGACAGCGAGACGCCCGCGTTTTTCAGGGCGACCTGCATCTCCTCCTTGTCGATCGCCTTGATATAGGCCTCGTTTGCGGTGACGCGACCCGAGGTTACCAGTTTGGTCAGCGCGTCGCTGAACGTCTGCATCCCGATGGCACGGCTGACCTGCATGACCGAGGGGATCATGAAGATTTTTCCTTCGCGAATATGGTTTGCAACCGGCACGTTGACCATCATCACCTCGAACGCAGCCAGACGGCCGCCGCCGATCTTCTGACACAGTGTCTGGGCGACGACGCCCTTGAGCGTGTCGCTCAACATCGAGCGAATCTGGTTCTGCCGTTCCGACGGAAACTTGTCGATCACGCGGTCAACGGCCGTGGCGGCGTTGTTCGTGTGCAGCGTGCCGAACACGAGATGTCCGGTTTCCGCCGTTTCGATGGCGATTTCGATCGTCTCCAGATCGCGCATTTCACCGACCAGCACAATATCGGGGTCTTCGCGCAAGGCCGCACGGAGGGCACGCGCGAAGCTCTTGGTGTCGTGGTGAACCTCGCGCTGGTTGATCAGGCATTTGATGGGCTGGTGGACAAATTCAATGGGATCCTCGATGGTGATCACATGCTCTGAACGGTTGCGGTTGATGTGATCGATCATCGCCGCCAGCGTCGTCGACTTGCCGCTTCCGGTCGGACCGGTCACCAGCACCAGACCTTTGGAGAGATAACAGAGATCATGCAGCGCCTGCGGCATGCTCAACTGATCGAATGTCGGGATTTTGTCGGGGATCAGACGAAACACGGCGCCCACGCCGTTCATGTCATGGAAGCCGTTCACGCGAAACCGGCCCAGTCTGTCGACCTTGTAGGCGAAGTCCGTATCCATCTCCTGTTCCAACTGAACGCGCCCATCCTCATGCATGATCTCGTGTAATAGCCCGAGAATGACCTCACTCGTCAAAATCGGTTCGGTGGCTATCCGCGTCATGATGCCATGAATGCGCAGGAACGGCCGTTGTCCCGTCGAAAGATGGAGGTCACTCGCCTCATCTTTGACCATCATGTCCAATAGCCTATCAATTTTTGGCATGTCTTAGGTTTCCTTTGCCGATGAAACGCCCAATGTGACCACAGATGCCGGTGATAACGCGGCCAGAAACCCAACGGTTTTCTTGCGCACATTCAGTTCGGGGGCCAGACTCAACGTCAATTGTATCCGGGTCCCTGAAGCTTTGACGACCTGTACGGTCTCCCTCCAAAGCTCCCCGGCGAGGACGCGATGGATCGCATCCGATGACCCCGCCTCATTCCAAACCACCGAGAAGGGCTTGTCGCTCAGCTCATCGGCCTGGGCATATCCCAGCAGCCGGGCCAGCGCCGCGTTCGCCACCTTGATCTTCGCCTCGCTGTCGCAGGCCGCAGCGGCCGTCGGCACGTGGTTCAACAGGTTCTGGCAGCTTTTCAGCTTCTGCATCTGCGCAAAACGGCGCTCCACGTTGCGAATCGAGAAGACCAAATCGCCCTCATTCATCAGAGCGATCGAGCTGATGGCAATCTCGGCCGCGAATGTCGAACGATCCTTGCGGACGCACTGCCCGTCAATCAGCACGAATCGATCCCCCGAAAGCCCCTCTCGGATACGGCTGATCAAGGCCGTGTTGACCCCCGGGATCAACGTGCTGATGGGCAAATCCCACGTCTCCTCGGGAGTGTAATTGAAAAAATACGTGACGCGATTGTTGATGTCAATCACATGCCCCTTGGGATCCGTAACCAGCACGGCGTCGTACAGACCACCCAGCAACTGTTTGTAAAGCGACCGATGGTCACTTTTATATGAGCTCGCGATCACCCCGCTGCCGCCCGTAATACTCGGCTCGAGCGACACGGATGGGGTTACTAGCGGTGTTGCAGGGAGGCTGACCGAATTCGCATTTTCAGAGACAACCACACGCCTTTCCTCTGGCGCGGCTGCAACCTGATCATTCGGGTGCGCATCCCCTTGCGACTGGATTTTGATAGCCGAAGTCGTTTCATCAACCGCTTGCGGGTCCCCGTCTATCTGTCGATTCTTGAACCAAAGTCTCATAAATCGCCCCTGTTCGAGCATCGTGCGTTCAGTTAGTATGCCAGATGCGCATGACGCTGGCTAGCAAAACCCGTTTTTATGCTCACCGTCTGAAATCCGTTTGGCATCTGTATCCGAAACGAAACGGGCTTATTTGACTTTCAAATGGGTCAAATGCCCTGTGCCACGACTTGCCATAAGGGATGAGGTATGGTATTTTGCACGCCGAATCTATTACCCAACAGGAGCCTGTCACCGGATGATCACCATTTTAATTTTGGATCCAAGCCCGACGAACGTACACAAGGCGCTGGCCAGCCTTCATGCGGTGCTCGCCTTTGTGCCATCCGTCTCCCAGCTTGGCGCCGCGTTGCAGCGGTTGCAGCCGGATTTATTGATCTGTGATGTCAGTTTGAGCGATGTTTCGGGACGAACCATCGCCGATCAGGCACACACGCTTTCGCCCGGCACACGGGTTCTATTTACAGGTCCGCCGATCTGCCGCCTGCAAACCATTCGATTGATCGAGCAAAAACGCGTTGCCGCCTTTTTTCCAAAGCCCTGGCAGCTTGGGCCGCTTCAAGACGTCATCGCCAGTCTGCTGCCTCACGCGACTGAAAAGATTAAGGCCGCTGCAGAACGCACCCTGAAGCAGCCGGTAACCAGTCGATTCCTCACCAGAAAAAGGCCAGAACCGGTGAAGGGAACCGAAGAGATCGATGGTCGCTACCGTTTGGACGAGAAGATCGGCGAAGGCGGGTCGGGCTATGTCTATCGCGCCCATGACCTCCTACTCGACATGCAGATCGCCATCAAATTGCTCCATCCGGCCCTTTACCGCAATGCCCAGGCGTTGGGCGATCTGCAGTCCGAAGCCCGCATCTGCATGACCCTCTCCCACCCCAATATCGTCCGCCTCTACAACCTCGACAAGCGGGGAGGCCACTACCTGCTCGTCATGGAGTACATCGACGGACCGAATCTGTTCACTCTCCTCAAAGCCAACCCCACGCCCGAACCCGCGATGTTTCGCGGCGTGATCGAGGCCGTCGCCGCGGCGCTCGACGAGGCCCATCGCAGCGGTGTGACCCACAGTGACCTCACACCGGGCAACATCCTGATCAACTCTGCTGGCGTGCTTAAGCTCATCGACTTCGGCATCGCCGCCCTCGCCAACCAGCAGGCCGTCCTCGGCGAGCTGATCGCCGGAACGCCATCCTACATGAGCCCCGAACAGATCCGCGGCGAGCCGATCGGGCCTGCCACCGATATTTTTACGTTCGGCGTGCTCGCCTATCAGATGCTCACCGGCTTCCTGCCGCAAGCGAATGATGCCACGTTGGACGATCTTGCCAACCAACCCCGGCCACCCCTCGTCGGTATTTCCGAGGCCGCCGCCGCGGTGATCGGCCGGGCTTTGGCCTTTGACCCTGCTGACCGCTGGCCCACCGCTGGCGCGTTTGCCGCCGCGCTCTTGCAAACCTGAAGGAGGCCGCATGATGACGCCCGCAGACGCAATCATCCTCCTCGTTCTGGCTGTTCTCATCGGACTGAATGTGTTCGCCCTCATCCGGCGTGCGCGAGAGACGACGGAGAGCCGCTCCGTCGCGGACGACCTCGCCCGTCTCAACGAGCGGCTGCAGCAGGCGCTGACCGCCGCGCGGCAGGAGTCCGCCGAGTCGGCCGCCGCGCAGCGCCGCGAGCTGCTCGCCCAGATGCAGGAGCTTGGGCGCACCCTTCACGCCCTCCTTTCGACCCTCGGCGAAGGGCAGCAACGCCGCATCGCCGAACTCACCGCCGCTCAGCAGGCGCAGTTCGATGCCGTCCGCAAGACGCTCGACAGCAAGCTGGAGTCGCTTCGCAGCTCCGTCGGGGAGCAGCTCGACAAGGTCCGCCAGGACAATGCCGTCAAGCTCGATGAGATGCGACGCACCGTGGACGAGAAACTGCACGACACGCTCGAAAAACGCCTGGGCGAATCGTTCAAGCAGGTCAGCGAACGCCTCGAACAGGTCCACAAGGGCCTCGGCGAAATGCAGGCGCTGGCGGTCGGCGTCGGCGATCTGAAGAAGGTGCTGACCAATGTCAAGACCCGCGGCTCTTGGGGCGAGGTGCAGCTCGGCGCCCTGCTCGAACAACTGCTCACAGCCGACCAATACGCCTCCCAGGTCCGAGTCCGTCCCCGCTCGACCGAAACCGTCGATTTCGCCATCCGCCTGCCGGGACGCGACGATGGCGATACGCCGGTGTGGCTGCCGATTGACGCCAAGTTCCCCAAGGAGGACTACGAACGCCTCTCGGACGCCGCCGAGCGGGGCGATGCAGCGGGCGTGGAGACTGCGGTGCGCCAGCTCGAAGCGCGCATTCGGCAGGAGGCGCGCGACATCCGCGACAAATACATCGCACCGCCCGACACCACCGATTTTGCAATTCTCTACCTGCCGACCGAGGGGCTTTACGCGGAAGTGCTGCGCCGGCCGGGCCTCGCCGATTTCCTGCAACGCGACTGCCGTGTTGTCGTCGCCGGCCCCACCACCCTCGCCGCCCTGCTCAACAGCCTGCAGATGGGCTTTCGCACCCTCGCCATCCAGAAACGCAGCAGCGAGGTCTGGAAGCTGCTGGCCGCCGTCAAAAAGAAGTTTGAAGGCTTTGGCGAGACCTTCAGCCGCGTCCAGAAGAAAATCCAGGAGGCCGACAAGGCCTTGGATGACGCCCGCAGCGACACCGAGATCATCGGCAAGCGGCTCCGCCTCGTGGAGTCGGCCGACGATGCCGCTGTCCGCGACGCCCTCGCCCTCCCCGCCGGGTCCGATGCGGAATAGCCTGACACGATTCTTACAATCATTTTACGCCATTCTGACCCCTCCGCGCGTGAACTGTGCTTAAATTCCACCGTAACAGAGGCAACAGGGGCACAGCCGCCCCGGTTGGAAAGGAGGTGGCGTGAACCCAGTGAATACGTGGTTTGCGATGGGATGGTGCGAGGGTATCAGACGGTGTAATAACAACAACGGGAGAACAATCATGAAAACCAAGTTTGGATTAGTGGCGCGAACCGCCGGGATGGCGATCGCGCTGTGCGGGTTTCAACGCGCGGCGTTGGCGGACCGGGTAAGGATGGACGTGGGCATGGCGACCACCCATCTGGAGGCAAACAAAAAGCAGATCGGCTACATCAAGGTCGGACTGACGGGGTTTGCGCTCGAACGGGAGCGGCGCACACCCGTCAATGTGGCGATCATCATCGACCGGTCCGGTTCGATGTCGGGCGACAAGATCGCCAAGGCCCGCGAAGCGGCCATGATGGCCGTGGACCGGCTCAATCCCGACGACATCGTTTCGGTGGTGGCCTATAACGACACCGTGTCGGTTCTGGTGCCAGCCACCAAGGTGTCCGACAAATCGGCCATCCGCGCCGGCATCGAGCGCCTCGACGCCTTTGGCTCCACGGCACTGTTCGCGGGCGTCAGCAAGGGCGCCGACGAGGTCCGCAAATTCCTCTCGCGCGACCGCGTCAACCGCGTGATCCTGGTTTCGGATGGCCAGGCCAACGTGGGACCCTCCTCGACCTCCGCCCTGGCGGAGCTGGGCGAGTCGCTGGCCAAGGAGCGCATCTGCGTAACCACGATCGGCCTCGGCCTCGACTACAACGAGGATCTGATGACCCAGCTCGCCCGCAAGAGCGACGGCAACAGCGGTTTTGCCAACAGCAGCGACGACCTAGTCCGGCTGATGAAGTCCGAATTCGGGGATGTCCTGGCGGTCGTGGCCCAGGAGCTCAGCGTGCGCATTGATTGCGCGGAAGGGATTCGCCCGGTGCGCGTGCTCGGCCGCGAAGCCGACATCACCGGCAGCACGGTGCGCGTGCTGATCAACCAGATCAATGCCGGCCAGGAAAAATACGTGCTGCTCGAGGTGGAGGTGCCCGCCACGCGCGCCAGTCAGACGCGCGAGGTCGCCGCCGTCACGGCCTCCTATGCGAACATGATGACCCGGTCAACCGACACGCTCTCGGCCACGACCAGTGTCCGGTTCACCGATTCGCCGGCGGAAGTCGAACGGAGCGTCAACCGCGAGGTCATGATCGCGGTGGTCACCCAGACCGCCGTCGAGCGGAATAAGCTGGCGGTGGAACTGCGCGACAAGGGCCGGATCGAAGAGGCGCACGCCGCCCTGACCGACAACGCGGGCTACCTAAAGCACAATGCGTCCAAGCTTGACTCCGCGGCGCTAGGAGTGTACGCTGCCCGCAACGTAGTGGATGCGAAGAATCTGGACGACGCCAATTGGGGCCGGCAACGTAAGGACATGCGTTACATGCAGCGGTCTTCGGAGGCGCAACAGAGCTATTGAGCCAACATGAAACCGAAGCTGATCGTCATGCTCCTGCTCCTGGTGCTGCTCCCGCTGGGGCTGATCGCCTGGCTGGGAGTGGGGATCGCGCGCCACGAGCAGGAGCGCGTTCAGCAGCGCATGCAGCAGGCGCTGACGGCGCGCCTGACGGATCTCCGGGACACCGTTGGCCGTCTGATGGAAAAGGAGGCGCGGGACTTGCAGCGCCTGACTGATCTCCAGACGTCCGAGTCCGAGGCCCTCCGCGAGCTGGTGCGGGGGCGGCGCCTGATCCGTCAGTTGTTCGTGCTCGCCCCGGACAAGGCGTTTCTCTTTCCGCCTACCGGCGGGTCAAGCGAGCGGGAGCGCGAGGCGCTCCTGCGGCTGGCGCCGGTCTGGAAATCGGCGGCCGTCTTTCATCCAGCCGGAGCGGAGAGCGGCGCATCCCTCCCGCAATCGGGCTGGCACACCTGGTTTGCGGACGACGGCGTGCAGCTTTTCTACTGGCGACGCCTGACAGACGGCCGGACGGTCGGGGTTGAACTGGAAAGCACCGCCCTGCTGGCGGATGTCATCGCCCTGTTGCCCGCCTCCGACGCCGGCCCGGCCGACCTGCCCGCAGGCCGCATCGTGCTACAGGACGCCCGAAATATTCCACTTTACCAGTGGGGCACCTACCGGCCGCCCCCGCAGGAGCTGCCGCTGGCCCGTCTGACGTTTGCGCCGCCGCTGAATGCGTGGAGTCTGGAATACTACGTGCCCGCCGCTCAATCCGGCCGGACCGTGAGCGGCAGCGCGCTGTTCAACGTGGGCGCCGCAGTGGGCGTGGTCGCGCTCACCCTCGTCGCACTGGCCCACGCCCTCTACCGCGCCAGTTCCAGCGAACTGCGCGCTGCGGCGCAGAAGGTGAGCTTTGTCAATCAGGTGTCGCACGAGCTCAAGACCCCGCTGACCAACATTTGCATGTACGCCGAATTGCTGGCGGAACGCATTCCCGAAGACGATGGACAGGCGCGCGGCCACATCGGCATCGTCATTGCCGAGAGCCGCCGCCTCGGCCGGCTGATCGGCAACATCCTGACCTTCGCCCGGCAGCAAAAGGCCCGTCTGACGCTCCATCCGGCCGCAGGCACCGTGGACGCGATCATCGCCGACACGCTGGAAAGCTTCCGTCCGGTCTTGCAGGAGGCCGGCGTGCAGATCGCGTTCACCCCCGACGCCGGGCGAATGGTGATGCTGGACGCCGACGTGCTCACGCAGATTCTCGGCAATTTGTTCAGCAACGTCGAAAAATACGCCGTGGGCGGCCAGGCGCTGGAGGTGACCAGCCGGCAGACGGATGATCGCACCGAGATCCAGGTCGCCGACCGCGGCCCCGGCATCCCCGCCGTGCAGGCGGACGACATCTTCAAGCCGTTTGTGCGGCTGAGCAACTCGCTCACCGACGGCGTTTCCGGAACGGGCATCGGTCTCACCATCGCCCGTGATCTGGCGCGCCTGCACGGCGGCGACCTCACGCTGGCGCGCGCGGAGGTCGGCGCGTGTTTCCAGGTGGTCTTGCGCACGCCCCCGACAACCACAACAGGTGCCACATGAAGATACAAGTCGTCGAAGATGATGCCCGCACCCGCAAGGGATTGCTGGAGATTCTCGCCAACGAGGGGTACGAGACCTGCTCCGCCGCGAACGGCACCGACGCGCTGGTCGTCTTTGCGAAGGAGTCGCCCGATGCGCTCTGTCTCGACATCATGATGCCGGGGCTGAGCGGATACGATGTCTGCCGCGAGATTCGCAAGACGAACAGCCGCGTCCCCATCCTGTTCATCAGCGCCAAGTCCGAGGAGGTTGACAAGGTGCTCGGCCTGGAACTGGGCGCGGATGACTACATCTCCAAGCCGTTCGGCGTGAAGGAGGTGGTGGCGCGGATTCGCGCAGTCACGCGGCGGTGCCTGGCGGCGCGTCCGTCCGCCACGCCGGCCGTTTCGTTTACCATGGCCGATCTCAAGGTCGTTCCGGCGGAACTCCGCGTCTATCGCGGCAAGCAGGCGATCGAGGTCAGCCTGCGGGACATGCGCATCCTGCAGATGCTGTACGACAACCGGGGACGGGTGCTGGATCGCAACACCCTCTTCGACACCTGCTGGGGGATGAACTACATGCCCAACAGCCGGTCGCTCGACCAGCATATCTCGCAATTGCGCAAGCGCATCGAGGCCAATCCGGCCAAGCCGCGCATCATTCTCACCGTTCACAATGCCGGGTATCGGTATGATGTTTAAGAAATCGGGAACAAATGGGCCGCCACAGGCGTCTAAGGATTCACGTGTGTGTCTCAGGAGAAATGATATGAAAAAGTGCGTGTGTGTTATTGCGGTGGCTTGGTCGGTGGCGTGGGCCGGAACGAGCTGGGCGGAAGGGAACAAGCCGGAGTCGCCGCTGGGGCTGGAACTGGATCTGGTGGACGGATCACACCTCATCGGCATTCCCGGCATCACGAACGTGTCCGTGCAGACCTCCTTCGCCCTGATGAGCATTCCCCTGGCTCAGATACAGACCATCGGGATCGGCGACGATCACGAGTCGCTTGAACTCAGCCTGCGCAACGGCGACAAACTCACCGGCGTGATCACCCTCAAGCCGATTGAGCTGACAACGTCCTTCGGGAAGGTGTCGGTGGGCCTCGAACACATCCGCAAGATCCGTGTATCCACGACAGACTCGGAAACGCGGGAGATGCTGAGAAAGGGACTGGTGCTGCACTACACGTTCGACAAGAAAGAAGACGGGATCGTGACTGACCAGAGCGACAAGAAGAACAACGGCACGGTCGTGGGCGCCACATTCGCCGACGGTAAAAACGGCGGTGCCTACAGCCTCAGCGGCAGCAATGATCACATCACCGCGCCGAACAGCGACAGCCTCGAAATCAAGGACAAACTGACCCTCTCGATCTGGGTCAATCTGACCTCGTTGAACCCCGGCGGATACGGCAACGAAGTGGGCTACATCCTCAATAAGGGAGACGACCTCTGGTGGAACCCAGCCTTCAGCTTGGGCTATGGCAAGGGAGGCGGGGAACCCTTTTTTCACGTCTGCAACGCCACCGATCCGCAGCAGGGAGGCGGCAAGAGCGCCGGAAGCGCCGCCAAGATGGAACTCGGCAAATGGTATCACCTGGCGGGTGTGTACGACGGCGCCACGGTCAAGCTCTATGTCAACGGGAATCTCGATAAGACAGAAGCCTATTCCGGGCCGCTTCGTTCCGACAAGGCGCCGGTCCATCTGGGCGGCGGCAAGCTGTTCGGTGTCGACTGGGGCAATAATTTTACCGTCAACGGACTGGTGGACGAGGTAATGATCTACAACCGGGCGCTGTCCGACAACGAAGTCCGCCAGCTTTTCAGCGCCCAGAAATGAACGACTCGGCAAACAGGAGGATGACATGAGCAGGCACACGTTCTGGATCGGTGTATGTGCGGCCGCGGCGCTCGCCGGCGCGGCAGGGGCTGAGCCGGACCCGGCAGCAGCCCCCATTCAACTGACGGTCGAGCTGTCCGACGGATGCCGCCTCATCGGCGTTCCGGCCCAGACCTCGGTCCCCATCATTTCGGCGATCGGCAAAATCGACGTGCCGCTGGCTCAGGTAACGACGATGACGTTTCAGGACGACCATGAGGGCATCACCGTCGCGCTGGTCAATGGCGACCGTCTGACCGGCGTTCAGAGTCTGGACGAATTGCGGATGAAGACCCTTTTCGGCGACATCGCCATCAAGCCCGTGCTCATTCGCAAGATCGAATGCCGAGCCGGCTATGGGGGCACCAAACTACCGGTGAACCTGAGCAAAGGGCTCGTGCTGTACTACACGTTTGATGGACTTCAGGAGGGTGTCGTGAAAGATGCCAGCGATTGCAAGAACCACTCAGCCGCCGTCCGAGGCGTCAACGTCGACGGAAAAGCGTCGTTTCAGGGAAACACGTATATCTCGGTCCCCAACAGCGCATCGCTCAATCCGGACAAGAGCATCACCCTATCGGTTTGGATCAAGGCCACAACCCATCAGAACAAAGGGATCGTAATGAAAGGTCCACTGACCGACTCCCAGGGAAGCTACAGTCTGGGATTAAGTCCGGATTCATGGGGCGGACTTGCATTGTTTCGCTTAAACGGAGGGATCGAAGATGGACAGGGACAGGTGGCGACACGCGAGTCCATGGACGGCTACATGGGGAAATGGACGCATCTGGTTGGCACGTATGCGGACGGCGAGCAGAAAATTTATTTAAATGGCAAGCTTTCGGGGACGCAATCGTATCAGCAGCCCATTCAGAACGACGCCAACGCTCTGGTTGTGGGCGGTTACTATTCGGCGGGCTACCTTTATCAGGGTGATCTCGATGATCTGATGATTTTCAACCGCGCACTGAGCGGTGCCGAAATTGAACAGCTCTACAAGTTGCGATAACGATCCAAGCCGGCGATATCGAAAGAAGCAATCACGTTCATCGGCGACTTGCCGAAGTGAGAACACAGAAAAAGGAAGGATGACATGAAGACGAATGTATTTTGGATAGGTGTATGTGCGGCCACGGCGCTAATCACAGCGGCTGGCGAAGAGGCGCAGACCAACGCCACGCTCCGCCTCACCATCGACTTGGTTGATGGCTCGCGTCTCGTCGGCACCCCCGTCATCGCGACCGTGCCCGTGCAGACATCCTACGCCAAGATGGATGTGCCACTGATGCAGATCCAGGCATTGAAGATCGGTTGCGATCACGAAACCGTGACTTTGGATTTGCGCAACGGCGACAAACTGACCGGCGTGATCAGTCTGGCGCCGATTAAGATGATAACCGTGTTCGGAACGGTTGCGGTCGGCATCGAGCACATCAAGCAGTTGGATATTGTGCTGAGCGGCGGAACGGCTCAGAAGGGGCTGGTCTTGTGGAATCGGCTCGGATCGGAAAGCGAAGTCAAGAATAGCCGTGTCGGCCTGGGAGGAAAGCTGGATGCCGGCCGTTTCGCGGAGGGTCGCTTCGGGCAGGGCGTCGAACTGAACATGAAAGAGCCGTTGGGAGTGACGTTCCCCGCTGAAATCGTTCCAGCATCGGCGGGGTGTATCGAATTCTGGGCGAAACTCGTTAATTTTCCGGCCACTATTACACAGGGCTACCATCCCTCATTGATTCGTTCCGATACTCCCGAAGGAGGTGGGTTCCACCTATTCTTTGCCCCCAACGACGGTGCTGCTAACGGTGGTCTCTGCATTAAAAGCCGACTGGGCTGGGCGGGAACAGGACCGTTCGGATCTTGGAGTTACGCGGCATCGATGAAGTCCGCCAAGGCTGGCGATTGGCATCATTATGCAATCGTGTGGAACGGCGTCGGCAACATCCCCAATGTTGCTGACACGACGCGCAAGATTAGCGTGTTTGTGGACGGACAGTTGAACACGACCACCAGCAACAAATCGCCGGAAGAACAGCTATTTGCGCCTGGTAATGCACCCCGATTCGGATTCATCGGTTTTTCCACCGATGCGATCCCTGGCGCCAGCATCGTCTTCGATAACCTCAAAATCTGGAACTACGCCAAGACGGATTTCAGCGACCGCGACAACGAGTAGACAAACACCCAAACAGAAGGACCACCATGAAAACCATGAGCAGCCGCAAACACGTGCTGGCCGTCGGAATGATCGTCGCCCTCGCCGTCTCATCCTGGGGCGAAGAGGCGCAGACCAACGCCACGCTCCGCCTCGTCATCGATTTGGTTGATGGCTCACGTCTCATCGGCACCCCCGGCATCGCGACCGTGCCCGTGCAGACATCCTACGCCAAGATGGATGTGCCGCTGACGCAAATCCAGGCCCTGAAGATCGGTGACGATCACGAGACTGTGACTTTGAACTTGCGCAACGGCGACAAGCTGACCGGCGTGATCAGTCTGGCGCCGATTAAGCTGATAACCGTGTTCGGAACGGTTGCGGTCGGCATCGAGCATATCCAGCAGTTGGATATTGTGCTGAGCGGCGGAACGGGCCAGAAGGGGCTGGTCTTGTGGAACCGGCTCGGGTCGGAAAGCGATGTCAAGAATAGCCGTGTCGGCCCGGGAGGCAAACTGAATGCCGGCCGTTTCGTGGAGGGGCGCTTCGGCCAGGGTATCGAACTGAACATGCAGGAGCCGTTCGGTGTCACTTTCCCCGCTGAAATCGTTCCCGCATCGGCCGGGTGTATCGAATTCTGGGCGAAACTGATGGACTTCCCTCAAGCCCTGCCATCGGGCGAAAAACCCGGCCTCGTCGGCGTGAGCGAAAAAGAGAACGTTCCGGGCGGCCCTTGCATTGACTTCAACGGTAACGATGGCGCGGCCAATGGTGGGCTTTGCGCCCGGCTGGGTACGATCGGATCAGCAGGAACGGCTCAACATGGAAGTTGGACCTACGCGCGGGCTTTGGGCACAGACGCTGTGGGTGACTGGCACCACTACGCACTCGTGTGGAATCCCGCCGGCATCCCTGGCGTTTCCGATGGCACGCGTTGTGTCGCCATATTTGTCGATGGCCGACTCAACACAGGTTCATGGAACGGTCCCGTGGTTCCACCCGGTCCTTGGACAATGCCCAGCGGCGGTCGCCTCGGATTGCTTTGTCACCAAGGCATGCCAAGCGGCCGCATTATCTTCGATAACCTTAAGATCTGGAACTACGCCAAGACGGATTTCAACGACCGGACGGATGAGTAACGTTCACGATGTTGCGTCTTCCTGAAACCTGAACACTGAAACCTGAAACCGGCGCTTGCAGGGGTTCTGCAAGCGCCTTGAGATAGGCAGGAGGCGAGAATGAAAGCAAAGTGGATAAGTATCGCAGCGACAGTGATCGGACTGACTCTGTCGGCATGGGCCGGTGGGACCAGTAACGAATCGATTCGGATTTCGATGGAGCTGGCCGATGGGTCGCGGCTGATCGGAACCACGGCGGTGACGTCCGTCCGTCTCGTCAGCGCCATCGGTAAGATCGCGTTGCCGGTCGGCACACTCAGGAGCGTCCAGTTCAACCCGGATCGCGAGACCGTGACGGTCCACCTCGTGAACAATGACCTGCTTTCGGGCGTGCTGGATTTGCCCGTGCTCCCGATGCAGACGCTGTTCGGCAGCGTGGCGGTGCCGATGACGCAATGCCGCAGCCTCGCCTTCTCGAGCGGCCGTGGCGATGCCGGCCTGGTGCTGCACTACACGTTTGATGAGGATACCGAGAAGGTGCAGGACCGCAGCGGCCTGGGCCATGACGGCGTTTGGGTGGGCGCCCCAGTTTACGAGACCGGCGTTCAAGGCAAAGCCGCCCGCTTCCGAAGCAAGGACACCTATCTCGTGGCGGCATCGCCTGAGTTGAATATGAACGGATGGAACGGATTGACCGTCTCCCTCTGGGTCAAGGCCGCCAGTCACACCACCTACGGCCACGTGATCAACCGCGGCCCGCTCACCACGGACAAGGAGGGCGCTTTTGGACTCGGCCTCGGGCAAGGATACAAGAAGGGCCTCTTCTCGGTGAAGAACAATCCAGACAATCCATGCCCAACGGTGATTGCCGGCTCGGACAATCTTCCGCTAAACCGCTGGTGCCACCTGGCTGGAACCTATGACGGAGAAATGATGCGCTACTATGTTGACGGCAAACTGGAAAAAGAGACCCGGCTCGCCGCTACGACTACGCCCCTTTTGGACGGCCCCGACACGAAGCTGGTCATCGGCAACATGTCGCGTCTCCCCTTCATCAACTGGAGCGATATGTTTTTCAACGGCGCGGTGGACGAGGTCCGGATTTACAAGCGTGCGCTCTCGGAGGATGAAATCAAGCAAATCGGCGACTTGCCGAAGTGAAGACACGGGGAAGGATGGATGACATGAGAAGACACATATTCTGGATAGGCGTCTGTGCCGCCACGGCGCTGCTCTCGGCGGCTAGAGCGGAGCCGGCCAAGGAGGCACCGGCCCTGCGTCTGGAGTTGGACCTGGTTGACGGTTCGCGACTCATCGGCACCCCCGTCATCGCAACCGTGCCCGTGCAGACGTCTTACGCCAAGATGGAGGTGCCGTTGACGCAAATCAAGGCCCTGAAGATCGGTGACGATCACGAGACCGTGACCCTGAACTTGCGCAACGGCGACACGCTGACCGGCGTGATCAGTCTCAAACCGATTGAGCTGAAGACCGTGTTCGGAACGGTTTCGATCGGCATCGAGCGTCTACGGGCGATTCGCGTCGTGCTGACGGGCGGCGCTTTGCCAGAGTCGCTGCAAAAAGGACTGGTGCTGTACTACTCCTTTGACCGGGACGATGGCGACAAAGTGACCGATAGCAGCGCAAAAGAGAATCACGGCACGGTACGCGGCGCACGGTTTACGCCGGAGGGCAAGTCCGGCGGCGCCATGGTTTTTGACGGCGCAGATGACTACCTGGATGCGGGCAATCCCCCTTCCCTGCAACTCACGGCCAACTTCACGCTGGCCGCCTGGATCTGTCAGGAACAGACGCAGACCCACTTCGGGCTCATCACCAAGAGTCAGGGCCATCCGGAACAGGATCGCCGCGGTATTGAGTTCATGCTGAATATGGGCGGCGGGCTATGCGCCTATTTCTGGGACGCATCCACCCGCTTCTTCAGCGGCGGTGTGAAGAACAAGATAATCCGGCAGCAGGAGTGGACCCATGTTGTGCTGCAACACGATAGCGCCCTGCCCGATCACCAGATGCGCATGTTCATCAACGGCGTCCCTTGCGAGATGGGCTTCGGATACGAAGCGATCACGTCCATTCCGGTTGTGCGCAACGTCGCCGAGCCCGTTCGCATCGGTTGCATGCGCCCCGGAAAAGAACACTTCAAGGGCCGCATGGACGACGTGATGATCTTCAGCCGCACTCTGTCGGCTGATGAAGTTCAGACGCTGTACGGCATTCAGAAGTAGGACCCATTAGAGAGAGACATGCACCATGAATAGGATCACGTACGTACTGGCCATCGGAGCGATCGCCTCCCTCGCCGTCTCATCCTGGGGCGAAGAGGCGCAGACCAACGCCCCTCTTCGCCTCGCCATCGACTTGGTCGACGGCTCGCGTCTCATCGGCACCCCCGGCCTCGCGACCGTGCCCGTGCAGACGGCATACGCCAAGATGGATGTGCCCCTGACGCAAGTCCAGGCCCTGAAGATCGGCGACGATCACGAGACCGTGACCCTGAACTTGCGCAACGGCGACACGCTGACCGGCGTGCTCAGTCTCAAGCCGATTGAGCTGAAGACCCTGTTCGGAACGGCATCCATCGGCATCGAGCACATCCGGCAGTTCACGATCGTACGAACGGGCGGCGCATTGCCGGAGACCCTGCGAAAAGGCCTGATCCTGTATTACTCGTTCGATCAGAACGATGGCGACAAAGTCACCGAAGACAGCGGCAAGGGTCATGACGGCACCGTGAAGGGCGCCACGTGGATACCCAAAGGCAAGATCGGCGGGGCCTATAGTTTCAATGGAAAGAATGCCCGTATTAGTTTAGGTCAGCCAATGCCTGACTCGACTTCCGGAACCGTTTCTTTGTGGATGAGATCGACGTCCACCGAACAAGGCGCCTTCTTGGCAAAGGGAGTGTCTGATGCAGGCGACGGACCTTATCTCATTTTTACATTGTGGTCGGGGCACATGGCGTTTTGGTATTGGAATTGTACCGCTCTTTCATCAACCACAATCATTAATGATGGGAAATGGCGTCACTTGGTTTGGACTCAAGATGGAACCAATCTGGTCATGTATGCAGATGGCATTAGGCAAACTTACTCTATAAGCCCGGGCGGATACTGGTTTTCCAGTTTTGCTGGAAATACTTGGAACTTGGGTGTATTAGACAGATCTACTGATTTTGGTTACTATGATGGGGACTTGGATGAAGTGATGATATACAACCGCGCTTTGTCCGAAGACGATGTAAAGCTGCTCTACGACGCCGGGAAGTGACGGGGACAAAAGAGAACGTTGATGCCGCCTGCGGAACGAAGCCTTCAACGGAAACGTTTCTATTCGAAAGGATCCGAACGCAATGAAGACCGACGCAACTCGGATGGCGGCCCTGCTGGCATTGGTGCTGGGTGGAAGCGCTAGGGCTGGGATAGACAACACCAATCAGCCGCTCCGCCTCGAACTCGACCTGGTCGACGGCTCGCGTCTCATCGGCACCCCCGGCCTTGCGACCGTGCCGGTGCAGACTTCCTACGCCAAGATGGATGTGCCCCTGACGCAAATCCAGGCCCTTAAGATCGGCGACGATCACGAGACCGTGACTTTGAACTTGCGCAACGGCGACACGCTGACCGGCGTGATCAGTCTCAAGCCGATTGAGCTGAAGACCCTGTTCGGAACGGCATCCATCGGCATCGAGCATGTCAAGCAGATCGACGTCGTGCTGACGGGCGGCGCATTGCCGGAGGCCTTGCGAAGCGGACTGATCCTGCGCTATTCTTTCGACCGCGACGACCAAGGGACGGTCGTTGACACCAGCGGTCGACGCAACGACGGAGTCGTGCGCGGTGCCGCGTGGACGTCGAAGGGAAAGATGGGCGGGGCTTACGTATTTGACGGCAACGATGATTTCATCACGATGAAGCCGTCGGCACCGATTCCGAGTGTCGGCGACTTTACCGTATCGCTGTGGACCTATGCGCAGGGGCGGAAACCGCAGATCAATGGCAGCGGCGCCAGTGTGGACCGGCAGTACATTCTGGATACTCATTCTGATGCGGTATCCGGCCAGTACCAGACCGGATTCTTCCTGGTGTATGATTTCAACGGCTCAGGCATCGGCGAGGTCCACAACGGCATTCACTTCGGCATGTCCGAGAACGGGTATACCGAACAAAACACGCGAGCTGACGTCGCGGACAAGTGGCGCCATCTGGTGTTCGCTCGACGTGGCACGGAGGACTACACCTATCTCGATGGCAAGCTGCTGGACAGCACCTACGCCAAGAGAGTGCAACGAAACGATTTGCTGGACCTCAATCACACATGGAGTATCGGAACTTTCGCAGGGAACAACGGTCCAGGGAGCCGGCAGGTTAATTACTCCTTCAAAGGGAGTATGGATGAGGTCATGGTCTTCAACCGGGCACTGTCTGCGGATGAGGTCAGGCAACTTTTTGACTCTCAGAAGGAGTAGCCCGGGTGATGAGGTTTTGTAGGGCGCGAGTTTGCTCGCGGTTGAAGACGGATCGACCCAGGTCGATCTCTAAGAGGAACAGAAGGAGACTGGCACAATGAAAAGACTCAGAGGCATCCTCACAGCATGCGCTATCGTAACCGCCAACAACATCATTTTGGCCGGAACGCCCAACACCAACGAAGTCCTGAACGTGGTGCTGGATCTCTCCGACGGCTCACGTCTCATCGGCACCCCCGGCTTCGCGACCGTGCCCGTGCAGACGACATACGCCAAAATGGAAATTCCGCTGACGCAAATCCAGACATTGAAGATCGGTGACGATCACGAGACCGTGACCCTGAACTTGCGCAACGGCGACACGCTGACCGGCGTGATCAGTCTCAAGCCGATTGAGCTGAAGACCGTGTTCGGGACGGCATCCATCGGCATCGAGCACATCCAGCAGTTGGATATTGTGCTGAGCGGCGGAACGGGTCAGAAGGGGCTGGTCTTATGGAACCGGCTCGGGTCGGAAAGCGATGTAAAGAATAGCCGCGTCGGGCCCGATGGCAAGTTCAACGCCGGCCGTTTCGTGGAGGGGCGCTTCGGGAAGGGCATCGAACTGAACATGCAGGAGCAGTTTGGGGTGACCTTTCCGTCCGAAATCGTGCCCGGCCCTGACGGCTGCATCGAGTTCTGGGCCAGACTGGTCAACTTCCCTGCGGACATCCGGCAACCCGGCGGCGCCTGGCCCAGCCTGATTGCGGGCGTTGACGACAAAGGCCCCGTGGGATTTCTCATGCACTTCTGCGCGAACGACGGCGGATCCGCTGGAGGACTCTGTTTCCAAGTCGCGGGCAACGGCGGAACCGGCGGGTATGGATCTTGGCCTTACGCCAAGGCCCTGGGGGCCAGCACGGCGGAGGGCTGGCATCATTACGCGCTGGTGTGGGCCGGCGATGGCATCCCCGGTGTAGATAATGGCAAGCGACGCACCGCCATCTTCGTGGACGGAAAACTCAACACCGGATTCTGGAACGGAGAAGGCGGCAGCTTGATCATCCCAAAGACCGCCCGTTTCGGGCTGCTCGCCCATCAAGGCACACCAAGCGGAAGCGTGGTCTTCGACAACCTCAAAATCTGGAGCTATGCCAAGACGGGCTTCAACGACCGTGACCGCGAGTAAACAAACACCTAATAAGAAGGATCAACCATGATACCCATGAACAGCCGCAGACACGTGCTGGCCGTCGGAATGATCGTCGCCATCGCCATCTCAGCCTGGGGCGAAGAAGCGCAGACCAATGCTCCGCTACGCCTCGCCATCGACCTGGTCGACGGTTCGCGTCTCATCGGCACACCCGTCATCGCAAGCGTGCCGGTGCAGACGTCCTACGCTAAGATGGATGTGCCCCTGACGCAGATCCAGGCCCTGAAGATCGGTATCGATCATGAGACCGTGACCCTGAACTTGCGCAACGGCGACACGCTGACCGGTGTGATCAGTCTCAAGCCGATTGAGCTGAAAACCGTGTTCGGAACGGCATCCATCGGCATCGAACACATCCAGCAGTTTCGCGTGACGCTGGGTGGCAGGAACAACGGGTCCAAGTGGAGTTTGCGTAACGATTTTTCGACAACATCCAATCCCTGCGATCCCTGGTCCTATGGATGGACACCCGACGGCAATCCGACCTTTACGCGCTATGCGTCCATAATTCATAAACCGGGCGTGGATGGGTGGCAAGCGGCCCAAGATGCCCAGTGCATCTGGATCAATCACAGCGCAGAGACGATGTATGGCGCACGTCCGGGAGAGGTGTCCATTCATCCCGGACCCAACGGGGAACACAGTGTCGTGCGCTGGCAGGCCCCCAGATCGTGTACGATTATCGTAAAAGGCGCCTTTGGTTCAGGAGATGAAGGGGCCATGACTGTCCGTGTTCGCCACAACGCAACGCAACTGTTTTTGGCTTCCGACACATCCAAAGATGAGCCGTTCCTGTTTGAAGTGAAGGTGCAACAAGACGACACCGTGGACTTTGATGTGGGTTGCGGAAGAGGCGGTAGTATGTGGTGCGGCACGACCCCGATTGACGCGGAAATTGTTGTGAAATGAACACGGGGAAGAAAGAATGATATGAGAAGGCACCTATTCTGGATATGCGTATGCGCGGCCACGACGCTGCTCACGGCGGCTGGAGAAGAAGCTGCACCGAAGGTTTCCGAGCAAATAGATAAGGCGCTCGTTAAGCGCGGTGAAGCCCGCGATGCGCGTTCTGGCGCTACCCCGGCCACTCAGCCGGACGTGCCGTTGGCTGCGGCAAGCGATGACGTTCATGCCGGACCGGTTCCGCAACGCATAACCAACGACGAGTTCTTCCAGTGGGACGATCACGGAGACATTTACTTCGCCGACGTCCAGGCGGATCGAAGCGTACGCGACAAGGCGGCCGACCGCCTGAGCGAAGCCGGGCCAGCCGCCGGTTCGGCGACGCTTCCCCACGCGGACGCCTTTCGAATCCAGTGCAGGAAGCCGGCGGATCACGTTGCCGTAACCGTCGGGGCTGACACCACGACCTTCAAGACGGCGAAGACGCTGATGATCGAATGGGTTGATTTCTTCCGGTGATGAACGTGTAGGCCGAATCCGGTCTCTAGGAATTGTAGACAATGAAAGTCGGGAACAAAAAGCGCCTGATCGGCGTCTAATCCTCATAGAAACAACCAGAGCGCCCTCCACGCAGGGCGCGGGAGATCAAATCATGAACACCCTGAAACGCTTCCTGCCCGCACTCTTCTGCATCCTGTCGCTCGGCGCCGCGCGCGGCTTTGCCGCCGGCATGCTGATCCCCAAGGACGAGTCCATCCCGCCGCTGGCCATCGAGAGCCAGCGCGTGGACATCCGGATCAAGGACGGCGTCGCCACGGCCAAGATCGAACAGGTCTTTCGCAACAGCGTCAACCGTGACCTGGAGGCGGTCTTTGTCTTCCCGCTTCCCGCGAACGCCAGCATCTCCGATTTCGCCATGATGATCAACGGCAAGCGGATGAGCGGGGAGCTTGTGGAAAAGGGCAAGGCGCGGGGAATTTACGAGGACATCGTGCGCCGCATGAAGGATCCGGGTCTGCTGGAGCACATCGGCGGCAACCTGTTCCGCATTAGCGTGTTCCCGGTTCCGGCCAACGGCCTGCAGAAGATCGAACTGGAGTATTCGCA
>CAMBQN010000025.1 GCA_945870025.1 Akkermansia muciniphila
AGACTAACTGCGCCCCCTCCCCCCGCGGGGGGAGGGGAGACAAAACACGCCCGCTCCTTTGGCGCATTAAACGCGCCTCCCCCTCTTGGCAGACTAACCGCGCCCTTTCCGTTCGTAGGGGGGCGCAGTTAGTTTGTCAATCGACCTAAAAACCAAAAAGAAAGGAAAAGATAGCACCGGGCAAACAGCTGTGCTATGCTTTGCATAATATCACGTATGATGGTACGTCAACGGCGGCGTACCGGTAGAAAACACGAGCTGGTATTATACCTTAGCCAAGCCGGTTTACTTTCCAGCCCATGGGGAGCGACTCACCAGCGACTCACCTGCCATCAAGACGAGAGTCTGGGAGGGGGACATATGGAGGGGAAGACGAAAACAAAGACGAGCCGTCCAAGCCGGCCACACGAAAACCATCCCGGGCAACAGTGGGAGGTGCTCAGCTCGTTGTTGGACAGTCTTACAGACTGCCACGTGTTCGCAAAAGATACCGAGAGCCGCTTTGTCATAACCAACGCCTTTCACCTCAAGTCGTTAGGTGCGTCATCGCTCCAGGATGTAATCGGCAAGACCGATTTCGATTTCTTTCCACGGGAGCTTGCCCAGAAATACTACGATGACGAGCAGCAGGTGATGCGCACCGGTCAGGCGCTGATTGATCAGGACGAGCGCATGCTGGACCCGCAGGGGCGGGAGCACTGGCTTCTGACAACCAAGACGCCGCTGCGGGATTCCGATGGCCGAATCACGGGGATGGTCGGCATCAGCCGTGACATTACCGCGCGTAAGCGGAACGAGAACGAACTGGCGCAGCATAAACACCGGCTGGAAGAGATCGTCGAAGCCCGTGTCGCGCAGACGAAGGAACTGGCCGATCGCCTCGCGCTGGAAGTCGTCGAGCGGCAGCACGCCCAGCAGAAGCTGCAGGAAGAGCACGACCGGCTCCGGGTGATCATGGACAACCTCTCGAGTTGTCACCTCTTCATCAAGGACCGCGAAAGCCGCTTTGTGATGACCAACGCCTACCAGATGAAGCTGCTGGGCATCGCTTCCATGGACCAGGTCGTCGGCAAGACCGACTTCGACTTTTTTCCCCGTGAAATGGCCCAGAATTACTTTGCCGATGAGCAGTCGGTGATGGATTCGGGGCAGGCGATCCGGATTCGGGAAGAACCTTGCACCGACCGTACGGGAAAGCGCCTGTGGCTGCTGACTACCAAGGTGCCCCTCACTGATGTCACGGGCAAGGTGACCGGTCTGGTGGGCATGAGCCTCGATATCACGGAGCTCAAGAAGACCGCCGATGCGTTAGCGGAGGAACGTAACCTTCTGCGAACACTGATCGATACGCTGCCGTTAAGGATCTATGTGAAGGACCGGAACAGTCGGTTTATGGTGGTTAACAAGGCGCTGGCCGGGGACCGCGAGCCAGCAGATCTCTTTGAAAAGACGGATTTTGACGTGTTGTCCCGTGAGAAGGCCCATGATTACTTCGACCAGGAACAGGCCTTGATGCGTGGCGAGATGGCCTCGGTGCATTGCCTGGTGGAAGAAAATGGACGCCTTCTGGATGTCATCAAGCACCCCCTGTACGACAACCAAGGGCGGGTGGTCGGCTTGGTCGGCGTGAACACGGATGTCACCGATCTGCGGAAAAACGAGGCTACCTTGCAGAAGTCGCAGCTGCTGCTCAAGGATGAGCGGAACCTGCTGCTGACGCTGATTGACAACATCCCGCACGATGTGTATGTCAAGGATACGGAGGGTCATTTTATCGTGGCCAATGCGTGCGTGGCGCGAACCATGAAGGCTGGCAGCGCGAAAGAACTGTCCGGCAAGACCGACTTCGACTTCTATCCGAAAGAGCAGGCCATTCGATTCCGGGCGGACGAGAAGAATATTATCGCCACCGGGCAACCGCTCGTGGGCAAGCTTGAACCCAAGACGGATGCCCACGGTAAAACGTTGTGGATTATCACGACCAAGCTGCCCTTGCGCGACAGCAACGGTCGGATCGAGGGGATTGTCGGTGTCGGCATCAACGACACGGCGAGGAAACTCGAGGAGGAGAAGCGGCATCACCTGGAGGAGCAACTCCGGCAGGCGGACAAAATGAAGGCCATCGGCCAGTTGGCCGGCGGCATTGCGCACGATTTTAACAACCAGCTCATGGCCATCATGGGTTCGGCGGAATTGATTCGGGTTTCTCCGAAGGAGGACACGACCGAAAATGTCGACTTGATCCTGACGGCCTCCCGGCGTGCCGCTGATCTTACGGGGAAGCTGCTAGCCTTCGCCCGGAAGGGCCGTTACCAGTCCGTGTCCGTCGACATGCACAAGATCATCGCCGAAGTCGTAGCCCTGCTGGATCGCACCATTGACAAGCGGATACGGATCGTTCTGAAGCTCGGGGCCCTTCAGGCGATGGTCGATGGCGATCCCACGCAGCTTCAGAACACGCTTCTGAACATCGCGATCAACGCCCGAGATGCCATGCCGGATGGAGGCGAGATCACCTTCTCGACCGCGATGGAGACGCCTGATCATGCATGCTGCTGGAACCATCCCCATGATCTCCAGCCCGTCCCCCACATCCTGATCGGAATAGCCGATACCGGCACCGGCATGGACGAGGAAACCAAGAAGCACGTCTTTGAGCCGTTTTTCACGACGAAACCCACCGGCGCGGGTACCGGCATGGGGCTTCCGGCGGTCTACGGCACCATCCGAAATCATCAGGGATCGGTGACGTTCACAAGCGCGTTGGGCCATGGCACCGAGTTCCGTATCTGGCTGACACTGTCAAAGACATGCGAAAGTGCGGAGAGCGAAAAGAAGGCTGATGCGGTGGTCAAGGGCACGGCCCATGTCCTGGTTGCGGAGGATGAAGCAGGGGTACGTCGCATACTCAAGGCTATTCTGGCGTCGATGGGTTATCGAGTGACGATCTGCAACGATGGCCAGGACGCTGTGGACTTTTACAAGACGTCGTCGCACGACGTGGATCTGGTGATCTTGGACATGATGATGCCGCGGATGGACGGCTTGGATGCTTTTCTGGCCATGAAGGCCATCAATCCGTCGCTTCGTGCCATCCTCTGTTCCGGCTACAGCATGTCTGGAAAGGTCCAGAAGATTCTCGACGCAGGGGTGAAGCGGTTTATTCAAAAACCGTTTCACATGTCCGATTTATCACGCACCATTACCGAAGTGCTGAAAAACTAGCGCAGCCAGCCCCGCCGGGAGAGATCCACCAGAAGGGCGTCCCCGAGAGCCTCTCCGAGAGCCTACGCCTACACACCCACACACACCCGGAAGCGCTTATTCCACGCTGAGCCGCTCCACAAACGGCTTGATGGTGAACCGGGCATCTTCCAGATTGCGCACGCACCGGCCGTTGATGCGCAGGTTCACGATCGCCACGTCTTGCACCAGGCGCTATTTGCCTGTCCCCGGTCTTCCACTGCAAGTGGAAAACGATATTTCGTGCGCCAGCCTGCCGCTTCCTCTTCAACAAAATAAAATCGCACCCGTTGGATAAAGCATCGATGAGACACAATTTTCATAAAGTTCAAAAATATTTGGTATAATTTTTTCCATTCCCGGTTGCTCACGCCGTAGATAGTCTCTGCGCAGTTCCGAACGCAACGGGAAAAGGAGTAATTATGCGAAGCCAACTTGGACGATGGGTGTTTTGTTTGATTGCGGCTGCATTCTCGACGGTGGCGGCGGCGGACCCGCGATGGGACGTGCCGGCGGCGGCGGCGCAGGAGGGGTTCTTGCCCAAGCTGGGAGCGGTCAAGCTCGACGGCGATCTGGCGGAGTGGAACGCGGCGGCTGCCGTGCCGCTGCGTTTCGTCTCGTACATTGCCCAGGTCAAACCGTCCCACACTTGGAACGGACCGGCGGATTGCGGCATGGAGGCGCTCTGCGGTTGGAACGAGGAAGGCCTCTGCCTGGCGGGATTCGTGGCGGATGACGATATCCTGAACGATACGCCGCCGGAACGGTCGTATGAGAAGGATTGTCTCGAACTCTATATAGATGGGCGGATGGGGGAGGCTTTCATGAAACCGCCCTACACGAAGGGCTCTTATCACGTGTTCGTCAGGCCGCCGGTCGGCGGAAAGGCGGTGGAGTTGGCCTTCAATACGATGTACGCCTCTACCGAGGGCGCGCGCGTGTCCGGCAAACAGGTCCCCGGCGGCTGGACCTTCGAGCTCGTCATCCCTTGGAGCAACTTCCCCGGCTATGCGCCCCGCGCCGGGAGCGCGCTGGGACTGCAGTTCGGCCTGGACGATTACGATGCGCGGGATGCGGACACGATTCAACCGCTCACGATGAGCTGGCAAGCGGCCACCTCGCTGTTCATGAGTCCTCAGAAGATGGTGAAGTGGACCCTTGTGGACGCCTTTCCGCGCGGGGCCGGAACGGCGCTCGGCGCCGTGGCAGCCCTCGACATGCCCTCGGCTTGTGATGCGGGGAACTCGATCAAGGCGGTGATCGAGCTTGGTCGCACGACGGCGGCGCTGGCCGCCTCGGGGGCGTATGAGATCAAGAACTGGACCGGCGCCGCGGTGGCGAAAGGGCCGGTCGTGCTGGCCAAGGCCGCGCCGCCCTGGCAGGACTCGGCGGCGGGCGGGTTCGAGTGGACGCTGGGCGATGCGCGCGACGGCGTTTACACCGTGGAAGCCACTTTCGCCGACTCGAGCGGCGCCCCGCTCGGCGGGTTGCGCCGCTCTATCACGCTCTTTCGCTTCACGATACAGGAGGGGCTTGCCGCGGTCACGGACGCAGTGACCCGCATCGAGCAAGCGGATATCGCCCGGCTGTCGCAGAGCGAGCCGTTCCGGGCGGCGGCCTGGATGGGCGCGGCGGCGTGCGTCGAGAAGCTCAAGTGGGCCGTGGATGTACGGAACCGCCTGGTCATACAGGCGATCCGCAGCGAGCTGCTGGCGCGGTTGGCCGTGCTGGAACCCGGCGGCCTGCCCGCGGAATGCGCCCGGCCTTACTCGTTGTTGGCTCTGACGGCGCAACCCGAAGCGCAGGTGGCGGTGGAGTTTGGGACCCCGCGCGACTTCTGGGGGACGATACAGGGCGATGTGAAGGCCTGCAACGCGACGTTCTTGTGGGCGAATGTGCCCATGGGCGTGGTGTCAATACGGGAATATCCCGACGCCGATGCGGCGCGGAAGACATTCGACCAGATGAATCCCTTCGAACCGTGGCAGCGGCCGCGCAAAGAAGGCATGCAACTGGCCGGGCTGCCCGCACGCTCGGTCCAGTGGCCGTTCGCGATCGTCACGTCCGATCTGGCCAGATTCGACCCTGCCAGCCAGGTGCTCGTTTGCGCGTTCAGCCGCAGCCGCTTGGTGGTTGTGGACGCCGCGGCGATCGATTGGATCGAGGCGGATGCGGTCACGGTGAGCGATTCCGCGCCTCGGCCTGTCCGCAAAGCGGTCCAGAGCTGGGCGAAGAAAGCCGGAAAGCCTCTTGTGGACTTCCGGGAAGCGGCCACGAACGCGTGGTGCCTGGTGGCCGGCCTGCCGGCCGATGAAAAGGACCTGCAGAACGTGCGCCAGATCAAGCGCGTACTCAAAGCTGTACCGCAGTATGACTTGGCAGCGGCTGCCGCGCCGGAGTTCCAGAGCCCGTTCCTGGACGGGGCCGTGCCGCAGCAGGATCCGGGGCTGATCGCCGTGCTCGACAACAACCGGATTATCATACCTCACTCGGCCTCACGCGAGACGGCGGAAATCGCCGTGCGTCTGGTCAAGGCGGGGAAGCCGGTCACCGTGGCGGACATGGACGCCCTGCGGCTGGCGGTGCTGCGTGCCCTCCCGAACCCGCCGGGGATGCCGGCGGCGGGCACCAACATGAACCTGTACGCCGGCGACACGCATATGCACAGCCGGTACTCCGACGGAATTTCAACGCCGGTCGGCATGGCGTTGCAGGCGATGTATTGCGGCCTGGACTTCGCGGCGATCACCGATCACAACACCATGGACGGCTCGCTGGTGGCTGGCAAGCTCCTCCGGGCCTGCGGCGTCGGGTTTCCTGTCTTACCCGCGATGGAAGTCACGACTGCATGGGGGCATTTCAACGCGTATCCGCTGCGGGATCCCATTTCGCCCGATCTCTCGCCCTACGAGATCGTAAAGTCGGCCCACGCACAGGGGGCGGTAATTCAGTGGAACCATCCCGGCCGTGGCGACAAGATCTGGGCGGAGTGGTATCCGGCGGACGGGCAAAGAGCGTTGCGTGGCACCGGAGTGGATGCCTGGGAACATCCCGTCCCCGAGTACAATCAGTGGAAAGCGGCAGGCCGGTTGCCCGTCATGGTCGGCTCCACCGACACGCACGGCGGGATGTTCGGCCACACCGAACGGACCCTGATCCTGGCGCCCAGCCCCTCTCCGGACGATGTGGCGGAGGCGATTCGGCGCGAGACCACGTTGCTGGTATCCTCCGGCGACCCCCGCCTGTTCCTGGGGGCGGACGACATGATCGCCCGCGCCGTGGCGGCGCTAGCCGCCGGGCCGGCGACACGGGAGCAATGGGCGGCGCGGATCAAGGCCTCGCTGGAGAAGGCCGATATCCCCGCCCTCCTGCGCAAGAGCCCGGCGACCATCGTCAAACCGGCTGACCTGACGCCGTAAGAGGAAATGAACGCACAACGTTCACCCACACACACCCACTCACCCACTCACCTCCCCAAACCCGGAAGCGGCTTATTCCACGCTGAGCCGTTCCACAAACGACTTGATGGTGAACCGGGCATCTTTTAGATTGCGTACGCGCCGGCCGTTGATGCGCAGGTTCATGATCGCCACGTCTTGCACCTGATGCTCCGCGTCAAGACCGGCAAAGTATAATTCGGGCATCGCCCAGGCCGTCACCTCGATATTCTCGAAACGGATGTGGTCCACGCAGCCGCGGACGGTGTCCTGGCTCCATGCATTGGCGGCTGTGACCACGGCGATCAATTGGGACAGGTGACGTTCGGTCTGGTCGTACACCTGCCCCGGCTTCTCCTGATAGACTTGCCGGGTCTGGTCGTCGTCAAGTTCCACCCGGATGTTTCTGAACACCAGATCGTGGCAGTGCGCCCGGTCGCCATTCTGCACGTCCATGGCGACATCTAGGCTGTGAATGATGTCGCAATCCTCGACGAGCAGATCGCGGATTTCGCTCGCCAAAGTCTCGGCGCCGATCTCGATCGCCCGTCCCCAGTCGCACCACAGGACGCACCGGCGCACCTGGATGTCAACGAGGGGTTCCTGATGGCAGGCCCCCTGCCAGTCCTTCAGACCCTTGAACACGACGCAGTCGTCATAAGTCCGGATGAAGGAATCTTCGAGAATGCAGTTCCGGCTGTTCACGAAATCAATCCCGTCGGAGTTGTAGCGCCACATGCCGATCAACTTGATGTTGCGGATGCTCACCTCCCGGCAGACCACGGGAATGAGGGTCCAGCCCGGGGCGTCGCGAATCGTGATGCCCTCGATCGTCACGCCTGCGCAATGGATCGCCGTGATCATCCCGGACACCTGGCCACGACTGAAGCGGCTGCCGTCGAGAATGCCCCGGCCACGAATGGTGATCGGCCCGGCGTCTTTGGCGTGGATCGCGCCGTAAACGACGGCGCCGGCGGCGATGTAGACCGTTTGACCGGACGTCATCTGAATCAGTCCAACGTCATGAACGCCGGGCCCGAACGTGCGGACGTTGGGATCTCGGGCGTCCGGAATAGCGGTCTCGGGCGGATTGGCAAACAGGTGCAGGGCCTGGTGCATGCCGTTGATCTCAACGGTGACCGCCCCCGGCCGATCGAGCGTGAATCGGACGGTCCGGTCCGTGAGGACGGGCTGTATGTCGCGAGAAGCGGGCCGAACCTTCACCTCCCGAACCGGGCGCGCGCACACGACCTCGACCGCGACCGGACCGGACATGTCCCACGAGGCGAAGGCGGCAAGCTCGGTTTGTTCGATCGGCCTTTGATAGCCCGGCCAGACCTGGTTGATCGGCTGCGCGGATACCCGCGCCTGATAAACAAAGACCGATTGTCCGTTGACACGGACGGTGTATTCGGATGAGGACGGCTCTTCGGCGGGCGCGGGATGAATAGAGACGGTGCTGTCGGGCTTCATCATTTTAACTCCAGATCGTTTGTGGGTGTGTGATTAGTGGGATGTCGTTGCCAGAAGGTCATCACAGGCCGTGAGCCATTCACGAGAAAGGCGGACGCCGCGCGCGGGCCTGACGAAAAGGCGACGCGCGGCGAGGATGCGGCGTCCCGGAGGCGCGACCAGCCGGTCGAGCCAATGCGAGGGGATGCGGCGCAGTTCGGACAGTATCCGATCCAGCAGGTCCAGTGGTTCTTCCTGGCGGGGCTCGAGGACAAACTGCCACAGGATGTGGGGCTCGGCGTGCACGGCGGCGCGGATGATGCGGGCGAGGTGCTCGCGTTTCTCAAACAGATTGTCACCGCGGAGGATCAGCGCCTGACGATTGGACACAGCGGAAGGAGGGCGGACGGCGGCGTCGGCATGTTCCAGAATCATAATCTGGCGGTCGGCGAAGAGGTCGGGCAGGGTGCAGCCGGCAAAGCGGCGCGTGGGGGAATCGAAGCCTCCCAGTCGGCGGGCCGCCTCCTGTTCGACCGCGCGCAGGTCGCGCGCCCGCAGGCGGTCCGTCGCCACGACGCGGTAGGGCGGCAGCCGCTGGGCAACGAGGCCGAGTTCGTCGGCGCGGTCGCGCAATTCGGTTCCGGGCAGCAGCAACAGAGGGAGAAACTGGGGATGCGCGCCGGGAAAGCGCTCCAGCCAGGCGAGCGAACGGGCGAGGTCTTCACGGCCCTGCCCCGGCAGCGCATACATGAAGTCCACGGTTGGACGAATGCCGTGCTGGCGCAGAAGCCCGATGCCCTGGAGCGTCCGGTGGGTGTGCGCGCCGCGGCGGATGATTCGCAGAACGGCCGGGTCGGTGCTCTGCACGCCGACCTCGGCTTCGGCGACACCCGCTGCGGCGAGCGCGGCCGCCTGCGCGTCGGTGAGGGTGTCGGCACGAACCTCGATGAAGAAAGCGACGTGGCGGTCGGGATTGGCCCGTGCCAGAGCATCGACCACTGCATCGAATTGCGGATGGGCATTAAAGGTGGGGTCCACCAGCCGAATTTCACGGGCGCCTCGCTGGCGAAGAATGTGAACGCGCTCATAAACGGCCTGGGGCGAGATCGCGCTCCAGCGGGCGCGGCGGAGGTTGTAGCAGCAGAAGGCGCACCGCAACGGACAGCCACGGCTGGTCTCCAGATAGGCCATGCCGTAGGCGTCGGGGCGGTTGACGGGCGCGTCGGCGGCCGGGAGCAGGTCGGCGAGCGGATGCAGCGGGCGCGGCTGCGTGCCCCAGCGCCAGCGAACAAAGCTGGGGCCGTCGGCGGGCGTGCGGCAGGCGACCCCCTCCACATCGGGATCAGCGCCGGTGCGGAATAGGCGCAGGATTCCGGGAAAGGCCGATTCGCCTTCGCCGACGGCGACCACGTCGGCAGGCGAGCAGCGGGCAAACAGTAACGGGTGATGGGGCGCCACCTCGGGTCCGCCGAGCGCCACGCGGAGACGGGGTAGGCGGCGCTTGAGCAGGCGCAGGAGGTGGAGGGTGCGTTCGACGTTCCACAAATAACAGGTGGCGGCGATGCAATCGGGCGCACAGGCGGTCAGATGATCGAGCAACAAGCCATCCGAGAGCCGGTCCTGAGCGTCGCCGGCACTCACCACCGTCCACTCACGCGACTCCGTCGAGCGTGCGAGCGCCGCCTCCAGACAGGCGGCCGCCAGCATCACATTCTCGCCCGGCGATGAGACATCCGCATCCGCCCGCGGCACCTGTAGAAAAAGCAGGCGGCCGGGTTTGTTTTTGGGCTTCAGCGCGAGGTTCGCGTCTGTCTGCCCGTTGCGACGACCAGCGTTCATGCAGCCTCTCCATCGACGTTCATCGGCGAAATCATCGGGCATCACTGCTCCCGTCCCTATGTCGGCTAGTATGGCGAAGCGTGCCGCCATTTTCAAGCCCAATCAACTAAAGCCCAGCAATTCTAATTATGGAAGCCGCTAGCGGGATCCAAATCGGGATCGGGACCGAAATCGACGAGAAAGCAAGGGATTCGACCCCGATAGCGATAGCGATTTCGATTTCGACTGTACAGATGTGACATAATTAGAATTGCTGCACTAAAGCCTTTCGCTTCACGCCGGAGTCGGGTATGCTATTGAACATCACGCACAAAAAAGGGCTGGCGCACGAACGGTTGGCCGATCGGAAAAAGGGATCAATAAGCATGAAACGTTTTTTACTGATTGTGACGGCGGCTGTGGCTTTTGCGACCGGGGCGGTGGCGGCCGAAAAGGCAACGCCTCACGCGATGCTGATTGACGGCGTGGCGGCCTATGTCAACGAGGCAGTGATCACCATTGCCGAAGTCATGACCGAGGTGCGCGGCAGCGTGTGGGCCGATCTTCCCGCTGCGGACCGCGAGCAGCAGCTTCATCAGCTCTACAAGGCGACGCTCGATGCCATGATCAACCGCCGTCTTATTCTCGATTCCGCCAAGGCTTCCGGTGCCTCGATCGCACCCTGGGCCGTGGACGAGCGGGTGCAGGAGGTGGTGAACAAGCAGTTCGGCGGCGACCGGGCGAAGCTGACCACCGCGCTCGCCGCGCAACGGACGACCCTCGACGAATGGCGCAAGACCATTGAAGAGGAACTGATCGTCCAGTCGATGCGCTATTCCCGCGTCGAGAAGAACGTGACCGTTTCCGCGCAGGCGGTGCGCGACTTCTTCGCGGCCAATCCCCAGCAATTCTCCGAGTCCAAAGGCGTTGGCGTCAGCGTCATCGTGATCGCGCCGGTTGACGGCTCTGCCGTCGCCGAACGGGGCGGTCTGGCCGTGAAGGAGCTGGAGGCGGGCAAACCGTTCGCCGAGGTCGCCAAAACGTATTCCGCCGACGGCAAGGCGGCAAACGGCGGCGACTGGGGCGTGATCAATCCCGTCGAGACCTTTCGTCCTGAGCTGGCCGATGCCCTCTCCGGTCTGAGCGTAGGCGGGCACTCGCCGTTGCTGCTGCTTGAAGACCACGGTTATATCCTCCGCAAAAATAGCGATGTGGCGCCCCAAACGCTGACGTTGGAGCAGGCATGGCCGCGGGTCGAGGGGCGGCTCAAGATGATTGAGGCCGAGAAGAAATACACCGAGTGGGTCAACCGCCTGCGCAAAAAGGCCTACATCAAAATCTTCGAACTTCCGATCGCGAAGTAACACACGGACGAGCACGGTGAATCTCACAAGCCCCACGCAAGTCAAAGGCTGGTGCATCGAGCGGGGGTTCCATCCCAATCGGACCCTCGGCCAGAATTTCTTGATCGACCGCAACGTGCTCGATGCCATCCTCGACGCCGCCGCCGTCTGCCCAGGCCAGCGCGTGCTGGAGGCGGGACCCGGTTTTGGCGTCCTCACCGAAGCGCTGCTCGATCGCGGCATTCACGTCACAGCGGTCGAGAAAGACCATCGCCTCTGCGCCTGGCTCCGGGAATCGCTCGGCAGCCGAACCGGTCTGACGCTGATCGAGGCGGACATGCTGGAGACCGATCTCGACGCCCTGCTACGCGGCGGCTGCGATGCGTTCGTCTCCAACCTCCCCTACTCGGTCGGCACCCGCATTCTGCTCGACGTGGCCATGCATCCAGATGCGCCGAGGCTGCTGACCGTCCTGGTGCAGACCGAAGTGGCCGAGCGGTTTGCGGCGCCTCCCCGCGGCGAACTGCGCGGCTTGTCGGGTGTCTGGCTGCAGCGGCTCTATGATGTGACGCTTGTTCGGGGTGTCAAGCCCACCTGCTTCTGGCCAAAACCCGAGGTCGGCTCGACCGTAGTCCGCCTCACCCGCCACGACCGATTTCCGCTCTCCGCCGCTGCGGAGAAGCGGTTCGTCATCCTGACCAAGCTGGCTTTCATGCATCGTCGCAAGCAGTTGGCGTCGGTCCTCCGCCACGCCTATGCGGAGACAGAGGAAGAGGCGGCTGTCTTCACCGCCTGTTTCGCCGCCTGCGGCATCCCGGCCACAGCCCGCGCCGAAGAGCTTACCCTCGCGCAGTGGTGCGCGCTGTCGGAACGGGATCTGGATGTCAGCCAAGAGAAAATCGAGAAAATACGAAAGCGTAACACGAAATGATTGTTCCCGATCAACACGCCGTCCCTGTCGCGCTCGTCACGGGCGGCGCCGTGCGCATCGGACGCGCGCTGGCGCTGGCGCTGGCGGGCGACGGTCTGGATGTCGTGATCCACTGCCGGAACAATCGCGTGGCGGCCGAGGATACGGCGCAACAGATTCGCGATCTGGGCAGGCGGGCGTGGACAGTCAGCGGCGCGCTCGAAGGCGCCGACGCGGCAGGGGCTGTCTTTCGCAAGGCCCTCGAAGAGGCGAGCCGAATCGACGTGCTGCTGAACAACGCCGCCCTTTTCTCGCAGGGCACGCTCACTGAAACTACGGCGGCGGCCTTAGAAGCCGCCTGGCAGGTCAACGCCCTCGCGCCGATCCTTCTGACGCAGGCCTTCGCCGCGCACATCCGGGGCCGCGGTCCTGAAACGTCCGGTGTCGTGATCAACCTCCTCGACCAGCGGATTGCCGGCCGCCCGACCGGAAACCTGGCGTACACGCTGAGCAAGCAAGCGCTCGCGTACTTTACACGCCGGGCCGCCGCCGAACTCGCGCCGCAGATCCGGATCAATGCCATCGCCCCCGGTCCTGTCCTGCCGCCGCCCGTCGGGGCGCCCCGCGAGCGGGCCGGGGCGGTTCCACTTGGCCGCCGCCCCACGGAGCAGGATATCGTCGACGCCGCGCTTTATCTGATCCGCGCCCGGGCCGTGACCGGGCAGATCCTGTTTGTTGACGGCGGGCAGCACCTCGCAGGAGGATGAAAGAGTTTGATGAGCATCCACGACACCATCATCATCCGCAATCTCGAAACGGTCTGCATCATCGGCACGTTGCCACGGGAGCGAACCGAGCCGCAGCGCCTGATCATCGGCCTGGAATTGATCTGCGATCTGGCCCGGGCTGGCGTCAGCGACGCGATCGATGACACCGTTGATTATGCCGCGCTGGCGCGGGAGGCTGTGGAGATTGCCCGCGCGAGTCACAGCCACCTACTCGAACGGCTCGCCGATCTTCTGGCCGCCCATTGCCTGAAGCAACCGGGCGTACGGGCGGTGACCGTGCGGCTCGAAAAGCCCGATGCCCTTCCGGGCGGCGCCGTCGCCGGCGTGTCAATCACCCGCGGCGAAGCGCCTCATGGACCTGCGGGGATAGGCGCATCGAGCTCAAAAAATAGACCCATAGGTTGAGCTTTCCACTATGGCGCAAAGGCGCTTACTGAAGCGATTTTATTGCCGCTGGCGCAGCGCTTGGTTCTGCAAATTCATTGTTTAACGGGGAACGACTTGAAGCCTGAGCCCAATCGCGGTGACAACCTTTAGCAATGTCGTGAGTTCGGGATTTCCATCCGTGGAGAGTGTTTTGTACAAACTTTCCCGCCCCAGACCTGTTTTCAGCGCAATTTTCGCCATGCCCTCTGAACGCGCAATGTCGCCGAGTGCCGCTGCAATCAGGGCAGAGTCGCCCTCTTCAAACGCAAAAGCCAAATAGGTCGCCCGATCCTTCTTTGTCTTAAGGTGAGCGGCAGCATCCCATACGGTAGTTTTTGTCTTCATAGGATCTTCCTAGATTGTTTCTGCAAGTTTGATCGCCTTTGCGATGTCATGGGCTTGCGTCTTCTTGTCACCAAAAGTCATACACTTGTGCCTGACGGATCTCAATCACGGCAATACTGTATCATATAAGATACGCCTCTGCAACAATCATTCTATGACTGGCAATCTCTTTTTTCATCAACGGTGAGGCTGTGGGTTCGGCGCGTTAACGACGATACCCACCGGCCTCTGGTTCTGTGAATTCCTTCTTGTGATTGACGAGATAAACCATAACGACAATGGCAAGAATTGTACCGATGGGAAATCTGATGAGCCAGAGAATGGACAACACCCAGAGCGCCGTTCGGAACCAAGGCGCCCGATATCGGACACCGAAAAGAGCAACGAGAATCAGGATGTCGCCCACCAGCGCAACAACGAGACCGGCAACGGTTGAGTAGAGAGCGATGCTGATGTCATTCGCCAGTGCCGCCGCCTGTGCCGTTTCCGATGTTGCCAGTCGGCCGAAGGCTTGAACCATCCCGATGATCGTGCCGATAAGTCCGACCACCGTTCCGAGTTGCAGGGCAACACCCCAGATAGCGAGTTGCTTTCCCTTTTGATTCATCTCATTTCTCCTTCACAGAACGAATAGCGTTTTATCCCTCGTGCGGCAAAGTGTATGACGGTTGCTGATTGCGCGGTTACTTATAGTCTACATGTTTGTAAATAACATTTTTTTCGTCTCTCGATTGCCTCTTCACGTCTACGACCTTACCGACAAGGGATACGGCTTGCCTCCACCTTTGCGATCCTCAAGAACAAGTCGATGCCGTTGCCACTTTTTTCAACTCACGGATCCGGCTCGTAAATCATCTTGATGGTCATGCCACCATCGACCGCAAAGGCCTGTCCGGTCACAAACCCCGACTCGGGGGCGATCAGATAGGCGGCCAGTTCGGCAATGTCAGCCGGGGTTCCGACACGCCCGGCCGGATGCTGGGAGCAATCCGCTGCGCCGTGCACCACAGGGCGGCGCGCCGACGTCTTCCGGCAGTCGCCGACCTCGATCCATCCGGGGCATATTGCATTGACCCGCACCGCCGGTCCGAGGCTCACCGCCAGCGCGTGCGTCAACGCCACGACGCCGCCCTTGCTGGTGGAGTAGGCGAAGGTGTCGGGTTCGGATTGCAAGGCGCGCGTCGACGCGATGTTCACCATCGCGCCGTGGTGGCGGCGCAGTTCCGGAGCCGCTTCGCGTGCGCACAGGAACAGCCCGGTGAGATTGACGGCCATCACACGATCCCAAGCCGTCCGCGTCGTTTCCTCCAGAGGCGTGCGGACGCTGCCGATCCCGGCGTTGTTGATGAGCGCGTCGATCCGGCCAAAGCGTGCGACGGCCGCCCGCATCAACGCCCGCACGTCGGTTTCGCACGCCACGTCGGTCCGCACACCTAACCAGTGACCCGATGGGGTCAGCTCGGCAGACGCCTCATCCAGCGCCTCGGGATCAACGTCGCCGACGACCACCGACATGCCGTCCTTGAGCAACTTGCGCACGATGCCATCGCCAATCCCCTGCGCGCCGCCGGTCACAACCGCCACTTTGCCCGCAAAATCATATTTGGCCATGGCATCCACCGCAACCCATGCTGCTATCCCAAGAGCCTGCGCACCACATCCTCGGCGCTGAAATCGAGACTGTCCGCGTGGCAGAATTTTCCGATGTTGGCGAACGAATCACCCAGCGTCAGCAGGCAGGGTTCGATCCGATCAGGCAGGCGCTGGGCCAGGCCGATGTTTGCCAGCAGCCCGTTGCACACGCACTTGCGTCCCACAAGCTCCTCCGCCTTCCCGCCTTTGGCCAGATAATTCAATTCCGGTTCGGCGGCACACCGGTATCCCACCGTGCCATCCTCACGCCGGTACGCCTCACGCAGGTAGCCCAAGTCACAAATGCGTTGTCGCTTCAGATAAACCGCTTCCTCGGAAAGCGTGCCTTCCAACTGGGCCACCTTGAAGGGGAAGCCCGTCGGCGAGGCCACGGGATCGGTAAACACGTGCGCCTCGCCGGCGAGCGCTTTGGTCACCAGCGCCCGTCGGATCTCGGATGGAAGCCCCGAATCGGTGCACAAGGCAAAGGCCGTGCCGACCTGTATGCCGGCAGCCCCCTCCCCTTCCGCCACCTTCAACTGCTCGGGAGAATCATACGATCCGCCCACCCAGAACGGCAGGCCCAATTTGCGTATGGCCGCAAAATTGACCGTGTCACGCGGCCCGTAAATCGGCTGGCCGTCATCGGTCAGCTGCAAGGCTCCCCGTGGCGGCGCATTATGTCCGCCCGCCTGGGGCGCTTCGATGACAAACCCGTCCACGCGCCCGCTGGCCTTGCGAATGAATATCGAGGCCAGAGCGTCGGAAGAAATGATTGGAAGAAAGTCGGGCCGACAAAGCGCCGGCAGCGCCGCGCCCGCCTCAATATAATCGGCCGGATCGAATCGCACCGTGCATTCTGTATCGGCCTGCGCGCCCTGCACGCGAATGCCATACGTGGCGGGCTGATGCTGCGCCAGCACGTCCAGCACGCCCGGAATATCCACGGCAATGCCCGCACCCACGATCACCACAGCCACGCCCGCCAGCATCGCTCCGTAGAGGGATGGCAAATGCGGCAGTTGTATCTTTTCGAGATAATTGATGCCGACCGGATTGGAATGCCCCTCGCGAGCGAGAAAGACCTCCACGAAATTCGACACGATGCACAATTCGTTATGCGCGTGATTTTCTGGGATGGTGTGCATCCCCAGAAACTTGTAGTGCTCGTTCGGCTTGATGCCGTTCGGCACGAACAGCGCGTCCAGAACCCGCTGCGCCATCTGGGGCCACGCGAAATGGCTGAGGGCGCGTCGGACATGGCCGCCGGGGTCGCCCGTCTGGAGCCGCCGCGCCATCACGAGATCGAGCGCGGTTCCCGACACGACACCCAGTTGCCCGAGCTTGGAAACAGCCTGCGCCAGGCGCCAATTAGACACGCCAACACCCATGCCGCCCTGAATAATTTTAGGGAGTCCAATATGCATAGTGAAATATTATCAAAAAAAGCCGGAACCGCCAAACCATTTATAGCCGACCCCAAAAAACAAACGGGCGACCCGCGAGGGCCGCCCGTTTGTTCGAATCGTTGCTGTTCCTGACGCTTACCAGCGAGAGGAGCCGCCGCCACCGCCGCGTTCGCGACGCTCGCCGCCGCCTTCACGACGTCCGCCGCCGCCGCCGCCGCCGCCAAACCCGCCGGAGCGGGGTGCGTCGCTGCGAGGCTTGGGCTGCGACTCATTCACGCGCAGCGCCCGATCACCGATGTTGCGGCCGTTGAGCGCGGCGATCGCCGCCTGGGCTTCTTCGCTGTTCGGCATCTCGACGAATCCGAAACCCTTGCTCCGGCTGGTCATGCGGTCAATGCAAACGCGGGCCGAACTCACGGCGCCGTGTGCCGCGAAAAGCTCGCGGAGCTCATCGTCGGTTGTCGAATAGGCGAGGTTGCCAACATAGATATCCATGCTATCCTTCTCTCTTCTTCTTCTCTGCCGCCATGTCGCGTCTTGTCTGAATGGGCGAAGCCGGATCGCATGGCACAATCCGAATTCCCAGGCTTGTTCGTGCCTATGCTCCGCGCCACCCCCGCACTAGGCGGGAATGAAACATCGGAACACCCAAAAATGAAACATCGGAAAAAAAGGCGCGCCCGGACGAACCGCAATGCCGCACAGGCTGGGATGATTGGAAAAAAAAGAAGACGCACACGTCAGAACTGACGCGCAAAAATGCTTGAAACTTGGTCGTATCTCTCAAACGCTTACCTTGAATCGTCCGCTGACGCGGACCTCCCGCTCACGTCGTGCCATCACACCCAAAGGGGCTGAAAAAACCGGCTACTTCGTGAGTGGCGATACAATAACCGATTCGTGCCGAAAGATGCAAGCACTATTTTATAGAATTTTTTCAGGCCCGTGGCGCCAGCCGCTGGCCTGCCGCAAAATGACCCACACGGGCCGGTCTGTCGTTTACTCTTTAGAGCGACTCACGCGTTCACGGGCCAGCGACCGGCGGCACCCACGTCTGCCGCATGCGTTCGGCAAGCTCGCTGCATGCCGTTTCCAGCGCCTGGCTCATGGCCACGACGATTGCCGCCGCGTCGCTCCCCACCACAGGTGCCGACGTCTGCAACACGCCAGCGGCCCGAAACTGCCGCGTGGCCGTATCGGTCAGAAACCACGCGCCCTGCAACTCGACGCGCACGCCGTTGCTTTCAAAGCGGTTGATCGAGAGGCTCACGCCGAGATCGCCCGCAGCCGTGTCGCTCCGCGGTGCGACAAGGACGTTCTGCTGCGCAAGTTCGGCCGAGAGATTGTCGATGACCGCGCGGGTTACCGCATCTCGGAAAGAGCCGCCCCAGCGGTCGAATTCCAGATGAACCAGCGTCTGCGCGCCGTCGCTGATCCTGCGCACGGTCACATTCGGATGATTCAGGTAGTCGGCCAGCGCAACCGGACCAACTGTGATCACACGGGGCGGCGGCATTTTCGACACGACCGTCTCCGGCAGCCGTCGCGCCGAAAAGGCGTAATACCGAACGGTGGGCGAACTGGCGCATCCGGCCACGAACAGGACGGCTAAGACCCCGCCGACACGGGCACTCCACGGAATTCTTTTCATTGCTGACCTCCTTTGTCCGCCTTCTTGCCACGCAGCACCGCCTCCGGGTGTCGCTCCAACGTGTCGGCCAACGTCCGAACGGCCTGCGCCGCCAGCCCCAGCTCGCGCAACGCCGCGCGCATCTCCTCGATCGGCCGGTCATCGCGCAGCACCCCGTCCAGCGTCTGCCCCGTCTTGTTGAGCTGCGCAAAGGCGCGCTGCGCCTCGCGAAGCGCGTCGCCCGCCGTCTCCGTGAGATCGGCCGCCGGCCCTTCTTCGAGCGCCAGCATCCGCTCCAGCGCCGCAAACGCCGATGTCGCGGCCTCCAGCGTCTGTTGCGCCTGTTCCGATACCGATTCCACGGCTTCACCCGTCGACGCGATTACGATCCGGGTTTCGCTGACCCAACTGGTGATGGCGCCGGGCAGTTGCTGCAAGGCCGGATCCTGAAGAAATTGGTTCAGGCCAACCAACACCTGATTCGCGCGATCCAGCAGCTCCGCCAGCGGCAATTCGTCCAGCCTCCGGGTTAGCTCCTGGGTGGCCGACACGATGGTCGGAATCTGCAAGTGCCCGGTGCGATCAGGCATCATCCGTGCCGGCTTGCCGGGATGGAAATCGAGGTTGATCAGCAATTGCCCGGTGACAAAACTCTGCATCTGCAACTGCGCGCACAACCCTTTCTCGATGAGTGCCTGATGATACTCAAGCCCCTGTATGCCCGCACCGTCGAGTGCAAAAGCACGGGTGTCTATTTCGGTGACGACGGGAACCAAAAACTTCATGCTGGCCAGATCACCCTCGAGTTTGATCGCCACCACCGAGCCGATCTTGACGCCTCGGAACATCACCGGCGCGCCGACGCTCAGCCCTTTCACGGACTCGTCAAAATACTGGATGTACCGCTGGGTCTGGGTGAACATTCGCCCGGATCCAAAGGCGATCACGCCCACAACCGCCAACGCCAGACCGCCGACGACAAAAGCGCCGATCAGCTTTTTTTTTGCCTCTTCACTCATTTCGTGTCACTCCTTTGCTTGAGGGGTGCGACCGTCGGCGGCAGCGCCGTCTCTGCCGGACTGCCCCCGGCGCGCGTCAGAAAACGGATCACCCGCAAATCAGCCGACCGAGCCAGCAACTCCCGCGGTGACCCCAGCGCCAATTGGGTCTGCGCCTCAGCATCCAGAAAAACACCGTTCGATCCGATCGCGAAGAGGCTGGCCAGCTCGTGCGTAACCACCACGACCGTCGTGCCCAGACTGTCACGCAGCTCCAGAATGAGGTCATCCAGCCGTTTCGCGCTCACCGGATCAAGCCCTGCGGAAGGTTCATCGAAAAAGACGATTTCCGGATCCAGCGCCAAAGCCCGCGCCAGCCCCGCGCGCTTCTTCATCCCACCGCTGAGCTCCCCGGGATAGCAGGCTTCGCAGCCGGCCAGCCCGACCAGCGCCAGCTTGAACGCCACGCGCTCACGAATGGCTTCCGGTGGTAGGTCGGAGTAAAGCTGCATGGGCAGCGCCACATTTTCCGCCACCGTCATGGAACTCCACAGCGCCCCGCTCTGATACAACACGCCAAAGCCGCGCATCGCCTCCCGCCGCGCCGAGGCGGATATGTTCCAAAAAGGCACCGTCCCATAAAATACCTCACCCGCCGCCGGCCGCTGCAATCCGATCAGATGGCGCAGCAACGTGCTTTTGCCGCAGCCGCTGCCGCCCATGATGACGAAGATATCCCCCCGATTGACGGTAAAGGTGAGGTCCCGCTGAATCACGCGCGCCCCGTAGGCCAGCGTCAGCCCGCAAACGCGGATCGCCGGCGCCGCGCCCGCTTCTGCATGGTCTGCCGTTGTTGTGTGCTGCTTGTTCATCAGGTGCTTGTTTCAAATTCCCAGTGCGTTACACATGACCGTGACAATCGCCGTCGCCACAATGATGCTGATGATCCCGTTGACGACCGCCCCGGTCGTCGCTTCGCCCACGGCGGCGGCGTTGCGCCCGCACCGCATCCCCTTGTAACACCCGGTGAGCGCGACCAGAACCCCGAAAATGGTGCCATGCAACAGCCCCACCCACAGGTCCTGCAGGCGCACCACGTCCCGCGTCATCTGGATGTATTCCAGCGGCGTGATCTCGAACAGCCACACCCCAACCGCCAGTCCGCCCAGTATGCCCATCGCGCTGGCGTAGAGACACAACAGCGGCATCATGAGTGCGAGGGCGATCAGCCGAGGCAACACCAGAAAGTCAATCGGTTCTACCCCGAGCGTGGCCAGAGCGTCCACCTCCTCGTTCACCTGCATCGTGCCCAATTGCGCGGCAAACGCCGCCCCGGTCCGTCCGGCCAAAACAATTCCCGTCATGATCGCGCCCATGACCCGCACCACCGCAATTCCGACCAGTCCGGCAACGTAGATCTGGGCACCAAACATCACCAGTTGCATGGCACCTACAAACGCAAAAATCAATCCGACCAGAATGCTGATCAAGGATATGATCGGCAGCGCCTCTGCGCCGCAAGCCACCATGAACGCCGTGATGTCGGAGCGGCGGCACGCCGAGCGGCCGCTGAACAGGCGACCGAACCCCGCCACCACCTCGCCTACAAAGGCAAGCCCGTCCACGCCCGCCGCCCAGGCCACCTGTGTCCGATCCGCGATCCGTGCGAGCCAATGCCCAGGCCCCCGATGCGCCACGCTCCGCACGGGCGCTGCTGCCGCCAGCGACAGCAGCCGCCGCACGCCCTCGGGCAGGCCCATCCAGCGGCAATCGATCCCGGCCGCCTCGCACCCCCGCTTGAGTTGCAGGCAGAACACCGGCAAGGCACTGTGCCACCCCGTAACCCCGGATGCGTCGCACACGACCACGCTGCACCCCGTCGCCTCGCGCAGCACGTCCACGGACGTCGACGCCGGTGCCTCGCCGCGCCAATCCCCCGCCAGCCGGACGTCGCACACGCGATCCGGCATCCGCGTCGAAATCGTGATGCGCGGCTCGCTCATGGCAGATTCCCCAATTCGTCCAGGATCCGCTCGGCCGGAGTCAGGAACGATTTGGACCGGTTGCAGGCGACGCAGGCGGGGACGACGTTGCCCTTCACGCTCCGGCCGCCGCGGGCGACGGGCACAACATGATCCATCGTCAGCTCAGACGCCGAAAACCGCTTGCCGCAATAGTGGCAGAGGCCCCCGTCGAGCTGCTGCCGCCACCAGACGCTTTGACGCAGCCCACGGGCCTTCTCGCGCTCGCGCGCCACATGCGCGGGATCCTTCCGTATGTCGATCCAATCAGCCATGGCTCACGCCTCCAGCATCGCCTGCATCCACGCGGCATGACGCTCCTCGTCGGCCGCCGAACGGGCAAACGCGCTGCGAAGCGACGGAATCGCGCAGCCCTGCTCAAGCGCCCGGTAGAAGGCCGCCGTGGCCCGCTCGTGCTCGATCGCATGAACCAACAGCTCGCGATCCGAGCCGAGGCTTCCCACCGCGGCATCGGTCGCCACATCGTGGATCAGAGCCTCGGCGGCCGGCAGCGCCGCCTGCAGTTCGACCCCGTGGATCGAAGCGCCCATCTGTTCCATCAGCGCGCCGTGCGCCGCTTCCTCGGCGGCAATCCGCTCAAACAGCTCGCGTACGCGACTGGTGGAGGCCCGGGCCGCCAGCGCGCGGTAATCGTCCAAGGCCGCGCGCTCGAAGGCAGCGGCCTGCCGCAGCACGAGTCGGCCCAGCACGCTCGGCGCCGCAACCGGCTCTGGCCGGGAAGCGGCTCGGGCCACACGCGGAGCAAACCCCTCACGCAACATCAGCGCGCCGAACGCCAGAAACAGCGCGCCGCCCGCCAGCTTGATGTACCGGTCATCGGGGACCAGCTTCTGCAGCAACCCGCCGGCCAACACGCCGATGGCCGTGGACGCCGTCAGCGCCAGCGCGCCGGCGACAAACACAGTGAGCTTGAACGACGCATTGGTGCCCGACTGGCTCATCACCGCCAGTTGCGTCTTGTCGCCCAACTCGGCCAGGAAGATCATCACAAAAGTGCTCGTGAACAACGTCCAGTTCATGCCCCCCCCCATCCAATCGCGTACACCCTGACCGGCGGCCATGGATCACCTCCGCACGCGTGTTCACAATCGCACAAACCACGATGTAACGTCAATCATTTTTGGAGGACATTACCCACACCTCGCATCAGGCTTCAGGGCTGCCCGCGTCTGCTTTCCTCCGCGTCCTCCGCGTCTCCGCGAGCCATTCAATTCCTCGCTAGTTTATAAGGGACACTCATTCTATTGATTCTACTCATTCTATTGATTCTATCGAGCACAGGAGTTTATAAGGGACACTCATTCTATTGATTCTACTCATTCTATTGATTCTATCGAGCACAGGTGCATTGGCGAGAAGAGTTTGGGCCGCAAGAACGCGTCGAAGAGGCTGGTGGACGGATTTCGTTGACCAAAGCATGTAGAATTGCGGATGGAAAAGGCGGATGGACCGTTTTTTGATGTCACGTGCCGGATTGTTATCGATTTCTGGACGCACCTCCGGCCGATGTCCTGCTCATGGAAACGGTTTTTGTTGAATAGGCGGCCCGGCGTGGCTCGCCATCACCCGCCGGATGCGGCAATCGGCGTGAGGCGCAGGTCGCGGGCGGCGCAAAGTCCGCCCCAGGCCGCAAAACGGAGCGGACGCGCCCCGTCTGTGCGCTTCGGTCCGAAGTTGTCGCGGTGCTTCCAGAAGACTTCGTCCACAAACTCCTTGCTGCCGATGGCCACGCCGTCGCTGAAGTAACGAACCCGGCATCGCAAGACGCCCTGCAACGGCAGTTCCCCGCGTTCCTTGACGATCTGTTCGACCTGCTCTACGGAAAGACCCGGCCGTAGCGCAGCGCCGCTTTCGGTCAGCCCGCTTTCCGTGCCAGCAGCATAAACCATGAGCCTGTAACGCGCTGCAACGGCTCGCCAGCGTTCTTGATTCTCAACACCGAAGATCGCTGACAGCCCCTCGCGCGCCTTTTTCCTGCCCGCCACGGCTTCGCCGTAACCGCACCACCGGTAGTCCTTGGGATCGCTCACAATCCCCGCTCGCACGGCATTGAGATCGATGTACGCTGCCATCGTCGCCAATGCGCCCACGCCCTGGCGCACCCGTTGCGCATGCGACGGCGGTTCGATCATCACGCTCTTGAACCGATCCTCCCACAGCGTCCCGACCCGCCCCTCGCGCCGGTTGTACCACTGTGAAAACCGCTGCTTCACCGTCTTCACAAACTCCGACACGTCAAACATCCGCGCTCGCAGGCGCTCCAGATCCGCCTGCACCAGAGACTCCAGCCCCTGCTTGCGCCACAACGTCCACTGCGACTGCATCTCAAAAATCACCCGCCGCTCGTAAATAGCCGGTAGACGCACCACAATATCAGCTTCGCTAACATCCTGTCGATCGGGCACTTCTGCCAGAATATGGAAATGATTCGACAGGATCGCGTAGGTCAACACCCGCACGCCGCAGAACGTCTCGGCCCCGCGCATCAATTCGCGAAATTTCTCCCGCTCCACGTCCCCCAGAATCATCCGCCGATCCACCACCCGGCTCATGCAATGATAATAGCCCAACCCATCCGCCTTGATCCGTGACGATCTCATGCCCGCCCCCTCTCCTGTGTGAATGAGTTAAGATTATCACATCATCAATGCCGTGTATACAACAAATGGTCTGTCCCTTGTAATACTGTAATACTTTGTAATACTTGTAATACCCTTGTAATACTTCTGGTGCCTGCCTGAAGCGAAGTTGTCGCACTGGTGGCGAATGGCCATGCGCGACTACAACACCCTTCAGGATCGCCCCTTGACCGCCCTCTATCGGTGAGCCGGCGCGGACGCGCAGCGCAGGGCCTGCGGGGCATTCTATCCGCCTATCTGCGTCGTGCGCCCTGTCGGCCGATTGTCCACCTGTGCTTGGGCTCCCGCCGCATCAAGCCAGACGGGAGCCGCTCTGATGTGTGGTCCGGTAGGCGCGCGGGCTGCGTCCCACGCGCTTGCTGAAGAGCTTGGAGAAGTGGTAAGGATCGTCCATGCCGACGGCACTGGCCACGTCGCGGATCCGGCGATTTTCGTCCAGTAACAGGTGCTTGGCGTGTTCGATGCGCATGCGGATGACGTCTTCGATCGGCGAGACTTGAAAGTGGCGCCGCCAGAGCGCGGAAAGATGCGGAACCGACAGATGCACGGCGTGTGCGAGATCCGCCAATCGAACAGGCTGCTGGGGCGCCCGTTCCAGCCGCTGTCGCAGCTCGAGGAGCGCGGCCGGGATCTGCGCGGTGGCTACTGGGTCTGGCGCCAGCAAGCGGGCGATGTCGCGCAGCGTATTCTCCAGGAGGTTCCCGACGATGACCGGATCGGGGCGAGGGCTGACGATTTCGGCATAGAGGGTGTTCAACTGTGCCACCCAGCGCCGGGGCGAGGGGTGTCGGAGAAGGTGATTCGCGGGCAGTCCGGTCGTGCGTAGAGCGTCTGCCACCCGGTCTCCCTTGCAGTGGATCCAACTGTGACTCCAGTGCGGAGCGGTCGAGCCATAACGCTGCTCCGCACCCGGCGGCCACAGCATCAGGCTGCCGGCAGGTGCGGCGCTGGTGGCTCCGCTTGCGGTCAGGGTTACCGGATCGTGAAAAAGCATGAATAGAAAGTCGCCGGATCCCTGCGGCCGGACAATCTGGCACGGCGGCATAATCTCGCGCACGCCGATGCCCCGCACTTGCAGGGAGGGCGTGTGGATGAGAATCGGCGAAAAAAAATGTTTGAATCCGCTCATCAGGTGTCATAAGAAATTACATCTTTTTCATAATCCTGACCATTCCAAAATGAGACGGTGTGCGTTATGATGTGGCTCGTTGAAAGAAGTGAGGAGGCAAAAGCATGAAACCGATTGAACTCGCACGCATCCGCACCGCCAAGACCGGCCGTTGCTCGTCCTGGGACACTACGGGGCGCAATGTCGACGGCTGGACGATCCCCGCGCGGTCGAGCCGCGTATTGGCCGACATCGAGGGGCCGGGGGTTATCACCCACATTTGGATGACGCAATGCGCCAACTACCGCAACGCGGTGCTGAAGATCAACTGGGATGACGCGCCTGCGCCGAGCGTGCTCTGTCCGCTGGGCGACTTCTTCGGGCTCGGCCATGCGATCATCAACTCGTACCAGTCACAACTCTTCACCGCCTCGACCGCCAGCAACAACTTCCAGGAAGGGGCGCCGGACCTGCCGTCCAAGTGGGCCATGGGCTGTGCGCTGAACTGCTACGCGCCCATGCCGTTCCGCAAGCGGGCCGTGGTCGAACTGGTCAACGAGAGTGCTGAGGATCAACCCTGTTTTTACTTCTATGTTGACTACGAGCAAGTGGCGGAAAGCGAGTTGACCGGGCTGGGCTGCTTCCACGCCGAGTTTCGCCGCGCCTGCCCGTTCCTCGGCTGGGCGCCGGACATCACCTGCAACACCCCGCCGGTCGACAAGATCGCCAATCTCGGACGCGACGCCTGGGAGAACAACTACGTGATCCTGGATACCAAGGGGCGCGGGCACTACCTGGGGTGCAACCTCTCGGTGACCAACATCCAGGGCACCTGGTGGGGCGAAGGCGACGACATGATTTGGGTGGACGGCTACAAGTGGCCGCCGGACCTGCACGGCACGGGCAGCGAGGACTACCTGAATCAGGCCTGGGGTATGCAGCCGAACGCCTTTCTGCGCAACGGGAGTTCGATCCACGAAAGCAGCACCGGCGGCTACCAGACCAGCTACGTTCACCACCTCGATAACCCCGTCCGCTTCGAGAAGGAGATCAAGGTCACCATCGAGCACGGCCACGGCAACCACCTCGGCAACGAGATGGCCAGCGTTGCCTACTGGTATGCCGAGAAGCCCGCGGCCGCGATCGCGATCCCGCCGGTGGCGAAGCGCCAGCGCGTGCCCAAGGTGGATGGCAAGTGGGTCATCTCCGACGAACTGCGCTGGACCGGGCATGAGGTAAAGATTGACCCGGCCCTCGTGGCGGAGGCGCGGGCCGTGTGGGCGACCATGCAGGCCAAACAGAACGCGTCGCGCCGGCCGGAGGGGCATTCGCCGGCTCTGACGGACGGCTGGAAGGCGTCGCGTCTGATGCCGAAGGGCGACGTGACCCAGGCGAAGTATGTCGGCCTCGGCCAGCGGGTGGGCTGGGAGGCCGTGCCGGAAAAGGGTGCCGCGCACGAAGGTTTTGTGGATGTGCATGCCATGTGCGGCCCTGAGGGGCTGGTTTACCTGGCGCGCAAGGTCAAGGTCGCTCAGTCGGGTGAATGGGTGCTGCACGTCGGGCACGACGGCGGCGCGCGGGTTTTTGTGGATGGCAAGCCGGTGGCGGCGACGGGTGGCATGGTGAACCCGGCCCCGTTCCTGCGCACTCAGGCGAAGGTCAAGCTGGCCCGGGGGACGCACGAGATTGTCGTTGCGTTCGATCGCGGCGGCGGCGCGGGCTGGGGGATCTTCGTGAGCTTCATGTCCACCGGCGGCCGCGCCAAGGGCCGGAAGACGGTGCTTCCGTCGTGAGAGGGAGACGACTGTGAAAAGCAAAGAAATAACAAGAGTCTCTGCCGAGATTGTGAGCCAGTTTTCGAAAAGTTGCCGGCTGGTGGTGGAACACGGTCTTACACGTTGCAGCTCAGGCAACATGTCACTGCGCGTCGATGCCGAACTGATGCTGGTGAAGTCTTCGCGAAGCTGGATGGGTCATATGGATGAAGCTGACGTTTCCGTCTGCCGTATCGCCGATGGGGCTCTCCTCGAAGGTGGCAAGCCCAGCGTTGAAACGGGGTTTCATGCCGGAGTGTTGAGAACGCGTCCGGATATGAACGTGGTGCTGCATTTTCAGAGTCCGTGCGCAACAACGCTTGCCTGTGTGGATGGGCAGGTACCCAATTACTTCGTTATTCCCGAGGTGCCGTTCTACATCGGCCCTGTGGCGCGAATACCGTATTTATGCCCAGGCTCGAAGGAGCTTGCCGATGCCGTGACCGACGCGTTGCGCGAGCACGACCTGGTACAGATGGTTAACCACGGTCAAACGACAGTGGCGACCGACGTTGCTCACGCCATACAGAACGCGTCTTTCTTCGAGATGGCTTGCGCGATACTGCTGCGGGGTGGCGAGCGTATCGCGCCGCTGACAGCCGAACAGGCGGAAGAACTGCTCGCCCTGAAGGCGGCGAGAAACTCGGCTGTCTGAAACTCGACAGGAACAGAACCAATGCAAAGGAGTGAATAGAGACATGAACGGTACCTTCAACGGACTCGGACTCAACCTCGGCAACCTTTCGCGCCTCTCCCCTGCGGAGACGCGTTCGCTATCGGCGGAGAACCCGACGGGGGCGAAGGGACAGGGCGGCCGGCATGTGGATCCCAACCACGGCTGCTCGCGCGACCTCGGCACGGGCTGGAAGGTGCGGCCGTGTGTCGGCGTGCAGCCCGGCGAGACGCTGGTGTTGGCGGACGTGGACGGGCCGGGCGCCATCCAGCAGATCTGGATGACCCCCACCGGCAATTACCGGTCCACCATTCTGCGCTTCTACTGGGATGGCGAGGAGACCCCGTCGGTCGAGGTGCCGATCGGCGACTTCTTCGCCAGCGCCTACACGAACTACAACACCTTCCGCCCCATTGACTCGCTGCCGATTTGCGTCAACCCCGGCAACGCGTTCAACTGCTACTGGGAGATGCCGTTTCGCAAACACTGCAAGATCACGCTGGAGAACATCGGGTTCGAAGGGATGACTATCTTCTACCAGATCAACTACACGCTGACCGACGTGCCGGCCGATGCCGCCTATTTCCACGCGCAGTTCCGGCGCACCAATCCGCTGCCGTACAAGGACGTGTACACGATCCTCGACGGCGTACGCGGTCAGGGGCACTACGTGGGCACCTACATGGCCTGGCAGATGAACAACAACGGCTGGTGGGGCGAGGGCGAGATCAAGTTCTACCTCGACGGCGACCTGCCGGACGGCGTGGTGGGCCGCAACGTCAAGGAACACGGCGGCGAGTGTTATCCGACGATCTGCGGCACCGGCACGGAAGACTACTTCTGCGGCTCGTACAACTTCGAGGACAAGACCCTCAAGACCTACCGCGAGTACACCACTGCCTACGCCGGCGTGCCGCATGTGGTGCGGCCGGACGGCACGTACCAGGCGAACACCCGCTTCAGCCTGTATCGCTGGCACATCATGGACCCGGTGCGCTTCCAGAAGGATCTCGGCGTCACGATACAGTCGCTCGGCTGGCGCGCCGGCGGGCGGTACCTGCCGAACCAGGACGACATGGCCTCGACCGCGTTCTGGTACCAGTCCGAGCCGCACGCGGCGTTCCCGGTGCTGCCGGACCGGGACGAGCTGGAGATCATCTAGCCGCATTCCTCGACGGCGGCGCGGTAGGCGGCGTAGTGCTCTTCATCTTCATACGGCTTTCGGCAACGCCCGTCAATGCCGGGCGTCAAAAAGTCCAGGGCAAACGCATCTTATTTTTCCCAAGATCCTTATTTCGTTCGCATCCGGATCGCGTTTGTCTTATACTACCACCATGAAACGTGTGACCTTTCTCTCCGCCACGTTAGCGGCGTTGTTGCTCTCCGGATGCCAGACCTCCTCCCCTAACGGGATCACGCAAGTCGCAACGATCGATGCGTTGCTGGCGGGCGTCTATGACGGCCACCTCTCCCTGATGGAACTGCGCCGCCACGGCGACTTCGGGATCGGCACCTTTGAGAGACTTGACGGCGAAATGGTCTTGCTCGACGGACTGTTCTATCAGGTGCGGGCAAACGGCCGGGTGTATCGGCCGCCCCTGCTGGAGCGGACGCCGTTCGCGTGCGTCACGCCGTTCGTCCCCGATTATCGGGCATCGCTCACGACCCCGGCCGACATGCAGGCGCTTGAGAGGTTGATTGACGCCGCCGTGCCCGAACAGAACCGCTTTTGCGCCTTCCGCGTCCACGGTTATTTTAAACACGTCCGCACCCGTAGCGTCCCGGCCCAAACCAAGCCGTACCCTCCGTTGTCGGAAGTCACCCGGAATCAGCCCGTGTTTGAGATCGACGAGGTCCGAGGCACGGTGATCGGCTTCCGTTCCCCGCCCTTCGTCAAAGGGGTGAACGTGCCGGGCTACCACATGCATTTTCTCGCCGACGACCTCTCCAGCGGCGGCCACGTGCTGGCATTTCAACTGACCCGGGGGACCCTCGCCATGGACACCCTGCACGACTGGATGCACGTCTTCCTGCCGGAAGGGAGCAACGCATTCGCCACCACAGACCTGTCGCAAGACCGCAGCCGCGAACTCCAAGCCGTCGAAAAATAATCCACGTGTCAACGACCGCGTGAGAAACAAAAGGAAGGCCCGTCCCTTACGGGCATAGGTTAAGTTAAGGGATTTGAACGCCCAACACCCAACGTCAGCGGTGAGGCGACGGTATCCCGGCGCCTCCACCGCCTTGTTGGGGCTTCTCCTTTTCGAAATCGAAATCGGGATCGGGATCGGGATCGACTTTCTCCGGTTTGGTTCCGTAAGGTACGGAATTTTCCGCGACACAGTAGCCTCGTCCTCCCAGGCGACTCAACATTGCGGCCATTCGGTCCAACTCCGTCTTACGCACCAGACTTTCTTGTTCATCCAACGCTTTGCCGACGACCAGGACATCCTGGATGGCACCACATTCCAGTGCTGATCCTCTAGCGATCTCAAAATACCGTCTTCGGTCCGCCTCTGCCGTCTTTCCGTTGCCTTCGGCAATATTCAGCGGAATTGACTGACTCGCACGAAACCATTGGTCTCGTGCCGAGCGATGGTTGCCGGTCAGTCCGTCGGCTTTTTCGTACACCCATGCCACATAGCCGATCGAAAGGCGGTAGACGTCCAGTTTTTCGTGTCCCAAACCCATGGCGTTCGATCCCGGTCCCGATTTCGATTGGTTGCTCCAACATCGTATTAGCCGTCAACTCCAGCAGGCTGTGCAAAATGAACGATGCGTGCCGGGTGTTTCTCAAGCGCCTGTGCGGACCACTGCCACCGCCTCGATCTCCACCTTGGCCCCCTTGGGCAGCGCGGCAACCTGCACGCAGGCTCGCGCAGGGCGGTGCGCGCCGAACGCCTCGGCATACACCGCATTGACCGCCGCGAAATCGGCCAGGTCGGTCAGAAACACCGTGGTCTTGACCACCGCGTCCAGTCCGCTTCCCGCCGCATCCAGCACCGCCCGCAGATTGGCCAGCGCCTGGCGCGTCTGCGCGGCCGTGTCGGCCGCAAGCGGCCCGCCCGCCGGGTCGAGTCCCAACTGACCCGAACAAAAAATAAATCCGCCCGCCTGGACCGCCTGGGCATAAGGCCCCACGGCCTCCGGCGCCTGCCGCGTCGCAATTGTCTTAATCATCGCGTCTCCTGATTCAGAATGGACCCCTCGATACCGTCGCGCTCCGGCATCCATCCCGGCGCGCGGGCGAACCAGCCGTCAACCGCCCGGCGGTAGTCGTCCAGTGTCGCGCTATGCTGAATGCGTTTGAGCGTCTGCGGACCGTCCGTCAGCGTCTGGGAGAGATAATACCATAATTCCTTGAACCGTCCCAACACCGGTTTCTCGCCAAAGAGCACGGCGCGGTTGACCTCCAACAGATCATCCAGATAGGCGCGGAACCGCGCGAGGTCGCGTAGTGCCCCCGCATCCGATCCGCCGCGCAGCCGCTCAGGCAGGAACGGATCGGCGGCGACGCCGCGACCGATCATCCACCGCGTCACGCGGGGAAAGCGCGTCCGCAGCCGCGCCAGATCGGCAGCCGTGCGGATGTCGCCGTTGTAGATCACCGGATGGATGCAGGCCTCGCACGCCTCGCCGAAGCGGGCAATGTCCACCGTCCCCTCGTACATCTGCCGGGCCGTCCGCGCGTGGATCACCACCTCGCACAGCGGCGCGGCGTTGATCACGGGCATCCGCCGCAGCAGCAAGTCGGGTGTGTCGACGCCAAGGCGTACCTTGACCGAGAATCCGCCGGGCAGCGCTTCGCATCCCGCCTCCAACATCCGGCGAAAATCGTCTTCCCTCGCCATCAGTCCCGCGCCGCGCCCTTTTCTCACGACCATCGGCCACGGACACCCCGCATTGAGATCCACCCGCGCGTGCCCCTTGTCCTGCAAGGCGGCAATCATCACCCGCAGCAACTGCGGGTCGCGTCCGATCACCTGCGGGACCACCGGGATCCCCTGCGGCAGCGCGGGGTCCACATCCGCCAGCAGCCCCGGCTTCACCCGGTCGCCCGCCACCAGCGGAACGAAGGGCGACACCGCCGTGTCCAACCCAGTGAAATGCCGGGCCCACACCTCGCGGAAGGTCCGCATGGTCACGCCCCGAAGAGGGGCGAGAATCAAAGATTCGTGTTTCATCCTGACGCCTTCCATCCCCTGCGGCGTCGGCCGAGCACAAACGGCACCACCCCGAGCAGGTTCACCAGAACCACCGCCAGATGCCCGCCCAGGCTGAGCGCCACCAGATGGGTGGTGTCGAACTGCAGCGGGCCGGCAAGCCGTTGCGCGACCAGCTCGCGCACACCGAGTCCGCCGATGGAAATCGGCAGCGCCGAGACCATGCCGAAAAGCGGGATCACCGTCCACACGCAAAAGGTCGGGAGGGCCAGGCCCAAGGCCCGGATCACAAAAACCTGGCTCCAGGTTTTAAAAAATTGAGACGTCAGAGCGGCCGCCAGAGCCGGGATGAACAGCCGGGGCGCTGCCACCCAGTCGAGGATCGCATCCACCAGCGCCGCCCGTCTTCCTCGCCGAATGCCCTCCCCCTCCGGACGCGACCGTCGCTGTCTCAACCGACGAGCCGCCGCCACCGCCGTCGGAATCAGCGCCAACACCGCGAGCAGAAAGGCCACGGCCCATGCGGCGTGGGCCGTGCGCAACAACAGCGCAAATACGCCGATACCGAGCAGCATCGTCAGATTGAGCGCGCGATCCAGCAGCACGCTCGTGACCACGAATCCGGTCTGACCCTGGTCGCGGGCCATGGCATAGCCTTTCACCACGTCGCCGCCAACATTCGAGGGCAGGAAGCTGTTGAAGAACATGCCGCTCCAGTGGCAGGCGCCGACTTGGCGGTAGGTGATTGCAGACAGGCGCGAGCGCAAGATGCAAAACCACGACGCCGCTCCCGCAAATCCGCCGAGAATCAGAACGAGCAGCGCAACGAAAAACAGACCCGCATGCGCCCCGCCCATGTGCTCCAGCAGCACGCCGGGCCGGATCAACCGAAACGTCACCGTCAGCAGAATCAGGGTCACCACAACCTTGATCGCTGTTTTCAGATGGCGGCGTGTGTGGGGGTTCATATCCGATGACCCCCGTGCCTGTCTCCGTCCATAACCGCTTCCCCCTGTCCGGTCAACCGGCGGCAACCGGAGGCATCGGTACGTCCATGGCATCGGCGATGGCGCGGAGCAAATCCGCCTCATTCGGTGCGGTCTGCCCATCGGCCATGATACAGCGGGTGCAGGCCTCGATGACCTTCTTCTTGACCTGCGGCGACGCTTCGGAGAGCATGTTGAGCGCTAGATCGACATCGCCCAGCGATGTCCGCGCGGCGTCATAAGCCAGCGATTGCCCTTCGAGCGTCCGCATCCCCTCCTCGAAAGCGGCAGCGGCGGACTCGCGGCTCTCCGTGCCCCAGGCGGCCAGCGCGGTCATCACGGTCCGGCAGGCCGGCAGCACCTGCTCGACGGTGCGGTAGCGGATCGGCGCGGCGCTGACCTTGCCGAAGGCCGGCTCCACATGACGAATGATCATATGCTGCAGCGCGTATTCGAAGAGATCAATCTGATCGTCGGCATCGGTCATGATCTGAATGACCCGGCGAAAAACCTGATAATCCGCGCGCGGTAAAATCTTCAGCGTCGGGACCACCAGTGCGGCCAGCGGCAGCCGCAGCCCCGCTGGCAGCGAGGCGGTTGCGGACGCCAGCGCGGCCAGACGGGATTCCGCCGCCGGATCCAGGGACAGCACCGCCTGATCCTGACGCGCCCGGACATCGGACCGGGACGCGTGCAACAGGGCGTAAATCAGCGTGCGCGCCGCGACCGGGTCGCGCGCCGCCTCGCGCAAGGCCCGCGGCACAGTCGCCAGCAGGGATTGCGCTGCGGCCAGATCAACCGTGCCAGCGCCCGCGCTCGTCCCGGCGGCGAAGCCGGAGACCGCCGCCGACGTCGCACCGGCTGACGAAGCCGTCGGGACCGCCTCAGCCCATGCGGCGATTTCCGGGTTGGACGCCGGGTCGAGGCGACGAATGCGCTCTTTCAGCGGCGGATGCGTAGCAAACAGACTCATCAGACTGCTGCCGATCGCGTCGCCGAAGAACAGGTGGCTGGCTTCGGAGGCATGCGCGTTGCTGACTTTGGCACCCGCCGCGAATCCGCCGATGCGCCTCAATGCGTTGGCGATGCCGGATGGATTGCGGGTGTACTGCACCGCCGAGGCATCGGCCAGAAACTCCCGCTGACGCGACACGGCGCTCTTGATCAGATTAGCGAAGAACACGCCGATGTAGCCGATAATGATCATCGCCAATCCCAGCAACGGCAGCGGATTGCCGCCACGCTTGTTGTCGCGCGAGCGCTCGCCGCCGCTGAATTGCGTCGTGCGGAAAATGATCTGACCGATCACGGTGATCATCAGAATCCCGAACAGCACACCGATCAGGCGGATGTTGAGCCGCATGTCGCCGTTGACCATATGGCTGAATTCATGGGCGATGACCCCCTGCAGTTCGTCCCGCTTGAGCTGCCGCACGCACCCGCGCGTCACGCCGATGATCGCGTCACGGGTGGAAAATCCGGCGGCAAAGGCGTTGATGCCGTCCTCGGCATCGAGCATGTAGACCTGTGGTACTGGCACGCCGGCCGCCAGCGCCATCTCCTCAACCACGTTCAGCACCCGCCGTTCGTCCGGATCGGTCGTGTTTGGCAGAACCGGACGCCCGCCCAGCGAACGCGCCACTGCAGGGCCGCCGCCGGAGAGCTGCGCGGTCTTGAACAGCGAACCAAAAAACACCACGGCCAGCACGCCGACCGTCACCCAGAAAAATATTTCGGGCTGCCAGAGGCCCGCAGCGGGTTCCCCCGGCTCGGAACCCCCGAACACCATCCGCACGACGACATACAGCGCCAGCACGATGCCGGCGACCGCCATGCCGTAAAGCGCCACCAGCCAGCCTGTGCGCCTGCGCGCACTGTCCTGATGTCCGTAAAAATCCATGATCCCTCTCAGAAGGTCACTTTGGGCGCTTCGCGCTCGGCTGTGGCAGTGATTTCAAAGAGCGTCGCCGCCTCGAAGCCGAACGCGCCGGCCAGAATCACGGCGGGGAAGCGTTCGCGTGCGATGTTGTAGGCCATGACGGCGTCGTTATAGGACTGACGCGCGAAGCCCACCTTGTTTTCGGTGGACGTGAGTTCTTCCATGAGTTGGCTCATCTGCTGATTGCCCTTGAGATCGGGATAGCTCTCGACCACCACCATCAGGCGGCCCAGCGCGCCTTGAAGCACGCCCTCGGCGCCCATCAAGCCCTGCATCGTCTGGGCATTGCCCGGATTGCCAGCCGCCGCCTGATTCGCGCCGACGGCCTGATTGCGCGCCTGAGTGACCGCCTCGAGCGTCCCGCGCTCGTGCTTGAGATAGCCTTTGGCCGTTTCGACCAGATTGGGAATCAGATCATAGCGGCGTTTCAGTTGCACATCGATCTGGGCAAACGCATTCTTGAAGCGATTGCGCATCGTCACTAACGCATTATAAAGCCCGATCACGAGAAGGGCCAGCACGGCCAGAACGCTCAACACGATTATCCAGGTTAACATGTGTATCCCCTTTTTGAAAACGCCCCGGCTGCCCCACTCTGGGACGACCGACAGGTGCCGGATAGATTACCCCGACTTCCTCCCGAACGCAACAGCAAAAGTGAGGTGCCTCAGCGCATGACGAAACCGGGCGAGGACACGGTGCGGACGGGCTGTTCGTCAAGCACCCAGAGGGCCTGGCAGCCGGGGAAGGCGGCGAGCAGGCGCAGGCCGGCCTCCGGGCCGAGCACAAAGAGCGTGGTGGAAAGGGCGTCGGCCTGCATGGCGGTCGGGGCGATTACCGTGACGCCCGCCACGCCCGTGACGGGGCGGCCGCTGCGGGGGTCGATGATGTGCGCATAGCGAACGCCGTCCAGCACCACGAACCGCTCGTAATTGCCCGATGTCGCGGTAGCCTCGCCCTCGCGCAGCGCGACTGTGCCGAGGATGCGGTCACCGTGAAAAGGATCGCGCACGCCGATCCCCCAACCGGTTCGCCCGGCGCCGGGAACGCCATGCGCGCGGAGGTTGCCGCCCAGATTGATGAGAAAGTCGGTATCGCCTGCCGCGCGCAGCCGGTCATAGGCCAGATCGACCGCGTAACCCTTGGCGATGCCGCCGAGATCCAGCCGCATCCCCGGCCGCGTCAGGGCGGCTGCGGGGGCGGCGGGGTCCGTGAGGTCCAGACGGACATGCCGCCATCCGACCCGTTCAAGCGTTTCGGTGATGGCGGCGGCGGCGGGCGGATGGGTCACGGACCCGCTGCGGAAACCCCACAGCGCCATCAGCGGACCGACGGTGGGATCGAACGCGCCGCCCCCCGCTTTGGCCACGTCGAGCGCGTGGCGGAGGACGGCCGCAACGTGGATGTTAACCGGCACGGGAGTCGGATCACCGGCTGCGGCGTTGACCGCATTCAGAACGCTGTTCGTGAGAAAAATCGAGAGGTCGCGCTCGATCTCGGCGAATGCCGTGCCGACCGTCTCGCGCAACCGTTGCACACGCGCCGACTGACCGGCCGGGGCCGAGACGGCGGCGGTCGTCCCCATGCACAGCCAATGCACGGATTGGGGCGGCGGCGCTGACTTTCCGCGCGCACAGCCCGACGCCGCCAGCAGAAGCATGGCCACTAGCAGACGAGCCGCCGCTGATCGGCAGGCACTCGCAGAAACCACCTGGGACCCATTCCGGCTGTCTGGACGTGCTACTCGCCCCGCACGGAAGGTTCTTCCGCCGGGGTCGGCGTCCTGATGCCGCCCAGTGAAGTCTTGCGCAAAAAGTGGATAATCCTCATTCATGGTGGCTCCGGAAGACAGACAGAAGGCCCGGCGCTGAATGGCTCTAAGTTAAGCGATGCTTCTGCCTCCATCTTACCACCGAACCACCACTTCCAACCAATCAGCTCCGCCGTCTGGGTCATCGAGTTGGATGGAGAGTGTCTGGTTGTTCTTCTCGTTCGGTTGTTCGACAATGGATGCCTTCCCCCGTCCATATGTATGGATAATGGCGACTTTGGTTCCAACGCTGGGGACAAACGGTGGTTGCACACTCTCAAACGGTCTGCTGGTGTTTCCTTCCCATTCGGGTGTCCAGTCCTTCTTATTCACGTATGTCGGCTTGTTGTTGCCATCCCATTTGCCGGGCAGTGCATCAGACTTATGCATGTACCACAATTCATTGTCTCTGACCTTGACCACGTCTGATCCGTCAATGAACGCCTTTATGCGAAGTTCCCTTCCCGACGACGATGCCTGCTCTCTTGGCGTTATGCCCCGTGCCGGCGGCACTGTTCGGGTGGCCGTCTCATCGCCTTTCTCCGACCACTTCAGGTCAACCTTGCTGGTCACACCGCGCTTGATCTCCACGTCGACGGAACCCGCCTGACTGCTGTTTTTACTCATGTCATCCATGTAATCCCGGACAGGCAGCAGCCGGTATTTTCCTTCCTTGAGCCAGTTGATCTCGACCTTCCCGTTGACCAATTTTCTGCGCGGAGAACCATAATACGTCAGCGCGTCCGGCAGCGGCAGATTCCCTGTAGGATCAAGGGGCATGTATGACACCCACGCTCTCGGCGGAGCATTGGTTACTGAAACCTCCAGTTTGCCAAGCGCGCCCGGGTCCAAGGTCAGATCCAGATTGATCCGCTCCTTGGCATCCTTGATCACCAGCCATTTCCAGTCCAGGCAGCCATCGTACTCTGTTTCACCGAACGACGTCTCGTTCTCCTTGGCGGGCTCGCGCGCAGTTCCGCGAAGCATAACCAGGTTGTTTCCCGGCGGACGGTTGACCTGTCTGTGCGTTATTGTGCCGGTCTTGTCACACAGCATCGTCGAATTGCGCGGCCTCCAGGATGCACAGGTATAACCGCCATCACGGCCAATCGTAACTCCTGCGCCGGGTCCCTCGACCTTTCCATCTGGGCCAATCTCGAAAGTGTTCAGCGTCACGCCAATGGTTTTCCCAGCAGCGCCCAACGCTTTTGCCAGCCCATTCGTGCCGCCCTTGAGAAGGATTTTGCCGCTTATTGCGGCGCCAAACGCGGACTCATCATCCGCAGGCCCGATGATGAAGGTCCCTTCAAGATGGCTTTTCAGCTTATCCTTCAGGGAAAGGGATATCTTGCCCGGCATGTTGTAATTCACACGTTTCCCGAATTCAAGAGCCAGGGAGAATTCGTCGCTCATGAACATCTCGGTTTTTGGCAAATCGCCATCTTTTTCGACCCATTTGAGGTGGACCTGCACGGACGAGAAGCCTGTTTTATTGTCGCCACCCACCTTGTATACTTTTCCTTCCATCGATTCGCCTTCCTTTGAAGAAAGGAATATACGAACGGACACATCCGCAAAGAAATTGGTTCCCTGGCGCAGTTCCAAGCAGTCATCTTCTATCGTGGCGCGATCCAGCCTAAAGTCCATCCCGTGCAGCTTTCCGCTGATCGGCTTATTCGGTGGCGGCAGAGCAGCCGTCACATCGCCTGCCCCGGCAATCATGACCACCGCAAATCCCAATCGAAGCGCCTGCAAAGACACGGGTAACGCTTTTTTCATGTGAAGTTTCCCCATTCCCCTTTTGTTCGCCTTCAATCGCCTTGGGCACCGCGTACACTGTTTGTCAGAGCTCGCCCTTGATCGCTCGCTCAATCTCCTTGTCCTTCTGTCGGAAGTAGAAGAAGACCAGAACCCCAAACCCAAACACGCCACCTCCTATTGCCATCATCTCAGTATCCGGACGTATTGTCTTTCCGGCCGCAGAGACTTCCGGTTTGTTTGGTAGAAACGTTACTTCTATCTTCTTTGTAGCGGTCGCCGCGTCGTACTCCTCTTTTTGAACGATGAATTCCTTACGACCGATGAGCGCTTCGGAGACCTTGTAGTCGGCAACAACCTTATAGACACGGCGCCCTTTCCCCGTATTGAGTACGCCGCATTCAATCACGTCGGCTGTCACGCGCGTCCCTTTTGTCGCAAGCGACTGCATTTCCTTGAATTGGTAGATCCCCATCGCAAAGACAATCGGTCCACCGAGCAAGCCCAGAAACATGGCTATACGCAACTTTTTCGCCAAACCAGATCTGACGCGAATCGTATCCTTATCAACCTTAATCGGATCAACCTGCATTTCCATTCCGTTCTCCTGTCTGTTTGCCCAAGTGATTGAGCCGTTTCCGGCTATCTCCACGTTGGTGGAGATAGTAGATGAACCCGTTTGACATGGCAATAACAAACCGGATGATCTCCAGGGCAAACGCATCTAAATTTTACCGCAAAAGCCACGACTTTGCGGTTTCACTCGGATACCTCATCCGTGGATACACGGACGGCATACCGGTGAAACCGCTGAATGACACAATTAAAAACGACTTTGAGCGAATGTTCGTTCCGCCGTCCGTGTATTCACGGGTGAGGCGGACGAAACATTCGCTGATTTTTTGCGGTTTTTGCGAAA
>CAMBQN010000026.1 GCA_945870025.1 Akkermansia muciniphila
ATCGGCAGGCTAGAACCAGATGAGTGACTGGACTGGACGGCTTTCGCCGATCCAACCAAATCGACTGAAGCGACGACGGATTCTAATGTTGGTGCATACAAGTGCTGTTAACCCCGGAGCAAAAACATGAAAATGAAAACCACCCCTAAAGGGCGGATCGGGAGAATGTTGTCTCTTGACTCCGGCACTGGAATGAGTGTCCCCGCAGCCTTCACGTCCAGAAGGCTAAGTCCGACAGTCTCCTAGGCGGGCGCATGCCGCGTCCAGCTCGGCGGCTTCCTTGGCAAAGCAGAAGCGCACCAGGTGCTCCCCGCCGCAGCCGGAATAGAAGGCCGATCCGGGGACCGTGGCCACACCGGTCTTCTCCAGCAGGTACATGGCGCGCTCCTTGCTGGTCTGGCCAGGCAGATGCGAGACATCCGCCAGCACGTAGTACGCCCCTTGTGGCACGTACGGGCGCAGCCCCGCCCGCTCCAGCGCCTCGCAGATTTGCTGCCGCTTGGCAAGAAACTCGACGGAGAGACCGTTGTAGAAGTCGCTGCCCAGCTCCGTGATGCCAGCCGCCACGCCGATCTGCAGCGGTGCCGGCGCGCAGACATAGATCAGGTCGTTCATGTACCCGATGGCTTCGGTCCAGCGCCGGTCCTGCACGCTGTACCCGATTCGCCAGCCTGTAATGCTGTAGGTCTTGGAGTAGCTGCCGATCGTGATCGTCCGCTCGCGCAGCCCGGGAAGCGAACCGGGGCTGATGTGCCGACGCCCGTCATAGAGAAAATACTCGTAGGTTTCGTCCGAAAGCACGAACAGATCGTGCCGCACGGCAAAGGCTTCCAGCAGGCGCAGCTCGTCCTGTGAATACACCTTTCCCGAGGGGTTGCCGGGCGTGCAGACCACGATCGCACGCGTGCGGGGGGAGACCGCCGCATCGATCTGCGCCTGCGTGAAGGTCCAGTCCGGCGGCTGCAGGGGCACGAATTTCGGCACCAGCTCCAGTGACAGCAGCATGTTGAGGTGATAGCCGTAATACGGCTCGAAAAGGATCACCTCGTCGCCCGGCTCCAGCAGCGCCAGGCACGCAGAATAGAAGGCGCCCGTGGCGCCGGCGCTAATCACGATCTCCTGCTCCGGGTCTGTCGGCAACTGGTTGTTGGCGCCCATTTTCTGCGCCAGGGCGATGCGCAGCTCCGGCAGACCGCTGTACTTGGTATAGCTGTTGTAGCCATCGGCAATGGCCCGGGTCACCCCGCGCGCCACCGGATCCGGCACGCCAAGGTTGCAGACCCCCTGCGCCATGTTGATGCCCTTCACCTTCTGGCATGCCAGCGTCATGGCCCGGATTTCGGACTGGGTAATGCGCTCGGTGCGGCTGCTGCATTTGTTGGTCATATCGCGCTCCTGTGCGGCCAGGCAGGCAGAACACCTGACACTGTTTCCCTGTCCCCTTCACCTTTAGATCCTCACCCCATTGCCTCGTCTAGCCATCAACCAGCTCAATCGCTTTCTCAGGTTGCGTGTGGTCCATGCGTTTCCCCAGCGTTGAATAGATGGCGATCCGCTGGAACACGGAGGGTCCGCCAGATGTCCCGCGGACGGGGGCGAGCAGCGGGTTATCCGGATGGAAAATACCGAGGCGTGGAACGGCTGCCGCCAGTTTTTCGTGCGCGATCAGCGCCCACGCCGCATCCACCAGATGACGGAATTCCGGCTCGAGCAGAATCGGACAGTTGAACGCCTGCCGCGAACTGTTGATGTCCACACCGCTGATTTCCATCAGGCCGTGTGCCTGGCAGAGATTCTGGAGACGAAGCAACTGCGGCTTCGTATTGCGAGGCGGCATGTAGGTGATGGCTTTGAAACCGATCCGTGTCAATTCGGGAACCAGTTCATCGAGATAATCGTCTTCAAACTTCTCGGCTTTCTTATCGCCGGTCGGCGATTCGCCGACATCCCCGAGATAGGCGTAGGCTGGGATCGCGCCGATGTCGTTGGCAAACGACACCGCATCCCACACATTGATGCACTCCTCCTTGCCGGACAGAATGAAGAAGTCTGGCACAAGCGCAGATTTAAACACGCCAAGCAGATCGTAGGCGTAGTGCGGATTGTTCATGTCCAGCAACAGAGCTTTTATTTTCTCAGGCAGAGCAATCGTCATCTGCTGTTCGACAAAATCAATCAGTCTCTGCCCTTTGCCGTAGGCCGCAATCAGCTTCAGCGACAGCGCATAAAGCATGTGACGCTCGGTGATGGAACCGCCATTCGCCGCTTCCGAAATCGCCAGGACATCGGTGTCGAAATCCAAGGGCGGCGCGCCGAGCCGCGCTAAGGAGTCGTTGAGCCGCTGGACCTCTTTGCGGTCGCGGGCGATGCGCGCCGCTTGAATGGGCCTCAAGAAGGTCTTCACCGCCTGGAGCTGCGTTCGGGGAATCCCGTGGAAAGCGATGTAGCTGACGTTCGGCTCATCCGGGTTATTGGTCTTGCGCCCTTCTACCCGCGTGCCGTCCATGTTCACGCGGATTTCACAACCGGCCGTTGAAGCCATGTTCACGGCCTTGCAGGCCTCCAGCATTTCTTCGCAACCGGAGACAGAATCATGATCCATGATGCCGACCGTTTGTAAACCGGCCTGCGCGGCCTTGACAACGGCCATGCACGGCGAGTACGGACTGAAGGAATAGATGGTGTGCACATGATTATTCACTTCATGGGTTTGCTTCACTCCGGCTTTCACCGACTCGCCCAGCTCGCGGATCGCCGCCAGCCGGGTGTTTGCACACGGATCATTCAAATTCGCAAGATTCATGAAACATCCTCCCGTTTACTGCTCGGCAATCGCTTGAGAACGGGTCCGGTGTCCCGGCCACGCACAGTCCCAGAATAGGATCGCAATTGCCTGATGCCGCAATGTCATGCCGAGAAGCATGGCAGAAGCGCAGATCCACGTCAAGAACACCCCAACAGCGGCGGATCGCTTACGTCGCGAGCATTCGTTGCCACTGCGCCTCGGGGCGCTTGGCCGAGGCGGGTGTGGCCGGCGGCTTTCAGGGTCGGGTCTGGAAAAAGACCCTGTATCCCAGCCCACGCCGTAGCAGGAGTGGAAGAGAAAGCTGAAAGGGGCTCAAAATCAAGTTTCTAGTCTAGTTCGCGGGGAAGTGCGTGGCGTTCGTAGCACTGTGAAAAGACCTCTCCGATGCCGTCGATCCAGCGCAGTGTTCCGGCGTCTCCGTCATCCCGCAGCCGGATGGCCGATGCGGGTACGTCAATGATTCCCTCCGCCGCCTCTTGCACCGCCTGGACGCAGAGCAGGTGCGGCAACGCGGCATCGACGCCGCAGGGTATCGGCTTCCCGTCGCGGGCGGCGTCGGCGCAGAGCCAGAGTTTGCGGTCTGGCTGCGCGTTCGGGTTGCCGTAGTTTCTGATCCGGCCATCCGCGAATCGGGCCTCGAAGGTCTCGTCCCGATTATGGGAATAGGTCACCACGGCGTTTTCGAATTCAAAGACCGAAACGGGGCCTAGTCCGTCCGGACAGGCATGGGTCGTCAGAAACAGGATCTCAACGCCGGTCGCGGTGACCATCCGCACGGCGGCCGTGTCGAAGTTCTCGATGGGATTGGCCCGGTAACATTCCGACGCGACGGATTGGATCGCCGCGCTCAGATGGGTTTCGCTGCCGAGCAGATAGAGCATGTTGTGCAGATAATGGGCGGTGGCGTTGCTCACCGGACTGTCCAAAACCCACGCGCCGCTGTCGTCCCGAATCCTCCCGGCCCAGCGATTCCGCGTGTAATAGGCGGAGGCGCGCGGCCATTGCACCATCGACTTCAGCCGCAACGGTCTGCCGAGCGCCCCGGCGCGGATGTCCGCCTTCAAAGCCTGAACCGCCTCGGAGAACGACCACTGGAAGCCGACGGCGAGAAAACGGCCGCCGGAACGCTGTTCGGCCTCGCGCATGGCCAGCGCCTCCGGCACGGTGGCGGCAACCGGTTTCTCGCACAGGACGTTCGACCCTCTGGCCAGTGCGAGACACGCCTGCGGCGCATGGAGCGGGATGGGTGTGGCCAGCACCAGCAGATCCGGCGTCAGTCGCGCATACAGCTCATCGAGGCTGCGATAGATGGGGACGCCGGCCGCCTCGATCGCGCTGCGGAGCGAACTCCGTTCCGGCGCCGGATCAACCGCCGCCGCAAAACACGCGCGATGCTGCGTTGCGCCCTCCAGCAGCGCCCGCGCGTAGAATTCGCCATAGCCGCCGATCCCGGCCAGTCCGATCGTCACGGCCCGTTCGCTGTTATCGGCTGTGGTCATGGGGCATTATCCGATGTCGATCATCGCCTTCACGACGCCGTCCCGATAGCCGGCGACGAGTTCGAAGGCCGCCTGGGCGTCGGCCAGCGCAAAGCGGTGCGTGGCCATGACCCGCACGTCAAAGTCCTTGCGGGCGATCATGTCGAGCGCCGGCCGGACGCAATGGTTCTGGCGGCGGACGTTCTGGATGCAGATCTCTTTGTGCCGCAGCTTGTCGATTTTGAATGAGACCCGTTCGGAGGTCGGCGGGATGCCGATCAGCATCAGCTTTCCGCCGGGCTTGAGGATTTCGAGCGCCTGATCCAGGGCTTCCTGCTGACCGCAGCATTCAAAGACCACGTCCAGCCCGCCCGGTTCCAGCTTCTGAATCTCGGCAACGACATTCCCTCGGTCGGGATTTCCGCCCCACGCGGCGCCTGCCTTCTTGGCCAGGTCCAGGCGCAGGTCGATCTTGTCGGTGACGTAGATCTTCCGCGCCCCCTGTGCCTTCGCGGGCAGCAGCACGCTCAGTCCGACCGGGCCAGCGCCCAGAATGCCGATCGTGGCCCCGCGCATGGGGATCGACATCTTGACCGCGTAGACGCCGATGGCCAGGGGTTCGGAGATGGCGGCTTCGTCAAACGTGGTGTCATCCGTGATCGTGAAGCAGCACGCCTCGGGCATGACGATGAATTCGCTCAGGCATCCCTCGGCCTGTTTGGGGCAGCCGAGGAAGCGGAGTTTGCGGCAGGTGTGCGGCCGTCCCGCCAGACATTGGTCGCAGGCCCCGCACGACATCGCCGGCTCGACGGCGATCCGGTCGCCGACCCGGACCCGCGTGACGCCCGGTCCGATCGCCTCCACGACGCCCGCTCCCTCATGGCCGACCGTGAACGGATAGGTGACCACCTGGCTGCCGATCTGCCCGTTCTGGAAATAATGGACATCGGAACCGCACACGCCGACCACCTTCATGCGGATCAGCACATCGTCCGGCTGGACGATCTTGGGGGTTGGAGTCTCCATGCTTTCAATGCGATTAATGCCCGTGAGCTTCATGGCCTTCATGTATGACCTTCTTTCTTTTTGATGATTTTGTCTGCTCGTGCAGACTCAGCGTGTAAACAAATTGCCGCGGTTCAGCCGCGCGTCGGGATCGAACAGCCGTTTCAGTTTTCTCATCTCGTCAATGCCTGCCGCGCCGTACTGGACTTCGAGCAGTGCCACCTTGATCTTGCCGATGCCGTGTTCGGCCGAGACCGAACCGCCCAGCGCCGTGACGATGCCGGCCCATTCCCGATACAGCGCCTTGCCCCGGTCATACTCGGCCTGCGTGCGCGGGAGGATGTTGACGTGAACGTGGTTGTCGCCGATATGGCCAAAGATCACCGACTCCAGCCCGGCGGCGGCGAGGTCGCCATGGTAACGGGCCAGGATGCGCTCCATCGCCGCATCCGGCACAGCCATGTCGGTTCCGAGCTTGGTCAGGTCCGGACAGGTCTTGCGCCGTTCGTCAATCAACAGATTGACCACCTCCGGCGTGGCGTGGCGAAAGGTCTTTAGGCGATCAAGGACCGGGGGCTGCTCGGCAAACCAGCAGGTGTTGTCGCTCGCGCCGAAGGACGGCAGCGCTCCGGCGATCACCAGCACTGTGGGGTCCAGCGCCGCCGCGTCCCCGCCGTGCAATTCGACGTAGATCGCGGCCGCACAGGAAGCAGGCAGCGTGGGCAGATGGAAAAAGGCAGGGGTCTCTTTTTGAGCCCGGCGCAGCAGATCCAGGGCGTCGGCGTCAAAAAACTCGATGGCGACCGGCGCCATCGGCAGTGCGCATTCCCCGTCGTCGCGCAGGAAACGGACAAACGCCAGCGCGCCCGCTTCGGTTGGGAAGAATGCGGTCAGGGCCTGGCGGACAGACGGGATCGGGAGCAGGTCGAGTTCGGCCTCGGTGATGACTCCCAGAGTTCCTTCCATGCCGATGAACAGATCCAGCAGATCCATGTCCGATTGGACATAGTACCCCGCAGCATGCTTCACCAACGGCATCTTCAGTGCTGGCAAGGCCCCCTCGATCACGCTTCCGGAATCGGTCTTCAATGCAAACCGGTTGCCCTGTGCCCACTGTTCGCCGCGCCGCAGGGTGAGCGTCTCGCCACCGGCCAGCATCACGCGCGCGGAGCGGATCCATCGGCGGGTCGGCCCATAGTGGTAGCTGAGCGCGCCGGAGGCATTGCAGGCGATCATCCCCCCGATGGAGGCCGACGTCTCGGTGGGGTCCGGCGGAAAAAACAGGCCCTGCGGAGCGACCTCCGCGTTGATCTCGGAAAGAAGCGCGCCGGGCTGGACGGTGATCCGGCGATCCGCCACCGAGCCGATGTGTTTCATGCGGCTCAGGTTGAGGATCAGCCCGCCCTCCGGGACCGCCCCGGCGGATATTCCCGTGCGCGCGCCCTGCATCGTGACCGGCCAGTCGTTGAGTCGCGCCTCGTCCAAGGCGCGCCGGACATCGCCCTCGTCGGCGGCAAACACGATGCGCTCCGCGCGGCCGGTCCGCCGCGACTCATCGCGCAGATAGCCGGCCTCATCCGCAGTCATGGGCGCGCCAATCCAATCCTTCCTACTGTTTGATGATCCGTTCAAGTTCCTCCGCCTTTCCGATAAAGAAGACCACCTGCCCCTCATTATACTGCGGACGCCCGACCGCCACCAGATGGGTGCAGGGGATGGAGCTGTTGCCCCAGACCCGGCAGGGGCCCGGACCGACGCGCGCGACAAACGCCGTGCCGTCGTAAGACCGTAGAACGGCATGATTGACGGCAGGCAGGCGGCCCGGCACCGACCAGAAGAACGTCTGAAGATCCCGATCGCCCGTCTCCAGAAAGCGCCTATCTCCCGGGCGAAATCCCTGAGGCCCATCGGCCACCCGGACAAACGCGCCGTTGAGGATGATGCCCTGGGACATTTGCTCCTGGCTCGAAAAGAACGGGCTGATCGTTTTCATGCAGACATGGCGGATCATCCCGCCGTCACCCTCGATGTTGCTGGTATCCATCCGGAATCGGACGGTGTGCCCGTTCTCCACCCACGCCGTGCATGCGATGCGTTGTTCCCCCTGCTCGCGCACATAAGACGCGCGCTGACCGTCGGGCGCGACGACCCAATTCACCGTCGTCTGGGGGTCTCCCGGAAACCACAGGTTCGCGCCGATGAAGGGGCCGTAGGTCATCTCCGGAACGTCCAGCGTCCAGACGCTCTCCGGGAACCAGGGGACGCGTACCTCGAGCGTGGTCGTCTCGAGTCCGCGCAGCGTGATCGGCTCCTTCAGATAGAGATCATTGCGAATGGCCAGTGTAGCTGGCAGCACGGGCGCGCCCGCCCGGTACGCCTCTCCCGCGCCATCGCCGGGCGGGGGGGTGTCGGACGCGCAACGGAAGCCCGAAACATAATTGCGCATGTCCGGCACCCAACCGAAACGGGCGGTCACCAGGCGCGAATAGGGTTGGGTGTGGAAGACGCTCGAACCGGCCAGAATATGGCTCTCGCGGCCTTCGATCGTACGCACATACTGGCAGACCAGCCCCACCATGTCCATCGCGCCGCACGGACTGGCACCCGCAGGCCAGGAGCCGACCGGAAAAAGGGTTGCGAACGAAAGATTGCCGTGCCCTTCATAGCAGGCGTTGGTCGACGGATCATTGCCCCAGGGGTAGGGGCGCCCATCGGTTCCGCGCGCCGCCAGTTCCCATTCGGCTTCGGTGGGCAGGCGTTTGCCAGCCCAGCGGGCATAGGCTTCGGCATCGGCGGCATTGACGCCGATCATGGGCAGCGCCTCGGTGCCGGGCTGGTCCGGCGGCCAGGACCGGGTCCATTCGCGCCAGCCGACTACCCAGCCGTTTCGCAACACCTGATAGTTTGTCTCCTTCATGAAGCGGGCGAACTGGCCGCGTGTGACCGGATAGGTGTCGATCCAGAAGTCCTTTACTTTCAGGATTTTTCGGTCCGAGTGAAACTTCAGGCGATCGGGATGCACCCCAGCGGCGGTGGCGGCGGCTTGCTTCTCCGCCGCGGTCATGCCGAAGATCAGGTCTCCACCGGGCACGCGGACCATTTCGCGATCCATCCGTTGGGCGGAATAGGCGCGCGGCGACGGGCGCGGCGACGGGCGCGCAGCCTCTTCCTGGCCGAACCCCGTCGTCACGGCCGCCAGCAGCGTCCACAGACCCAGACTGGCGACACTGGCGATTCGTGCTGATTTAATTTTATCAATCACCGCAAACCCTGCCCCCTGAACCCTGCCCCCTGAAACCTGAACACTGAACACTGCCCCATCCCACTCCCTGCGGGGCGTCCCTCACACCAGCCGTCCGTTTTCGAGCGTCAGCGTCCGGTCGCAGAGCGCGGCGACTTCGGGCGAGTGGGTGACGAGCACGAGCGCGTGGCCGGTCTGATGGGCGATGCCGAAGAGAAGGTCGAGGATCTGGGTGCCGGTGCTGCGATCCAGATTGCCGGTCGGTTCGTCGGCCAGCAGCAGGGGCGGCGCATTCATCAGGGCGCGGGCCAGCGCGGCCCGCTGCTGTTCGCCACCCGAGAGTTCGAGCGGGGTGTGCGTGGCGCGGTCCGCCAGGCCCACGCGTTCGAGCATCTCGATCGCCCGCCGCCGGATCGCTGTGCGGCTCTGCCGGCTGCCGCCCGCCCAGGCCGGGAGCATCACGTTCTCGGCGATATCCATCTCGGGGAGCAGATGGTAGGATTGGAAGACGAAGCCGATCTCGCGGGCGCGCAGCATCGCCCGGTCACGTTCGCTCAGCGCATAGATCGAACGCCCGTTGATGCGCACCTCGCCCGCCTCGGGACGGTCCAGCGCTCCGAGGACGTGCAGCAACGTGCTTTTGCCGACGCCGCTGCGGCCGACGACAGCCACCCGTTCGCCGGCGGACAAGGTCAAAGACGCCCCGGTGAGCACGGTGACGGTCTTATGCGGCAGGTGGTAACTTTTGTCCAAGTCGCGCGCGTCAATCACAAGGTCCGGGTCGGACATGTCGGTCTCCCACAGTCAGGATGGTTACGAGATGCCGCCATTGTGGCGCAAATCGGCGCCGACGGCAAGCGCGGTGTTAGGCGATTTCTCTTCACCGGCTGGCGCGGGCGAGGGCGATCCAGGGGGCGAGTTCGTCGAGGGTTTGCTTGAACGTGGCGCTGGGCAGTTGCTGAGCCGCGTCGCTGTAGGCCTCGTTGGGGTTGGGATGGGCTTCGATGACCAGGCCATCGGCGCCCGCGCCAAGCGCGGCTTTGGCGAGGGGCAGTACCAGCGAACGTTTGCCGGCAGCGTGGCTGGGGTCGACCAGAACCGGCAGGTGGGTCTCCTGTTTGGCCACGGCGACGCCGCCGAGGTCAAGGAGGTTGCGCACCGACTTGTCGAACGACCGGAGGCCGCGTTCGCACAGCATCACATTGGAGCAGCCGTTGACCAGGAGATACTCGGCAGCAGCGAGCCACTCCTCGACGGTCGAGGCCATGCCGCGTTTGAGCAGCACCGGCTTGCGCGCCTGGGCGACCGATTCGAGCAGATCGTAATTCTGCGCGTTGCGCGCGCCGATCTGCAGCACGTCGGCGGTGTCATGAACCATCTCCACTTGGGCGGGGCCGAGGATCTCGGTTACCATGGAGACGCCGAACTCCGCCTTTACGTCGCGCATGATCGATATGGCGTCGGCTTTGAGGCCCTGGAAGTCGTAGGGCGACGTCCGCGGCTTGAAGGCCATGGCGCGGATGAGCGTGACCCCGGCCGCCTTCAGATCGCGCACGGCGGACCGGAACTGGTCGGCGGTCTCGATCGCGCAGGGGCCTGCGATGATCGCAATGGCGCCGCCGCCGATCGGCGTGCCGTTGACGGTGATGACGGTGTCGTCGGGGTGGTATTCGCGCGAGACGAGCTTGTAACGCTGCTGGACGGGCATCACCGATTCGACGATCGGCAGGTTGCCGAGTACCTCGAGCGAGCGGTTGCTGAGTTCGTCGCCGATGCAGGCGACGACCGTGCGCTCGACGCCGCGGATGACCCGCGGCTGGTAGCGCAGCGTGCGGACGAGTTCACTGACCGACTGGATGTCGGCGTCGGTTGCATGCGTTTTTAGAACGATTATCATGGCGTTATTATAGCGTCTCCAGACAACGGGAGCAACCGGCAATCTTCATCGATGGAGGTCAGCACGCGTTGCATGTCGTCGGGAATGTCGATCTGATAGGAGACCGGGAGTCCGAATTTGGGGTGCCGGAAACTCAATCCGGAGGCGTGTAGCGCTTGGCGATCCATGCGCAATACCGATCGGTCGGCATCCGTTAGTCGTCCCTCGCAAAAGCGAATGAAGGCGGTCTCGTCGCGGCCATACAGCTTGTCGCCCACAACCGGATACCCGAGCGCCAGCAGCGTGGCCCGGATCTGATGCAGGCGCCCGGTGAGCGGCTCGGCCTCGATCAGCGCCACCCCCGGCCGCTGCGCCAACAGCCGGAAACGGGTTTCGACCCACACCGCTTCCGGTCCCGGCAGGTCGGCGATCGATCCCAAAACCACGCGGCACTTTTTGCGCACGGCCGAAGCGGTGTCGGGCAGTAGCCAGCCGCCGCCGTTCAATTCGGACGGAAAGGCATCGGCCTCGACCAGGGCGGTGTAGCGCTTGACCACCTGCCGGTTCGCAAATTGCTTGCCGCAGTTGTGCGCGGCCGCCGGGTTTTTAGCCACCACCACCAGTCCGGAGGTCTCACGGTCGATGCGGTTGACGAGCGAGGGATCGCTCATTCCGCGCACGTCCTTGAGCCAGGCCCACAACGTGTGGTTGAAATAGCGGCCGCCCGGATGGCAGGGGAGGTTGCCGCTTTTGTTGACGATGAGAAGGTCGGCGTCGTCCGAAACGACGCCGATTGTGAAATCGACCGGCGGCTCGGGGATGTCCGAAGTGTCGTAGGCGAGCCGATCGCCCGGTTGGAGCGCTTCATCGGGCAGGCGCATCCGCGCATTGACCGTGACGTGGCCGGAACGGATCCGATCACACCACCCCGCCCGATCATGGTAAGGGAAGCGGCTGGCCAGAAAGTCGGCCAGCGCCAGCCCCGCCGCAGCCGCCGGCACGTCAAAAGCGGTTTTTCGTTTCATGCTCAAAAGGTCTGAAGACTGTGAGACTGTGAGACTGTGAGGCTGTGAGACTGTGAGACAGTGAGGCTGTGAGACAGTGAGGCTGTGAGGCTGTGAGACTTGGATGGTAATCGGTTATGCAAATGGGGTCGGTTCACCATGGGGTGCGCGCGAATCTAACCGTAACCTCTACATTTTCAACCTTACAACCTTACAGTTTTACAGTCTTACAGCCTTACAGTCTTACAGCCTTCCAGCCTTCCATCCGATTCATCGCGCCTGCCGCCGCCGCATCTGGCGCGTGGCCGTATCCGGCGGTTCGACCACGATTGCGCCCTCGCCGTCCCGCTTGATCTTGTCGCGGTAGCGCTGCAGCAGCATCTGTAGGATCGAAATCCCCTGGCTGACGGTCCAGTAGAGCGAGAGCGCGGCGGGCATCGTGTAGAACATCACCAGCATCATGGCGGGCATCATGATCGTCATCATCTTCTGCTGCATCGGATCGCCTGTGGACGGCGTCAGGTAGCTCTGAATGCCCATGGTGCCGGCCATCAGAACGGGCAGGATGTTGATCGCGCCGATGAACGGGATCATTCCCGCGAATAGGTTTTCAGGCTCGCTCAGGTCGCCGATCCACAGGAACGGCGCGAAGCGCAGCTCGACCGCGCTTCGCAGCACGGTGAACAGGGCGAAGAAGACCGGAAGTTGCACCAGCATCGGCAGGCAGCTCGACAGCGGGTTGACCTTGTTCTCGCGATAGATGCGCCAGGTTTCCTGTTGGATTTTCTGAGGATTGTCCTTGTGCAGGACCTGTAGCGCCTTGATTTGCGGCGCCAGGGTTTGCATCCGCTTCATCCCCTCGGTGCTCTTGTGCGTGAGCGGCCAGAAGATCACTCGCACGAGGACGGTGAGCAGAATCACGGCCACGCCGTAGTTCGGGATGACGCTGTTGAAGAAGTTGAGGGTCGGCACCAGCAGCTTGCAGAACCATTTAAACGTGCCGAATTCCATCACCTCGTCAACCCCGTGGCCGATGGCCTTGAGAACGGCGAGTTTCTTGGGGCCGATGTAGAGGGTCGTGTCCCGCGTGACCGTCTCGCCGGGCTGGAGCGTGAAGCCGTCGAATGCGACCGCCGCCGAGAGGCTGCCGACCGGATTTCCCTTGTAACCGGCGGGCGCGGACACGATATCCATGCGGAACCCGGCGTTGGTGGTCGTCGACAGAAAGATCTGGGTGAAGAACCGCGACTTGATCGCGACCCACTGTTGCGGGGTCTCGACCGACAGGGACGCACGGGGCTTGAGCGGACCCGTCGCGCCGCCGCAGCCGCCGCCGCCGCCGCCGATCGCCCGCGCCACATCGGTCTCCCAATACCGGGTTTTGGCATCTGTCCAGGCTCCGAACGAATCGACGCCCAAGATGTCATTATTAGACGTTCCGCACTGGAAGGTGCCGAGGGAGACCCAGTTGGACGCGATTCCCATCGGACGGTCGGAGGTGTTGCGCAGGCGATCCGTAACTTCGACCCGGTAGAGATCACGCAGCACGATCCGACGTTCGACCGCCAAGCCCTGGGCGGACTGGGTCGTCAGGGTGACCGTCTGGGTATCGGCCTGGATCGTATAATCGGCATCGGCCGCGATTCCAGGCAGACCCTCCCAGCGCAGTGCCGCCACGGTGTCGAAATCGAAGACCATCGGGCCGCTATCCGGCTGTAGAGTGGCCTTATGCTCCAGCAGCGTCGCATCGACCACCGCGCCGCCGCGAGATGAGATCGAAACGACCAGCTCGTCACTGCGTAGGGTGGCGATCTGTTCGGGGAGGCGTGCAACGGCGGATGTGGATACGGTCAGGGCCGCTTCCGGAGCCACCGGCGTTTCGGTTGGGGCGATTACCGACGCGGGATCGGACGATGCGCGCAAGGTCGCCGAAGCCGCTGCCTCGGGGGAGATCGCCTCTCGTTTTAGGCGTTGCCGAGCCTGCTCTTCAAACTCCGCCCGAGCGATCTTGTTCTGATAGAGCATCCAGCCCAGCAGGGCGAGGAACAGCAGGCAAACGATTGCGATGTCTTGTTTTTTCATAAGGGTAACACAGAACAGGGAACACACATTTTTAGAGCGGTGGAACCGGATCCTCTCCGCACGGTCCGAAGGGCCTGCAGCGGACGATGCGTCGCAACGCCAGCCACAGCCCGCGCCACGGGCCGTGCGTACGGAGCGCGCCGATGCAATACTCGGAGCACGACGGTGTGAAACGACAGCACGGGCCGATGAGCGGCCCGAGCGCCACTTGATAGCCGCGGACGCACAGAATCAACAGCCGACTCAACACGACTCCGACTCCTTTCGGCAGAGACCGACCCTTCGGCAAACGGCCAGAAAATCCTCGGCCACGGCCCGTCCTCCCGCATCGACGATCCGCGCCCGCGCGATCAGAATGAGGTCAACGCCATCGCGCAGCACATGCCGATTCAGCCGGAACGCCTCGCGCATCAGGCGCCGCGCCCGGTTTCGCTCGACCGCCGTATGCAGTGCGCGCTTGCTGGTCACCACTCCGACCCGGCGCGCCGTGCCCTCTGCTGGTTTTGACCAGATTACGATGTACCGGCCCGCAATCGACCGACCTGCGTCAAAAACAGCCCGATACTGCGGGGACGTGAGACGGGCCGAACGCGGCAAACAATAACGAACCGGCGGTGATACAACCACCGTCGCGTGCGCCTGGGTGTCTGGAACGTGAGCGCCCGTGCCGGTCATGGCGTCATCCGCCAGGTTAGATGGTCAGGCGCGCGCGGCCCTTTTGACGGCGGCGGGCCAGGATCTTGCGTCCGCCCTTGGTCGCCATGCGGGCGCGAAACCCGATCTTGCGGGCGCGTTTGATTTTGGAAGGCTGCCATAGCTGCTTCATGCTCGTGCTCCTCGGTACGTCGGGTTTTCGTCAGGTTTTCAGGGAAATGAGGGGGTAACAATAGCCGATCAGCGAGTTGAAGTCAATCAGGTTTTTTTGACGTTGGATGCGCCCGACAGCAATTCTAATTATGACAGCCGCTATCGGGATCCAAATCGGGATCGGGACCGAAATCGACGAGAAAGCAAGGAAGTCGACTCCGATAGCGATTTCGACTGTACGGATGTGCTCATAATTAGACCATTTGTTGTGTCTTAAAGGATCGAGAAGGGACGATTTCCACACCGTTTAGAAAAAATTTGCTATTATTTGCCTGTCCCCGGTTTCCCCCCGGGTTTCCCGCTCAAGGGAAAGATGCCGGCTCCCGTCAAGTTGCCGACTTGAGCGATTGAACGGAAGGACGACATGGCGCAACGAAGACCCAATGTAAGTAGGTTAGGGCCAGGCACATGAACGAGAAACCCAACATCGTGTTCGTTTTCGCCGACGAATGGCCGGCGCACGCCACCGGCTACGCCGGCGATCCGAACTGCGAAACGCCGGTATTGGATCGGCTGGCCGCGGAGAGCGTCAACGTGACACACGCCGTCTCCGGTTGCCCGGTCTGCTGCCCCTACCGCGCCAGCCTGATGACCGGACAGTATCCATTGACCCACGGCGTCTACATCAACGACGTGGAACTGGACCCGAACTGCGTATCCATCGCCCGCGCCTTCGGGGAAGGCGGTTATTGCACCGCCTACATCGGCAAGTGGCACCTGTACGGCAGCCCCGACGGCCAGTACGGGCGCCGGTACGCCGTGGTGCCGCGCGACTACCAGTTGGGCTTCGACTACTGGAAAGGGTTCGAGTGTTGTCATGACTACAACGACTCGCCCTACTTTTTCAACGACGATCCGACCCCGCGCAAGTGGGAGGGTTACGACGCGCTGGCCCAGAGCCGGGATGCGGCCCAATACATCCGGGACCATGCGAACGGCGAGAAGCCGTTCATGCTGATGCTGTCGTGGGGGCCGCCTCATTTCCCGTTGCATACGGCGCCGGATGAGTACCGCCAGCGCTACGAAGGGCGGGAAATACGCCTGCGGCCCAACGTGCCGCCCGCCCTGCGCGAAACAGCCGCGGAGGAACTGCGCGGCTGCTATGCGCACATCGCGGCGCTTGATGATGGCCTGAGGCTCGTCCTCGACGCCATTCGGGAGGCGGGCATCGAGCAGAACACGATGGTTGTTTTCACGTCCGATCACGGCGACATGTTCCGCAGCCAGGGCGTAGAGACGAAGCTGTATCCGTGGGACGAGTCCGTCCGGGTCCCGTTCCTGCTGCGCTGGCCGGGGTTGCCCGGCGCCGCTGGCCGCAACCTCGCGCTGCCGCTGGACGCCCCGGACATCATGCCGACACTGCTCGGCCTCTGCGGCCTTCCGGTTCCCAAGACCGTGGAAGGGCGCGACTGGTCGCCGTTCTTCCGCGGGGAGGCGCAGCCGACCGGCGAAGAGGCCGCGTTGCTCACCATGCCGGCCGAGTTCACGTGGCTCCTGATCACCGGGATGAAAGCCTACCGCGGCCTGTTCACGAACCGCTACACCTATGTGCGCAACACCGATGGGCCGTGGTTGCTCTATGACCGCAAGGCGGATCCCTACCAGATGCGCAACCTGGCAAGCGATCCTGCGCACGCGCCTGTCCGGGCGCGCCTCGAAGCCGAATTGCAGCAACGGCTGGATCGGCAGGGAGACGAGTTCCTGGACGGGCGCCGCTATCTCGAACGCGACGGCCTCACCCATTATGGCGAGGTGAAGTATGAAGCGTCCCAGCCCTGGGTAGATCCGTGGCAATGCCACCGAGCAGAGGCGGCTTGTTTCGAGAAGGAGAAGAGCGAAAGATGACGGACCGCAAGCATGAGAACTGCCACGAAGGCGAATGGCGAATGGTTCTTGCCGATAACGGCAGCGGCGATTGGCGTGAGAAGTGGTTCTTGGACGGCGATACCGCCACGGTCGAGAACACGCCACAGGGCATGATTCTGCGCGCCGGACCGGACATCAAGGACAACGGCGACAGCATGGTGCTCTGGACCCGCGACAGCTTTGTCGGGGATGTGAAGATCGAATACGAATTCACGCGCCACGACCGCGCTGTCGAGGGCGTGAACATCATCTACCTGAAAGCCACGGGCATCGGGACGCCGCCCTACGACAAGGACATCGCGGCCTGGGCGAACCTCCGTAACCGGGCGCGGATGCCGTTGTACTTCAACTACATGAATGCCCTGCACATCAGCTACTCGGTCGGTCTGCCCGACGTGGAGGGGGAATACATCCGCGCCCGGCGCTATCCGGCGCCAGTCAACGTGCCGTTCCAAAAGGTGACCGAGATCGAAGGGACCCATTGGGGCACTGGCCTGTTCAAGCTGGACGTGCCGTATCGGCTCACGATCGTCAGCGTGGGCAACGTCATGACTTTCGACGTTTGCGGCGACGGCAGGAATGAGCGCTTTGAGTGGGATGTTTCGAAGTTTCCGCCGCTCTCCGAAGGGCGCATCGGGTTGCGCGTCATGCCATGCCGCATATCCCAAATCAAGACTTTTCGAGTGTTTGAGAGACGGATCGTTTACCAGTCGTTTGCGAATAAGTTAGGAGAACAAAAGCCATGACGAAAGCCAAACCCAACGTAGTCCTGATCATCACCGACCAGCAACGGTTCGACACGATCCGGGCCGCCGGATGCACCACGGTGTATACGCCGCACCTGGACTGGCTGGCGAAAGGCGGCACGCTTTTCACCCATGCCTACTGCACCAGTCCCATGTGCTCACCGGCGCGGGCGTCCATTCTGTCGGGGCGCCTCCCTTCTTCGCACGGTTTGGTGGCCAACCAGTATGCGAAACTAGGCGCCAAAGGCCTTCACCTTGCTGAAGACGTGAAGCTGCTGGCGGACTACCTCGGGCCGGCCGGTTACCATACCGCCTACATCGGGAAGTGGCACCTGGGCACCGGCAGCGACCGCCGCGGCTTCAGGGACTGTGTCATCCGCTACAGCGAGAGCGAGGGCGACACCAGCCGGCCCGAGGACAACGACTACGCCCGCTACGCTGAGAAGCAAGGAATAGATGTCGTCGGCAAGCGGCAAGGGAGCGAACCGGATCCCGAACTCTACGACACATGGACGATCTGTGGGCCATCGCGGGTGCCGCTGGCGCATTTCGTCTCCACCTACCTCTGCAGCGAGGCCGAGACCTACATCCGAAGCCGCGCCGGCGCCGACTCGCCCTTTCTCCTTACATGGTCCTGCATCGAACCACATGCGCCGTTCGTCTGTCCCGAACCGTTCTTCTCGATGTATAACCCCGCAGACATGGTCCTGCCGGAAAACTACCGCGATGAAAGCGGTCAGCGCTGGCTGCAGCGCGCCGACCGGCAGTTGCAGACCGCGCTCCAGTTCACCGAGATCGAACTGAAGACCATGTGGGCGCGATATCTGGGCGCGGTCAGCTACATTGACCACCTCATGGGCCGGATGTTGGGTGTCCTGAACGATACCGGCCAACTGGACAACACGCTGTTCATCTTCACCTCCGACCACGGCGACCTGATGGGGAGTCACAGTCTTATCCTTAAAGGAGCGAGCCTGTACGAGGAACTGATCCGCGTCCCCCTGATCATCCGTCCGCCGGCGGGAATGCGGGCGCAAGGCATCGTCCCGCGCACCGATGGACTGGCCTCACAGATTGATCTTGTGCCGACGATTCTTTCGATCTGCGGGCTGCCGCCGGCACGGGAAGCCCAGGGCGTTGACCTGAGTCCGTTGATGACGGGCGCTACCGACAGCGTACGCGATGCGGTTCAGGCGGAATTCCATTCCACATGCTGGACCGAGTTAATGAGTCCGCTGCGCATGTGGATGACGCGTGACTGGAAATACGTCGAATCGCGCGAGGGTGATCACGAGCTGTATCACCTGGCCGCCGATCCACTGGAAACGCGCAACCTGGCGGAAGATCCGCAGTACACTGAGCAGCGGGCAAAGATGGCGGAAGCGCTGCATGACTGGTGCCGGCGCTCCGGTGACACATGGCCCGAGGTGCCGACGCCTGCGCCGGAAGTGATGAAGCCCGCTGGCCCCAGACACCATTACTCCTGGTTCCACCGGCCAAAGAAGTGAAAGGAACACGAACACGACCCGACGACCCAACATTGTTTTCCTCCTGGCTGACGACCTTGACTATGGCGATTTCAGCGCGTTCAACAACGGACTGTCCAACACGCCGACCCTGGACGGACTAATCCGTGAGGGAACCTGTCTGACGCAGCACTACTCGGCGTCGCCGGTGTGCGACTGCAATGCAGCCATCCGCGACGGCGACTGGAAACTCGTCCGCCCCTGGCGCGACAGGTGTGGCGATGTGCCTGACAACCAGTGGAACCACATCTCCATGTTCGGTCCGGAACACTGCATCCATAACGGCATTTTTCAGCCGCCCTACCCGACGGTCCAGCTTGGTCCAACCCAACCTCCACTCTTGTTCAACATTCGGAACGATCCTTATGAACGCAACGACCTGGCCGCGGCCGATCCGGACCGCGTTGCCCGGCTGGGCCGTGAGTTGGACCACTGGTTTGAAGACGTGGAACGCGACCGGCGCAGCATCGCAGACAGCGTTCCGCCACCGCGGACGCCTCGCCCATGGGGTGGAACGTGAGGGGGAAAAGAAGGGCAAATAATGAAGAGGGAGATCGGTTGACGACTACGGATCACGAGTGGATCGCGCCCCCATCGTCCACCGTAGTCGTCGCCGTAGTCGTCCACCGAAAAGGCCGGAAAACGGAACAGCGAGCGAAACGGAGCAAGTATGTCTAAGCCTATGAATGTGCTGCACATTATGGCGGTTCAACACCACGCGGGCTGCATGGGGCACGAGGGGCACCCGCAGGTCATCTCGCCGAACCTGGACAGGCTGGCGGCTTCCGGCCTGCGCTTTACGCGCTGCTACACGCAGAACACCATCTGCACCCCGAGTCGCGTGAGCCCTATTTCCGGCCAGTACTGTCACAACCACGGCTTCTACGAAAAGACCGTTCCCCCGGAATGCCCCAGATGTCGTCAATATATCGGAAGCAGAACAACTGTTCCTCGCAGTACTCGACACGGATATTTTCACAGACAACACCCCAAATCTCCGTACCGTGGAGGGAAATGATGCCAAAGACGCATCCCAGCATGACGATTGATAATCGGCCGGAATTGAGCTATACTCCCGCAATGTCAAAGAGGTCAATAGCCGGTTGATCGGACAATACTCAGGATGGAACCCGATCGCCTACATTCAACAGAAAGAGCGACATGAACAAAAAAAGCATGATCAGAAGTAGCCGAGCAACGGGAACCACAAGTTTTGTCTTTGGAACGATTGCCGCCCTTATACTCGCAGGCACGGCGCAGGCGGGGTGGCACGACCGCGCGGATACCGTCACGATTGTCAATGTCAAAACCACACCGCGCGATGACAAGACCGCGATCCTGAGCTTTGACCTTTCCTGGGGGCGATCCTTTCGGCACGAGATCAATCACGACGCCGTATGGGTCTTCTTCAAGGCCAAGCCCCAAGGCGCAGCCGAGTGGCGGCATGTCCGACTGATCGCGGATAAAGTTCTGAATCCAACCGGGTACACCCAGGGCCATGGCACCCCCGTCGAATTCATCGTTCCGGACGGCGCAGAGGGCTTTCTCGGCGTATTCATCCGCCGAGCCGAGTTCGGTCAGGGCACCGTGAATGCCACCAACCTCACGGTGTTGTGTGACCTCACCACGAAAGAACTTCAAACCACACCCCCTTTGATCTGCGGCACGGGGCTGGAAATGGTTTATATCCCGGAAGGCTCCTTCCTGCTGGGTTTGGATGCCGAGGATGCCGATGCGTTCTTTCAGTACACGGACGGTTCCCGTGCGGGCGCGCCCTACCGTGTGAGCGATCCCGGTGCGATTCCAACCGGAACGCAGAAGGGCAAACTCTGGGCCGCCGGCACGGCTGCGCCACTGGAGGATGGCGGCGAGATACCGGCCGCCTATCCGAAAGGTTATGCCGCCTTCTACTGCATGAAGACCATGATCAAAGTGGGTCATTATAGTAATTTTATCGCCACGGTTCCCAAGGCGCAGTCCGCAAAGTACACCAAGCCGAGGGATGGATTCACGCCGCTCGAAAACGCACCCGGTGGCAATTATTCGTACCAAATAGGGGGGCGTAAGGAGCATCACAGGCATGAAATCGGAGGTCTGTCCTGGCCATCCGTAACGGGCTTTGCTGGTTGGGCCGGACTGCGGCCAATGACCGAATTGGAATACGAAAAGCTTTCCCGCGGGCCGATTGACGAGGGCTGGGAGACGGGAAATCACAAGATCTCGCACAACTCCTTCTGGGACATCATGGACTGCAACCGGTGGAAGTCATCGTGCGAGCGCATCGTAACGGCCGGTAACGCCAAAGGGCGCAATTTCAAAGCGACGCACGGCAACGGAACAACCGACATCCCTGCTGACTGGCCGCAAGACGATGCCATAGGTGCTGGAACGCGCGGCGGATATGACTTCCGCAACCCATCGTGCCGCAGCGCGGCCGCCGCACCATTCGTCGATGCGTCCCAAAAATGGCGCGGCGTTCGAAACGCGCCAAAAGAAGCGGCGGGGCAGTAGGAGAAGGGGTTCAGAGATCAGAGGTCAAATCGAATGCGGCCGATGGCAATCGGCGGCATTCGACAGCAGTCGAAAAACAAAGGAAGGAAAGACCATGAAGAAACACGTGTTACTTGCCGTTGCCTTGCTGCTTGCCGTAGTGCCAGTCTTTGCTGCCGATTCCGTCACAGGCAGTGCCGACGCCCGCTTCAAGGGGACCGGCAAGGCGGATCCGATCCGCGTCACGAACGCACGACTGGTCGCCGGTTCCGCTGCGGGACAGAGCGCCATCACCTTTGACCTCGCCTGGGACTGGTCCTGGCGGACGGCGTGGGAGGAACCGGCCGAGCGTACCGGTGACCCGGCGCCGCGGAAACTGGAGAGCTGGGATGCGGCGTGGGTGTTCGCCAAGATCAAGAAGCCCGGCAAGGCTGTCTGGCAGCATGCGACGCTCACCCCCGACGTTTCGAGCCATACCGTTCCCTCAGGAGCCTCGTTGGAGTTGGGCCTGTCCGACACTCCTGATGGCGGCGTCACCAGCGGCACGCGCGGCATCGGGGCTTTTATCTTCCGAAGCGCGCCGGGACAGGGACCGAACGTCTGGAATGGGGTTACGCTGACATGCGCCGATGTTCCCGCCGACGCCGAAGTCCGTGTGTTTGCCCTTCCGATGGTCTATGTCCCCTCCGGCGCGTTCTGGGCCGGCGATGGCTCGACGGTCACGAACCGTATCAAAGCCCAATTCTCGGCGGGCGCAAGCACGCAGCCGTTGCGCATCACCAGCGAGCAAGGGCTCACTCTGGGCGGAACGGCCGAGGCGAATCTGGGCAACCGCGATACGTTGGGAATGAGCCCCAAAACCCCCGACGACTTCAACAGCCGCTTTCCGCAGCAACTTGCCGATCGCTACCCAAAGGGATACGCCGCGTTTTACTGCATGCGCACCGAAATCACGCAACAACAGTACGTGGATTTTCTCAACACCCTCACCTATAAGCAGCAGGCGGCCCGCATGACCGACAAACCCTCCTCACCCGCCCCCAAGATCGCGCCCGTGCCAGGGCAAGTTGACGCGGCCAATCGCAGGATTCAAATCGCAACCTCCGGAATCGCCGACGCGAACGAACCTCTGGTCATCCAGCGTGGAACGTTCACCGCATCCGGCGTCGTTCCCAAGCCAGGCAAGCCGGCCGTTTACAAGACCAGCACGCCTGATGTGGCCTGCAACTCCATTACATTCCTGGATGGCGCCGCCTACACGGCGTGGGCCGGCCTGCGCCCCATGACCGAGTTGGAATTCGAAAAGGCCTGCCGCGGACCGCTCCTGCCGGTCCCGGATGAGTATGCCTGGGGCACCGCCGCCATTGCCGGCATGGCAGGCAATGGCGGCGCGTACACGCTCAAGAACCCCGGCATGCCCGACGAGATGGCCATCTGGGAAGGGACCGGCGGCCCGGATGCCACTCACGGCAACGCGCCGTTCGATGGCACGAACGGGAAGCTGAAGTCGTGCCCCATTCGGGCGGGCTGCTTCGCCACGCCAGACAGCGACCGCGTGCGCGCTGGCGCATCGTACTGGGGCATCCTGGATCTCACCGGCAACCTGAACGAAGGCCTGGTGAGCGTCGGCTCATCTGCCGCAAGAACTTTTGCCGGAAATCACGGCACCGGCAGCGAAGCGCCGTGGACAATTTCCTTTGGTATGCGCGGCGGCGGCATTCCCGGATCAACCCATTCCAAGCACTGGGATATCAACGAGGGGTATCGCGTGTCGAATCGCTTTGCGGTGAATCTTGCCGGCTGCGAAGGCGGCGAAAAAAGCCGCCACTACGCACATGGCTTCCGCGGGGTGAGGACGAGCCAAGGGAAGATTGAAAAGTGAAGATTGAAGTGTTGATCGAAGGCAGTCGTTTGCGTCCGGCAGCAATCGAGTTTCGAACAGGAGACAAGAGACTATGAAAACGATGATGACCCTGAAAAGCCTGATAACCCTGGCCTCGGCAGCGTTTCTGCTGACCGCGCCTGGCGCCCGAGCGCAGGATACCGAGCCGAAAGACGCGGAAGGTGATTCCGAGCAGGAAGCGGCGGAAACACCTGCGCCGATCTTGCGTGGCCCTGAAGTGCGGCTTGCTAACGTGACCGTCTCCCCGCGCGACGATAAGACGGCGGTGGTCACCTTTGACATCACCTGGACAAACGCCTACCGCTACGGGAGCTTCCACGACGCGACCTGGGTTTTCTTCAAGGCGCGGGCGAAGGGATCGGTCGATTGGCGTCCTGTGCGTCTCGCGGCGGATAAAGTGGTCAATCCCACCGGCTACAGTTCCGGCGATGGCACCCCCCTGGAGTTTGTGGTGCCCGCTGGCAATGACCCCTCGACGGGGCTCGGGGCAGGCGGGTCCGTGGGGATGTTCGTCCGTCTGGCCAAAGATGGACGCGCCTCTGTCGCCGCCCGCAAAGTCACGGCCGTGGTGGATCTCTCCGCGCTGAACCCTGAATCCCGAAACCTGGAACCTGATGTTCGCGCCTTTGGCGTGGAGATGTGTTACGTCGGGGAAGGACCTTACTTCCTGGGCACAGGCGGGAAAGAGGTCAATGCCTTTCACGCTTATGTTGACGGCGAATCGGGAGCGGCCACCCCTCCGTACCGGGTGACGGGGCCCGGTGCGATTCCGACCGGAAAACAGAAAGGTAAGCTCTGGGCCAGCGGAATAACGCCGGAAGACAACAGCGAGATTTCTGCGTTATTCCCCAATGGTTTTGCGGCTTTCTACTGCATGAAGTACCCGGTGATCAACCAGGCGCTTTACGCTGGTTTTCTCAATACCATACCCGCTGAATTTGCTAAGAAATACTGGTACGACGGCTATCAGGGGGTGACGATCAATCGCGTCGGCAGCGGGCATCCGTACACCTATGTCGCCACCACGCCTGATGGGTTTTGTCCCTGGCTTTCCTGGAGGGACAGTGCAACAGTCGCAGCTTGGGCCGGACTGCGCCCCCTGACGGAGTTGGAGTACGAAAAAGCGTTACGGGGCAGCGAGAATCCTACTCCAAGGGAAGTTGGGTTTTCCTATTGGGGACTGGGGTTCCTGAACAGCTTAAGCTTTGTTGAGCAGCTGGTAACGCCTTGTCTGCCGACCGGGCGGACGTTTGCAGGCTCGCACGGTCAGGGCGAGGCGTTTCTGCCTGCCGACTGGCCGAAGGATGCCGGTGCCGTGGTGTACCGAGGCGGCTACGGCAAGGGCATACATTATTATGGCTTGGGTCATCTACTGAATTCCGGACGCATCAAGGCGACCGTGGCCTATGCGGATCGCCGCGGAATGGATCCTTTCAACGGATTTCGCGCAGTGCGCGCAGCGCCTGCAGGCGACAACATCACCGCCACCCAGCCGCCTCGGTTCGACGCCACGATCGTGCGGCCGCTCCGCAAACTGGCTGCGCCTTTAAAGGTCAACGATGATCTGTCCACACTCAATAAGCCCCTGGCAACCATGGCCAGCGCCGAAGATGTCTTTCCGGAGAACGCCCGCAGCGTGGTGCCCAACCAACCACGGACGCTCTGGCAGGGACCCGAGGACGTCAGCGCCCGCATCTACCTTGGATGGGACGGCGAGGCAGTCTGTATCGGCGCCGAGGTGACGGACGACCAGCACCAGAACACACAGAGCGGCGGCAACGCTTGGAATGGCGACGCGATGCAGCTCGGAGTTGTAACACCGGATGGCACCCATTGGAACCTGATGCTGGCCCTTTCCACCAACGGCGTGATATTCCATCAGGCGATGGGCGCAAGCGATGCGATTCTTAGAACTGCGGACTGCGCCGTGACGCGTGACGAGAACACCAAGCTCACCCGCTACACCCTGCGCCTGCCACTGGCTGCACTGGGATTGAAAGCCGGGGATGCATTCGGCTTGAACGCCATGATCTGCGACGGCGACAGCGACAACCGCATGGACTTCTACCTGCGCCTGGCCCAGGGCATCAGCTTCCCCTTCCGGACCGAACTGTATCCCCGATTCGTACTGAAAGAATAGCCGGTAGCACACAGGAGAAATAATCATGTTGCCTTATCCGCATTTTCCAAGACGACGCGTGCATAACCTTTCCGGGGGCACAAGGCCGACATCGGAGAACGCCGCAATGTGCACGCGGAGCATCCGGAGGTTGTCGAAGAGCTGAAAGTCTTGCTCACGCGATACATCGTGGAAGGAAGGAGCACGCCGGGCGCGCGACAGATAAATACCGTCGGCCAGAAATGGGAACAAGTTTGGTGGACGACTACGGCGACGACTCCGACACCTTACACGCCCATCAACACGTTTCAGGAGATTACGGGAGCCTGGCTATGAACAAGAAACCGAACATACTTTTCTTTTTCGCCGACGACCAGCGCTTCGACACGATCCGCGCGCTTGGAAACAATGCCATCCACACGCCGAACCTGGATGCGCTGGCCGCCGCCGGCACGGTATTTTCACACGCGCACATTCCAGGCGGGAGTTGCGGCGCAGTGTGCATGCCCAGCCGTGCCATGCTTCACAGCGGGCGCACGCTGTACCACATCCAGGGACAAGGTGAGGAGATCCCGCCGAGTCACGTCACGCTGGCCGAGTGCCTGCGTCAGGACGGCTATCTCACCTTTGGCACTGGCAAGTGGCACAACGGAACCGCGTCTTATGCGCGAAGCTTCGAATGCGGCGACGAAATATTTTTCGGCGGCATGGAGGATCACTGGATGGTCCCCCTCTGCCAGTTCGATCCCACAGGCCGGTACGAGCGCTATGCCCCGTGCATACGCAATCCATGGTTGACGAACAAAGTAGAACAGCGCCGGGGAGACCATTTCCACGCCGGGCAACACTCCACCGATATCTTTGCCGACTCCTCCATCCGCTTTATCGAGCAATGGAACGGCACAAGGCCGTTCTTCATGTACACCTCGCTCATGGCGCCGCACGACCCGCGCAGCATGCCAGAGGAGTTTCTGAAGCTGTATGATCCCGACAAGATCGATCTGCCGCCCAATTTTGTCCCAGAGCATGCCATCGATACGGGCGCGCTGCGCATCCGCGACGAGATGCTCGCCGCCATCCCGCGCATGCCGCAGGAGATCCGGCGGCACATCGCAGACTACTATGCCATGATCTCCCATCTGGATGCCGCCCTGGGCCGCGTCCTCGCCGCGCTGCGCAAGAAGGGCGCTCTCGACAACACCATCATTGTCTTTTCCGGTGACAATGGCCTGGCCATTGGCCAGCACGGGTTGATGGGAAAGCAGAGCGTCTACGATCACAGCGTCCGGGTCCCGCTGATCTTTGCCGGCCCAGGCATTCCCAAGGGGCGGCAGAGTGACGCGCTGGTGTACCTGCTGGACATCTTCCCAACGCTCTGTGGTCTGACCGGCACGCCGGTTCCCGATTCCGTGGAGGGCGTCAGCCTGCTCCCCTGCCTGAAGGACCCGACCACACAACCGCGCCAGGATCTGTATCTGGCCTACGAGAGGAGCATCCGCGGCCTGACCGACGGCCGGCACAAGCTGATCGAGTACGCCTGCGGCGCAACGCAGTTGTTCGATCTGGTCGCCGACCCCTTTGAGACACGCAACCTGGCGGAGCGCGAAGATTCAAAGCCCACTTTGTCCAGCCTGCGACAGCGGCTTGTGCAGACCGCCCGCGAATGGGACGATCAGGCACATCACACCGGCGCAGCCTTCTGGCATCGGCGGACGGATCTGTGATCGCTCGTGTGAAGACCTTGTGAGCGAACCGAAAAAAGGAGAATGAGCAGTGAAACGCCCGAACATTCTTGTCATTCTCGCCGATGACATGGGTTTTTCCGACATTGGGTGTTTCGGGTCCGAGATCCGGACGCCGGCGCTCGATGGCATGGCGCAACAGGGCGTGCGGTTCACGCAAATGTACAACTGCGCCCGCTGTTGCCCCACGCGCGCCAGCCTCCTGACCGGGCTCTATCCGCATCAGGCAGGCGTGGGTCTCATGGTGGACGACTACGGCTTCGGGCCGGCCTATCAGGGCTATCTGAACACCCATGGTGTCACCATTGCCGAAGCGCTGCAGCCGGCTGGCTATTCCACCTGGTACGCCGGCAAATGGCACACCTCGCCGGGAATGCCGCTCAGCGGGCCACCCACGGGCGAACCCGGCAGTCCGCGCAATCCCACGCCGCTCTCGCGCGGTTTCGAGCGGTTCTACGGGACACTGGCCGGCTGCGGCAGCTACTTCTATCCCAATGGCCTCATGGATCAGGAGCGGCACATCACGGCCGAAGACAGCGATTTCTACTACACGGATGCGATCAGCGACAGGGCGTGCGGAATGATTACCGAGGCGTCCGGCGGGGAACGTCCCTTCTTCCTGCACGTCTGCTACACGGCCCCCCACTGGCCGCTGCATGCGCAACCCGACGACATCGAGCGGTATCGCGGCGCATACCGGAAAGGCTGGGACCACTTCCGGACGGCACGCCACGAGGAACTCAAGGGACTGGGCATTCTCAACCCGAAGTGGGACATCTCCCCGAAGGATTGGGGGTGGCGCGATTTCGCAAGCCACAGCGCCTCGCGCCAGGAGTGGGAAGACCTGCGCATGGCCGTCTACGCGGCGCAAGTCGAGAGCATGGACCGCGGCATCGGCCGGATACTCGAGACCCTTCAGGCCGCTGGCGTTGCGGACAACACCCTGGTCATGTTCCTGAGCGACAATGGCGGCTGTGCCGAGTTCCTCAACGAGGACGGCAACAGCAAAACATGGCCAGGCATGTACGGTCTCACGGCGCGCCCCGGTCAGGTCTGTACGGTCGGTAACATCGAGCATCTGGCTCCCGGTCCGGCGACCACGTTTATGAGCTACGACCAGCCATGGGCCAACGTGTCCAACGCGCCCTTCCGGCTCTACAAGCACTGGGTTCATGAAGGCGGCATTTCTACGCCGTGCGTCGTCCGGTGGCCGGCGGGCATGCAGAAGACCGGACACATCAGCCACCGCCCCTGTCATGTGATCGACATCATGGCAACCTGTCTGGAGCTGGCCGGCGCCAGGTATCCGGGCGAATATCGGGGAACGGCGATTCTTCCGTTCGAAGGGGAGAGCTTCCTGCCACTGCTCCAGGGCCGGGACGTGCCGCGCGAGCGCCCGCTCTTCTGGGAACACGAAGGGAACAGCGCCGTGCGCGATGGCGACTGGAAACTCGTCCGGCAACACGGCCACGACTGGGAGCTCTACAATATGCTGGAGGATCGGACCGAATTGTGCGATCTTTCCGGCGGGAACGAAGCGATCAGGAATCGGTTGCTTCGACAGTACAAGGAATGGGCCCAGCGCTGCGGTGCTCGCGACTGGCCGTTGCACAGGATCTGAGCACGATATGTTTAGCAGGAGCAGGAAGAAGAGTGACGCGGGAGCGAGCATGAAGAAGCCCAATATTCTTTTCATTCTGATTGACGATCTGGGTTGGCGCGATCTGGCCTGCTACGGCAGCACCTTCTATGAGACGCCCAACCTCGACCGGCTCGCCGGCGAAGGCCTGCGGCTCACGGATGCCTATGCGGCTTGTCCGGTGTGTTTGCCGACGCGGGCGAGCCTGCTGACGGGTAAGTATCCGGCGATGATCGGCATTACGGACTGGATCGACTGGGGCGGGCATTTGCACCCGCAGCGTGGCCGATTGATCGAGGCCCCGTATCTCAAGGGCATGCCGGAGTCGGAAGTGACCGTGGCGCAAGCCTTGCGCGAAGGCTGCTACCGCACCTGGCATGTGGGCAAGTGGCATCTGGGCGGGCCGGGTCGCTATCCCACCGATTGCGGTTTCGACGTCAATGTCGGCGGTTGCGAATGGGGCATGCCGCAAAATGGTTACTTCAGCCCCTGGGGCATTCCCGGCCTGGCGGATGCGCGCCCGGGCACCTATCTGACCGACCATCTCACCGAAGCGGCCATCGAGCTCATCCGGCAGCCCGACCCGCGCCCCTTCTTTCTGCATCTTTCGCACTACGCGGTGCACACCCCGATCCAGGCGCCGCCGGAACTGGTGGCCAAGTACACGGCCAAGGCGAAACGGCTGGGGCTCGACCAGGTGAACCCGATACGCCACGGAGATCACTTCAAGACGGAGCCAAACCGCGATAAAGTGGTCAAGCATCGTGTCCTTCAGTCCGACTCCGCGTATGCCGCGATGGTGGAGAATCTGGACACCAACATCGGTCGCGTGCTCAAGACGCTGGAAGAAACCGGGCAGGCGGAGAACACCCTCGTCATCTTCACCTCCGACAACGGCGGTCTTTCCGCGGGCGGGGAAGGCGAGCCCACCTCCAACTTGCCGCTGCAGGCCGGCAAGGGCTGGATGTACGACGGGGGGGTCCGCGAGCCGTATATCTTCCGCTGGCCCGGCCGGGTGCAGCCGGGTGCCACCAGCCGCGTGCCCGTGACAAGTCCTGACATCTATCCGACGCTACTTGCCGCCGCCGGGTTGCCGTTGCGGCCGGCGCAGCATACGGATGGCGTTAATCTCATGCCGCTGCTCCAGGGTGACGACGCGTTCGATCGGGGCCCGATCTTCTGGCACTATCCGCACTACGGCAACCAGGGCGGCGAGCCCGGATCCGCGGTGCGGCACAAGAACTGGAAGCTGATCGAGTTCTTTGAGGACCATCGCCTCGAACTCTACGATGTCGACGCGGACCCCGGCGAGACGGTCGATTGCTCGCCCACGCATCCGGCGATGGCCCATGACCTGCACCAGACCCTGGTTGCCTGGCGTCACAGAACCGGCGCCAAGATACCAGAACCGAATCCAGGCTGGACAGAGCGGAGTCGACAAGGAGAAGCACAGAAGTGACTGAAAAGATGAAAGAACCGGAGAGAAAGCCCAATCAGGCTGGCGAGACGGGGCGGCCGGCGGGAGGGAAATCGGATGAATAGGCCCGTGGACAAGTACGATGCCCCGTCCCTGATGGCGAAGCCCGGGGGCAGCCAGTTCCATGTCATGATCAAGCCGGTCGGCGCTGCCTGCAACCTGGCCTGCACCTACTGCTTCTACCTGGGCAAGGCTTCGCTCGCCGGCGCCCCGGCCCCACGCCGCATGTCGGATGAAGTGCTGACGGAGTTCATCCGCCAGTATGTCGAGAGCGTGACGGGCGACGTGGTCTTCTCCTGGCAGGGCGGCGAGCCGACAACGCTGGGGCTGGACTTCTTCCGCCAGGTGGTCGCGATCGAGGCGCAGTTCGCCCGGCCGGGACAGACCATCCTGAACGACCTGCAAACCAACGGCACTCTGCTCGACGAGGAGTGGTGCCGGTTTCTCAAACAGCATCAGTTCCTGGTCGGGCTCAGCATCGACGGGCCGCGGGAGATCCACGACCGCTGCCGAGTCACGAAGGGCGGCGAGCCGACCTTCGCCCGGGTGTTGGCCGCGGCACGCCTGCTGAAGATACACGGGGTGCCTTTCAACGCGATGGCGTGCATCCACCGGTACAACGCCCGGCGCCCGCTGGACGTATACCGCTTCCTGCGGCGCGAGCTCGGGGCCGACCGACTCCAGTTCATCCCGATCGTCGAGCACAAGGACTTCGAGCGGACGCCGCCGCAGGCGTGGGACCCGGCGACGTTGCCCTGCGACGGCGAGCCGCGCGCGCGGCCCGGGCAGCCGGATTCCGTCGTGACCGACTGGTCGGTGGATCCGGAGGATTGGGGCTACTTCCTTTGCAAGACCTTCGACGAGTGGCGGAACCGGGACATCGGCAAGGTCTACATCAACCACTTCGAGACGCTCGTGGCACAGCACATGGGGCTGCCTTCGCAGATCTGCGTGTACAGCGAGTTCTGCGGCAAGGCCCTGGCGTTGGAGAACGATGGATCCCTCTACGCCTGCGACCATTATGTCTATCCCGAATACGGCCTGGGCAATGTCCGGGCGACACCCCTCGGCGTGATGGCCCTATCGCGGCAGCAGGTCAAGTTCGGCTACGCCAAACACGAAACACTGCCGTCGCAGTGCAACCAGTGCCCGTATCTGCGGGATTGCTGGGGCGAGTGCCCGAAGAACCGCCTGATCCGCACTGCGGACGGAGAACCGGGGCTGAACTATCTCTGCCGCGGCTTCAAGCAGTTCTTCGCACACGCCATCCCTGAGGTGGACCGCATTGTGAAGCACTTGCGTGGAAGAAATAATACGGAGGTTAAACAAGCATGAACGAGGCAACCGAGGTTACACCTTATTCCAGATTCGAGGGCGAGGATTTGATCTTGCGCGATGAACTCGCGATCGACCGCACCCTGTTGGCGAATGAACGGACCCTCCTCGCCTATCTGCGCGCGGCGGTGTCGCTCGTGATCGCGGGCGTGTCGATCATGCACTTTTCGCAAGCAGGCTGGTTCCAAACCATGGGCATTGCGTGCCTGCCTGGCGGTATTGCAACGGGCGTCGTCGGAGTACTGCGATCCCGGAAGATGAACAACGCCATTTCGCTCCTTCGAAGGCGTATTGAGGAGAACAGGTCCGTTGTTCCCGCTTCGCAGGCATGAAGTGAATGCTTCTGGCGACGTTGGCGTCTTCCACGTCCTGGGGCGGTCGCAATCGAAGGGAGTAGGGGACGGGCTTTGCGACCTCCTAGAGGTTGATGATGCGTTCGGCGGTCATCTGCGCCAAGGGAATGGCGACCTGGCTGTCTTGCAGGCTGGCCGAACTGAGGATGAAACTGACGGGGATATCGCCGTCGATCACGTCCAGATGGGCCTTGTACCCACGCCAGCATTCGGTCTTATCCTGGCTGTTCTTCTTACAGCCTCAGTCGCAAACTGTGGACAAATCGGCCAGATTCGCCTTCGGCTTGGCCGCAGCCTTCTCGCGAGCGTGAATCGCGGTGGCGTCGCGGCTGACGTGTCCGGCGAGCTTCTCACCATAGTGCCCACCCCGTTCTTTTGAGTGACGGATAAGTTATAAAATATTGCTCAGCAAAAAGATATAACTATTTTAAAGAAAAATAGAGGGTAGACAAACGCCTTGGAATGTGCGACACTACTCTTGTTCGTTTTGGGCGCGGTATGCTGCCGCGCAGAAAACGATGGGGCAAGAGCCTCGGGTGAAAGAAAATGGGCATGACTGGCCGCATACACAGCTTCAGCACACTCACTCGCGCACTCGCCATTTCCGGCTTGGTGGCCGGGAGCGTGAGCGCGGCGTTTGCATCGGACGATCCTTTCGTAGACATAGCCGCGCCACTATCCGCAACGCCTACCGCCTTGACTGAACCGGAGTGGACCGACAACCTGCTCCTGCGCAAGGAGGTGTACCTCCTCTTCGCAACGGGCCACGATGATTTTGACGAGACGCGCGGCGCGATGTCACGGCTCTCCGCGGGGTTCGAGGTGCAGAAGCGTTTCGCCACGGCGACGCGCACCGTGGCGTCCGTCGATTACCAGGGACGGTTCGTGTATCGGGATCATGTGCTGGACATCTCCGCCGACCCGATGGGGCGGGAAGCGGCGCATTGGGAGTACGAGACGCACAATGCGTATGTGGACATCTACAACATCCTGGGCGCGCCAGGGCGCGTCAATCTGCGGGGCGGCTATTTCTATCAGCCCTTTGGCCTGAACCAGCAGACCGACACGCACGGGACACTCCTGCAGCTATTGAACGACCGGGTGTTTGGCTCGGAGCGCGACTGGCAAGCGACGGTGTACGGCACGCTGACGGACGACCTGGACTACAACGTGGGTTATCTCTTCGGCGCGGGGCCGGACTTCGATTTGGAGGGGCAGGCGGGAATGTTGGTTGCACGTGTCGCCCTGAACAACGACTGGCTTTTCAAATACGGTCTGGAGGGCGGCGTCAGCTTCGCGACGGGCGAGCGCGTCGACGAGCATGCCGTGATGCGCAGCCCATCGGTTAACCGTGGCACCAATAGCACCCCGGTCGTGAGCACCTGGCGGATCGGTGCGGATCTGCGGCAACGGATCGATTCCGCTGTCGGGCCCTTTACGCTGACCACGGAGGTCGCCGCGGGCGAGGACGAAAGCGATACGATCCTGTCGGGCCTGGCCCAGGCGGACTGGCTCCACCCCAGCCGCCGTGTGGGAGCTGCGGCGCAATACCTCCACTTCTGGCAGAATGTGGGGGATGGCGGGGCCAACTTCACGGACGCGCGCGTAAGCGGGGTGCTCACCTACTATTTGCGGAACGATGTGGGCAATGCGAACCTTTACTGGATCGCTCTGGCAGTGGAACGTCAGATCCGGCAGACGGACGGCCCCGAGGACACGCTGCTGATGGTGCAGGTTTATCGGTATTGGTGAGGAGCGCGACAAGATGAAAACAATTATGCGACTGGTGATGGGTGCTGCCCTGGCCGCGCTGGCGCTCTCTCCGTCGCGGTCGGCCGCTGCGGTCGGCTGCACGCTGAGCAATCCGGCGCGCGACCTCAAGGCGCTCTATCCGGAGATGACCTCGTATCGCGAGGACGTGAAGGAACTGCCGAAATTCCCGCAGGGGCGGGAGCTGTACGAGGCGCTCCAGGCGCGGGTCGGCAGCGACCTCGATCCGGTTTACGAGGCGTTCGACACGCCCTACACGCTCTATTCGGTTTTCAAAGGCGAGGCGCGGCTGGGCTACGTCCATGGCGTCAACGTGCCGGGGCGCGGCGGCGTAATCCAGGTCTTTGTGTCGGCCGATCCCGCGACCGCGGTCATCAGCCGGCTCTTCTTCCAGCGGCTGGAGAGTCCGGGCGGAGCAGCGCTGCGCGCAAAAGAGACGCGCGCGCAGTTCACCGGGCTGTCGCTCGCGGACTTCTATAAGCACGATTACTATGCGGCCGTGGAACCGGGCAGCGCGACGGACAAGGTTGCGCAGCTCAAGCCGCCCGCCGAGTTGCCGGAGACCGCGCGACCGGACTGGGACGCGACCCTGCGCGGGCTGCGCAAAAACCTGATCCTGCTCGACATCTTCGCGTTCGACCGGCGTCACGAACCGGTTTACCAGCGCGCCGAGGAGGCGCGCAAAAAAAAGGAGAGCAAACCATGAAGACCACACACAGACTCGCTTGTGCCCTGTTCGCTTGGACCGCCATCGGCGCGCTGATTGCCGGGTGCGGGCCAAAGGCCGAGAGCGGCACGCACTTTGGCGAACCGTTCACGCAAGCCCCCTCCGTGACCATCGCCCAACTGCTGGCGGCCCCTGATTCGTTCCAGCGCCAGACGGTGCGGGTGAAAGGGATAATCGAGCGGCAGTGTCCCGCCGCCGGCTGCTGGCTGGTCATCAACGACGGCCAGGGCCGCACGCTCAGGATCGAACTTGGCGATTACCATCCGAAATTGCCCATGAATATAGGCCATATGGCGGAAGCCGAGGGCGAACTGATCAAGAAGGGCACCACGCACGAGTTCATCGGCACGCGCGTGACTTTCTCAAAGAATGGGACCCCATGACCTTTACCACCTTCGCGTGGAGGAATCTGACCCGCCGTCCCGTCCGCACGCTGCTGACGTCAGGAGGCGTTGCGCTCGCCGTGGCCGTGGCCGTGAGTCTGGGCGGCTTCAACCTCGGCTACAAGCGCGCCATCGACGGGAGCATCGAGCAGCTCGGTTTTCAGGTGATGGTCATGGCGAAGGGGTGCCCCTACGAGGCTGCCACGATGATGCTCAAAGGCGGCACCGGGTTGCTCTATCTGCCTGAGAACGCCCATACCAAGATCAAGAACGACCCGGACATCGAGGCAATCACGCCGATCTTCATCGGCATCGCCGAGAAGCAGGGCTCGTCGATCGACGATGCTCCGGCGGCCAGTTCCTTCACGATCCTCTCGGGCGTGGATGCGCCCTCGTTCCGCGTGATGAAGCCTTGGCTGGCGTTCAAGAAGGGGCCCGGATACGACAGCGGGCGCTGGTTCGCACCCGACGCGACCAACGAGGTGGTGATGGGCTTCGAGGCGGCCGAGTACGAGCAGCGCAAGGTGGGCGACGTGCTGTACGCTTCGATCACGCCGAACGGCAAGACCGCCCCCGTGATGCACGCTTTCCACGTGACTGGCGTGCTGGAGCGGAGCGGCTCGCAGGACGATGGCACCGTCTTTCTACCGTTGACGACGGCGCAGCGGATCTTCGGCCGTGAGGGGGAACTGACTATCATCGGCATCAAGCTGCGCGAGTTCAACGGCATCCGGATGCGCGAGTTCGAGGGCCGCTGGATGAGCATCCCCGAGGTGCAGGTGGTCAGCCTGGAGCAGGTCAAGGGCGCGCTGGTCTCGCTCGTCGGCACGGCGCAGACCATGGTGGCCGCCGTCGCGGTGATTGCCATCATCGTGGCGGTGATCGGCGTGATCAACGCGATCCTGATGAGCGTCTACGAGCGCATCGGCGAGATCGGCATCATGAAGGCGGTCGGCGCCGCGCGCATCCAGGTTTTCCGGCTGATCTGGACGGAGACCCTGCTGATCTGCCTGGCCGGGGCGATATCCGGCTGTCTGCTCGCGGTGATCACGGCCGGGGCGACGGATGCTGCGCTGCGCCATCTGTTGAATATCGGCGTGACGCAAGGCCTGGTCCGCATCACGCCGGGGCTGCTGGGGGGCGCGGTTTTGGGATCGGTGATTCTCGGTTTGCTGGCAGGCATCTGGCCGGCACGCCGCGCGGCCAATCTGCATCCGATCGAGGCGATCCGTGCGAATGAATGAGGATGACGTATGAGCGGAGATGTGATCATTGCGGGACGCGGCCTCTGCCGCTACTATCAGCGGGGCAGCGAGACGGTGCGCGCGCTGGACGGCGTGGACATCGATATCCGCGCCGGCGAGTCCGTCTGCGTGGTCGGGCCTTCCGGCTCAGGCAAGACCACCCTGATCAACCTGCTCTCGGCCTTGGACGCGCCGACCGCCGGGACACTGGTTATTGACGGGCGGCGTGTGGACGGGCTTCCCGAACACGAACTGGTGAATATCAGGCGCGGCACGCTCGGGTATGTATTCCAGAAGTTCCACCTGATCCCGACCCTGACGGTCGCCGAGAACGTGGCGATGCCGCTCTTGTTTCTGGGCAAAAAAACCGACCCGGCAGGGCTCGCCCATGTCCTGGCTGCGGTGGGGCTCGCGGACCGCGCCAGTCATCTGCCGAAAGAACTTTCGGGAGGACAGATGCAGCGGGTGTCCATCGGGCGTGCGCTCATCACCAACCCGCGCGTGCTGATCGCCGACGAGCCCACGGGCAATCTCGACCGCCAGACAGGGGAAACGATCTTTGACCTGTTCCTCCAAGCCGTGCGCGAAAAGGGTGTTGCGCTGGTGCTGACCACGCATAACCTCGCGCTGGCCGCACGTTGTGACCGCATGGTCACGCTCGAAGATGGACGCATCAAGCGCGGGTCGTGATCGGTGGGGCGAGACCTCCGGGCGAGCCGCGGAAAAAACCGCAGAATATCGAATATCCAATTTTGAATGTCGAAGGTTCTGGCGGGTGACAAGGGGCCATCCGCCGCACTTCGACATTCTGCGGTTCAGTATTCGTCAATCTGCGGTATTTATGGGTCTTCGCTTTTGATGCGTGCATGACGTTCGGAAGTGGCGGGAGCGCCGAAGAGCCACTCGTTATTTTCATTTGCTTGCTTTGTCGCAAATAATGGTGTTTACGATTTGCGCCGTCGCAAATAGGGTCGTTTACCACTGTGCAACGCGCCGTGGACCGTCTGGAGGCCCTGTCGATTGTCACCCAAGTGGGCGAGGCCAAGCGAGACCGTGTTTACTGCGCCAGGGAATTGCTCGCCATCCTGGATGAACCCGCCCAACTCGTTGCGGAAGGTGTGCGGCAAGGCGGGATGAACACCAGCAATTCTAATTAGGAGGCGATTGGGTCATCGGGGTCGGGGTCGGTATCGGAATCGGGGTCGAATTTCCGTTGGTTTTATCGATACCGATACCGACCCCGATACCGACCCCGATGGGCCCTTCTCCAAAATTAGAAGGTCAATGGACAAAGTAAGTTAGCCTTTGGCAAGGTAAGTGAGCCTCCTGGCGCATTTAGTCTATCCGAAAAGAAGCATGAAGTGACGCGGCGCGACTTTTTTCGGGCGTCCATGTCGTGTTTTCGCCGTCACAGCTCCGA
>CAMBQN010000027.1 GCA_945870025.1 Akkermansia muciniphila
TCGCGCCATCCTGCAGGACTCAACCGCAATGAACTGGCAGCAAAGACAGCCTGCTCACCCACCATGATTTATCGCATCTGCATGACGCTGACGCACGGCGGGTATTTATCGCGTCATGACGAGACCGGGCTTTACCGGCTCTCGCGCAAGCTGCTCGACTTGGGATGCGCGGGCTCGGATGAATATAGTCTCACCGTTGTCGCATGGCCGGAGATGGTTGCCTTGCGTGACGAGTCGGGGATGACAAACATGGTGGGCTGTCTATATGACGATGAAGAAGGTGTGGTCCTTGAAGTCGCGGAGAGCCGTAGCCGTATGCGCTTTGTCGTTGAAAAGGGTTTCAGCACGCGCGATTTTCATACGGGCGCAGGTTGGAAAAGCATCCTCGCCTTTCTTCCGCCAGCCCGTCTCCAGTCAATCGTGAAGCGCATGAAGTTTGCGAAGTTCACAGAGCATACGATTGTGACTCCCAAGGAATTTTTGAGGGAACTGGAAGAGGCACGTTTGAAAGGCTATGCCTTTGACCGGCAGGAGGCGACCATCGGCATCAACTGTGTCGCCGCGCCGATCTTTAATCGCAAGGGTGAGGCGGTCGGCACGCTCAACATGTCCGGCTTTACCGACCAATTGCCAAAAAAGGATTTTGAAAAGAACGGATTGCTGGTGAAGGCGTATGCCGACAAGATCAGCCGTAAGCTGGGTTACGAAGGGTGATCGGACCACCAGGCGAGAGGGAATAACTGGAGAGATTGTAAGGGAATCATGGAATGCTGGAATATTGGAATAGTGGAAGAAGTTTCCAGCTGGAGGGACGCGCTTTGTCGCGTCCGGCCTCGACGAAGCGTGGCCCTCCAGAAGCGATATTCTCCATCATTCCAACATTCCCATATTCCAACATTCCAATGAAGTTATAAACGAGGAGAACGGATATGACACGCGAAGAGAGAGTACTGAACATCATCAACGGCAAGGAAGTCGATTATCTGCCGAGCCAGATCACGATCGCGGACCGCTCGAAAGATGAGCAGGTGGCCAAGGCTTTGGGCTTGAAGAGTGGTGCGGAGTTGGACGATTATCTGGACAACCACTTGTGTCTCTCCTTCACGCTCTGCGATACGCCGCTCTTCTATCGCAATGTCGAAGAGAAGATGCGCGAACTGGAAGCCAAGGGCTATGCCAAGGTCGACCGCAAGAACAAGATTGTCTACGATACCTGGGGTACGGGCGTGCAAATCGGCGAGGATGGTTTCTTTGCCTGCTATAATCCGTTGCAGGGGAACGCCGAGAAGAACAAGATGGCGGAACCCTTCCTGCCAGACAGCTTCGACCGTGAAATCCTGAAGATGCCCTTTAATGAGGCGGTGCTGGCCTATCAGCCGCCCAACCCCCTGCGTCCGGATAATATGGATGACATCATCCGCGACCTCAAGGCAAACGCAAACGGTGAGCATCTGGTCGTGCCTGGCGGCTATGCCGGCATCTTCGAGCGCGCCTATTGTGTGATGGGCATGGAGGAGTTCTTTGTCGAGTCGCTGATCGACCCGGAGTCAACCGCTGTCTTGCTGGATAAAATCACAGACTACAAAGTCGCGCTGGCCAAACGTAAGATTGAAATCGGCTGCAAGGTTGGTCATCATAGCGATGATATCGGCTGCCAGACCGGTCCGCTGATTACGCCCTCGGTCTTTGTCGATTTGATTCTCCCGCGCACCAAGAAGCTCTTTGACGTCTACAAGAATGCAGGGCTTCCTGTGATCATGCATTCGTGCGGCAACATCATGCAGTTCCTGCCCGCCTTGATGGATATTGGGCTCGATATGCTGGAGCCGGTGCAGCCCTGCATGGGACTTGAAGAACTCATGCAACGCTTTGGAGGCAAGCTCACGCTCTGGGGCGGTATTGATACGCAGGAGATTTTACCGCATGGCACGCCGGCTGAGGTGGCCGCTGAGACGCGCAGGGTCATGCGCTTGCTCGGGAAGGGCGGACGGTACATGGTCGCCCCGTCACAGGAAGTCATGGCCGATGTCCCGGCCGCAAACATCGCCGCCATGCTCTCCACCATCCGCGAAGAACGCGGCAACTACCGTTCATTCTAAAAGGATTTCTATGAGTTTACTTAAGACCGCCCAATTCGGATTTGATCTTTCAACCGTCGGCTCAAATGCCGAGGGCCTCTTTGTCCATCAGGGATATGTCTATTTCGGACTTCACAATGTGTCGCTTAACAAGCCAGGCGGCGTGGGACGCATCACGCCAGCCGGCAAGGTTGAGAAAGTCTTTGATCTGCCCATGCACGCGGATGGAAAGCGGCCTTCGATTCTGGGAGTAGCTGTGGGGGCAGATGGCGATGTCTATCTCGCGGATTGCCAGTTCACGGAGTTGTGCTGGGGCGGCTCCTGCCTCTGGCGCATTGTCCATGAGAAGGGTATCCCTGTGCGTGCGGAGATTGCTGCAACCGGGTTGAATTATCCGAATGGCATTGCTGTAAAGGGCGACTGCCTCTATGTCTCCGATACGATCATCAAACGCGAGGGCGCGATCACAACGAGCGGGGTAGTCCGATTCAATGTCAATGAATTCAAATCGGGAAAGACGGTTGCAGTCAAGATGGAACCCTCGGATCCGCATTACCTCTGCGACATGACAACAGACACCACGAACGGAGGGTTCCCGTATGGTGCGAATGGCATTACGTTTGACGAGAACAATCAGTTGTACGTGACGGACTTTGGCACCTGCCGTATCTGGAAGGTCGTGCTGGATGCGCACGACAAGGTGGTCTCCTGCGCCTCGATCGTGGATACGAAGCCGTTGGGCTTTATGACCTTGGATGGCGCGCATTATGATGCGCAGGAGAAGGTGGTCTGGTTTGCCGATCCGTTGGGGAACAGTATCGGCGGCTTGCGCGTGGCAACAGGGGAGGTCTTTGTTCTGGCGCGCGGTGGCGGGACATTGGATCTGCCGACCGATGTTGCACGGCTGGGGAATAAGCTCTATATTGTCAGTATCAATATTGACTTTGGCCCGCATAAGGGAACAACGGAGCATGTGATGTCTGTAATCGAAATGTAGAAGCGAAGCAAGGGGGGAGTTATGACGGCAAAATGGATTGTACCTTTGGGGATTGCACTGGCGACAAGCGTCAGCGCGGAAAATATATTGGAGAAGGAATGGCTGTTCCAGTGTAATAATCAGCCGACACTCGCGTCTGTCACCAATGAGATTCGGTATACACAGGAGATGATCATGCGTACACCGAAGGTAGATTTCGCTGCGGAGCAGAAGGCGCTCGATGCCCTTGTGAAAACAACGCTTCAGGAAGCCGACGCAGAGAAGCTGTATCTGGCGGTTCGCGCGATCAAACGCGAGGTCATGTTCAAAAATCCAGTGGTGAATTTTGATCGTGTCCTGCTGATTGACAATCCGTATCCCAAGGGAAAGCAGGGGGATGGTGTCCATTGGGCGCATGAGTCTCTGCAGCGCAATGGCTTCATCCGTGATCTGGGAGGGAGCTTAATCACTGTGCCGATCAGAGGGTTGGATGCAGGCAAGCCGAGCGATCAGCCCTTGCAGGATCTGCTCCCGCAATTGAAAGGGAGCTTTACGCGTCCCGATTTGTCGTGGGATGGCAAGCGCATTATCTTTAGTTACTGCCCGACGAATGATCTCTCCTATCACCTCTATTCCTGCAATGCGGACGGGACGGAGCTGAAGCAGTTGACCTTCGGCGATTATGATGACCATGACCCTCTCTTTTCCCCTGATGGCAAAATTATCTTTATCACGTCGCGTCAGCATAGTTATGTGCGCTGCTTCCCTGCCTCTCATTCCTTCGCGCTTGCGCGGTGTGATGCGGACGGGAAAAACATCTATGTGATTTCAGCCAATGGCGAGCCGGAATATCTGCCGGCTGTGCTCAACGATGGGCGCATCATCTTTACACGCTGGGAATATACGGACAAGGCGCTGTGGCGCGTGCAGAGTCTCTGGACCATGGATCAGGACGGCTGCAATGTCCAGACCTTCTGGGGGAGCCAGAGCGTATGGCCGGACGTGCTGACGGAAGCGCGACCGATTCCGGGTAGCACCAAAGTGATGTTTACAGGCGTGGGCCATCACGCGTGGTATGACGGGACGATAGGCATCATCGATCCTGTCAAAGGGCTTAACTATCCGGACGGACTCTGCCGTATCACGCGCGACCAGCCCTGGCCGGAAGTCGGGAATGGGCCTGCTGATCCTGCCCCGCATGTCGAGTATCATACTGCAGGCAAGCTGGGCGCCTACAAGACGCCCTGGCCGCTCTCAGAGGAACTCTTCATGGTCTCTGCCCGTGAGGGTGGACTGATCGGCATGAGCGGCACGCGCACCAATCAGTTCAGGCTCTATCTGATGGATGTGTATGGCAACCGGGAGCTGATCTATCGCGGGCAATACAATGCACTTTATGCCATGCCCTTTCAGCCGCGCAAGCGGCCGACAGCCATGACCGACAAGGTGAAATGGCCGAAGATTACGCACAACGGGCAGGGGGACACCTTTGGGAAGGACAACCGTCAGGAGATTGCGCCCGCGATATTCTACAGCAACGACGTCTTTGAAAATGCGCCGCCGATTCTCAAAGAGAAGGGTAAATTCCTCCGCGTGATCCAGATGGATCCCAAGACCTATACGACGTGGAGAAAGACTGTGCAGCATGATGGTCCTGCTGTGAGCGTCTTTCAAGCGGATGGCGTCAAACGCATCTTGGGAACCGTGCCTATCGAAGTGGACGGCAGTGTGAATTTTGAGATCCCGCCTGGCGAGTCCATCTTCTTCCAGATGCTGGATGCGGAGGGGCGCGCCATCTATGTCATGCGCAGTTTTGCCAATGGCATGCCCGGGGAGCGTCGCGGCTGTTTCGGCTGCCATGAGACCAGCATGAAGACCCGCTCCATCCAGTCACCTGAAAAATATAAGATGGGTAAGGCCTTGCAGAAGCCTGCTGTCAAGCTGACGCCTCCCTCCTGGGGGGCAGGCGAGAGCGTCGGATATACGCGCTTTGTCCAGCCTGTTCTGGAGAAGCACTGCGCAAGCTGTCACAACAAAGCCGGCTCAGAGGCCAACAAGAAGCTCGACATGAACTATCGTCCCTCCACACATGGCTGGGGGGTGAATGTCTATCACCGTCCGTATGACATCAGCCCCTTTGCTGAGCCGTATTATACCTTGGTCGGGGCGGCGTGCCACTGGGCTCATCCACGCCAGAAGGATGCGCGCGGTGTGCCTGAAAATCTAGCGGGCATCTTCATTGTTGAAGGGTACAACAGTCACGATCCCGCGAACCTGGCAACCCTGCCTCCGTATACAGCCTTCTCCTCGGTGAGCACGTTGATCTCTAATGCGTGCAGCGGCGCGCATCATCAAGTGAAGGTGACAGGCTTGGAACGCGAACGTCTGATCGCCTGGGTGGACTGCAACGGCCCCTTCCTGGGCGAGGAGGAGATCCGGCAAATGTTCGATCCGCAGCATCCGGAGATTGACGCCAATCCGAAGGTGCGTCCGCGCATTGCGACCGCGCCGCGCATCAATCGCTTTAACCTCCGTCAGGATGGCGATACGTTTGCGCTGTGCGGACCGCTCAAGCTGGCGGACACGAATAAAGTGCCGGACCGTGCACAAATGATACGCGACTATCGCATGGAGATGATCAAGAAAGAGAATTATAAAGTGGAGATTCTCTCAGCGATCTATGCGACCAAGGAAAAGACACCGCGGGCTGTGGATGTGACGGAGAAGATTCGTCCGACCTTCCAAGGCACGCGCTTTTCGCCGATCCTGAATTACAACGAAGCATTTGAACCGATCGCACCGATTGTCAAACAACTGACGATTGATTACACCATTAACAACGGCCCCAAGAAGACCGTCACCTTTGCTGAAAACCGCGAAATCATCCTGCCGCTGTAGCTTTGCTGGAATTGTGGAATGTGGGAATCGTGGGGATACGTGCTGGGCGAATAGGCGTCTCGCCTGTTCACTGGTACGGCGGCTGCCGGACCGCCCGACATATATTCCCTGCTTCGCTGTACAGGCGAGGACGCCTATACGCCCAGAATTCTAGCATTATTCTATCGCTAATAGGTTGCGGATGGAGATGAGGTCGGGTGACATCGTCTCCTTCCCAAGGGTCTGCCAGCGGTGAAGCGTGGCGAGGTCGTTGCGTCGCTTGGCGAGATAGCCAAGGTAGAAGAGCGCCTTTGCCTTGAGCATGTCATCCGCAGGTGCTTTCTCATGCAGGCTCTTTTGGTATGCCGCCAGAAAGGCGGACTCGGCTTCCTTGTAATTCTTGAGATGTTTGATCAATATTTCTCCGCGGGCGATCTCTAGACTCACATTGTATGGATTGTGTTTGATGCCCTTCTCAAGAAGCAAGACAGCCTCTTGTGGCTGTTCGAGCATGGTTGACAGCGCATAAGAGGTCGCCTCAAAGGCGAGGATATTATGCGGCGAGGCTTCGCAGGCAGCCCAATACCAAGGCAACAGCTCCTCCGTTTTATCGCGATCAAGGTGGATATGCGCTTCGGCGTGGATGTGCTTGTTGAGATATCCCCACGGATCAAATCTGCTCAGAAAATGTTTTTGGTGGAGATGCTGTCCATGGTCATCCTCGTGATGCTGGTCGCCTCCTGTGATCGCCTGGCAGTCGTCATGGTCGGTGATGCCGCCATGGTAATAGGACTCGGCTTTGCTGATCATCGCTTGGCTGATCAGATCGCGCGCATCTCCTGCAAGAATGTCCAGCAGGTTGCCGCTGTTTCCCTGCTGCGGATGGGCAGAATACCCCTGCTGCGCACTGTTGCGTGCGATAAGCCAGTCGGTTGTGAACAACAAACAAGGCATCAGGGGTATGAGCAGATAGAAGCCTTTAATCATGAGATTAGATTTTTTTGCGATTAAATAACCAGGCCGCAAGTCCGAAACAAATCATAGAATAGATGACCGCATACGCAAAGGCGGCGCAGCAAATGAGCCAGGGGATGGCAGGCCAGTGATGGATCAGGCGTGTACGTACATCAAAAAATTCATAATGAGGTGCGATCCAGTAGATCACTTTCAGCAAGTGGCGCAAGGCAGGGGTCTGGTCAGCAATCAATACGGGAATATTCTGTCCATACAGCAGCATGCTGACAACGATGATCCCGATGATGGAGAAATTCGCATCGGCGTGGATGAAGATCGAACCCAGGAACGCAAGCGATGTCGCGAGGAGGATGAAGCCTGCATGGAGTAGCAACGCCTGAAGCCAGACCTCCCAGGGGAAGACAGCGCTCTTGAGAATGTTAATGGTCGCGTAGAGGGTGTAGAAGAGCAGGAGCACAGAGAGCGATGCCATCAACACCCCGGCATAACGCCCCAGAAGAATCAATGTGCGCGAGGCAGGCTTGGACAGCAGCGGATAGATCGTCCGGGATTCCAGTTCAGTTGGGATGATGCGCGCTGTGCGGGTCATGGAGATGACCAGCATGAAGATCCAAACCAGCAGCAGTGCAATCTCATTGAGGTAACGGCTGGCACCTTTTACACCGAAGGGCGTTGCAAAGGACATCGGGACGAGCACTACCAGGGTCAGCATCGCTACGACAATCAGGTCTTTACGGCGGTAGAGGTCCAACAGCGAGAGCCGGACGAGCGCTTTTAACTGAATAACATGATTCATACAATCGATTCCTTAGGGGGTCTCCAGGACATGCAGGAAGATACGTTCAAGATTGGTATTGCCGTCGCCGGCGACCTCTGACATGGGCTTGTCGAGGACGAGCTTGCCGGCCTTCATGATAGCGACACGGTCGCACATCAGCTCGGCTTCGGAGAGTTCGTGCGAGGAGAAGAGGATCGTCTTGCCTTTGGCCTTTAACTCCAGAATCAAATCCCGCAAATGAATGCGTGCAAGCGGATCGAGTCCTGTAAACGGCTCATCGAGAATCAGCAAGTCAGGGTCATGCAAGATCGCCTGGGCAATGCCGGCCCGCTGGAGCATCCCCTTGGAGTAGGTCTTGAGCTGCCGGTCGCCCGCCTCTTGAAGTCCGGTTCGCTCAATGAGTTCCTCTGTGCGCTGACGGATGTGCGCGGGGGACATGCCGCAGAGCCCCCCGTAAAAAGCGAGGAGTTCGTAAATGTTGAGATAGGGGTAATAATAGGCTGTCTCGGGCATGAACCCGACGCGCTGGCGTGTGACTGCATCTGCGGGGTCTTTGCCAAAGACAGAGATCTTCCCGCTGTCCGGGGCAAAGAAGCCCAACAGCATCTTGATCGTCGTGGTCTTCCCTGCACCATTCGTGCCCAGAAATCCCAGAATCTCGCCTGCCTGGAGGGATAGCGTGAGCTGGGAGACCGCTTTGCATTCGCCATAAGACTTGCTGATAGTGTCAATCCTGATGACAGAGGACATCTCTTCTCCCTCATTTAAAGTGTATTAAAATTACAGCTTCATCATACTCCAAGTCATTCCCCCTTGCAACCGGAAAAAATGAACTGACAAGGTGTTTATTGATTGAAAGTGCCGGCCAGTTCGACGGTCATCCCTTGTTGCGGAAGCCCCCCCCGTCTTTCTTCATCGCGCGTATCGTGTCGCGGGCTTTCTCAAGCGATGTGAACGGTTTAGAAGCCGTCCCACTGCCAGCATCGTCGCCTGTCTGCGGGTTGACATAAAGAACCGTCTGCGCCCCGAACGCAGAACCTACAAGAAGAGTCAGAAAACAGAAACTTCTCATACGTATGATCCCCCTTATTAATCCCAATATTGCCAATTCGCCGACACAGCCTCTTTGCCCTTATGCTGTCAGGCGATTTAGAGTTTACACAGGGCATCCCCATGTTTCAAGTGAAAAAACGGCAATCAAAAAACACGCAAGTCTACAATCGACAAGAATAGAGAATTGGATTATATTAACAATAATGAAAATTTTAAAAACTTCAGTCGCTAAGAGCATTTACGTTACTCTTTTATGCTGCGCTGTCAGGATAAACGGCCTTGCCGCATTGCCGGATGAAAAGAATGTCATCGCCTGGCTCAGGGATGGCAAGGAGACGTATCAGGATAAGCCCTACGTCTTTCTGGGGGCGTGCGACTGGGAGTTGACGCTCGAGGTGAAACCTTGTGCAGACGCGGCGCTTGCCGCATTTCAGCATTTCAGTTTTCAGCATTTCAGCTTTTCTCTTCAGCTTTTCTCTCTGGCATCCCGGCACAGGGTCCCGGCGAGGGCCATGGACAGCAGGACGGCCTGAATTACGGCGGGGCAGCGGAATGGAAGATCGATGAGGCTGTGACAGAAGACGAGGCCGAGGGCGAACAGTACCACCCACCGGAAGAGGCTGGCAGCCCCGTGCATCGGATACAGGTGTCCGAGAGGCGGCGGCGGAACGCGGAGCAGCAGCGGCACGAGCAACGTGACGCCAGCCAGAACGAGCAGCGCGGTGCCGACGATGCCGTGTTCGACGAGGATATTGACACTATCGTTGTGGACATTGGCCGCGCCGACAAAGAGTTTCTTATACTGCTCGGGCGTGAGATACAACGGAACAAAATGCCGGAAGCCCCATCCGCCGACGCCGTAGATCGGGTTGTCGCGCCAAATGGTGAGGGCCGCAGGCACGAGCAGCTCAAACGCCCGTTCGTACACCTCTTTGAACATCCGGCCCATCGTCAGCCCCGTCAGCTCGCGGCGGATTGGATTGCTTGGCATCGCGAAGAAACTGAGATACCCCAGCAGGGGCAGCAAAACCGACAGGCCCGCGACCATCACGCGGGTCCCCAAGTCAATCCGCCGCCAGATGCGCGTGATTGCGAATGCGCCACCAACCAGCAGCACGGCGGTGCCCATCAGGATCGAGGTGCGACAGAGGCACAGCACCGCGGCGCCGTAGAGCAGGAACACCGCCCAGAGAAGGCGGTCGGCGCCTGGAACCTCGTCCTCGCGCTCATAGAGCCAGAACCCGCCGGCGACGACCAGCATGAAGGTGAAGAAGGCACCGGCGTGGTTGGGGTAGCCGAAGGATGAAAAAAACTGGGCCTGGATTGGGATCATCCCATAAATCGCCCGGCATCCCAGGGCCATCTGCACGCAACCGGAAAGCGCCAGTGCCGCGGCGTTCCAGATCAGGATACGGAGCAACAGGCGTCGCCCGTTGGCATTGATCGCATGCCGGACCGCCAGGGCGGCGATGAGCGCCGGCGGAAACCACGCGAGCAGTTGCACCGCTTCCTGCGTCACCACGCTCGAGGGCAAACCGGGCAGCGGCGGCGGCCCCATCCGCCAGCCCTGATTGACTCCCAGATGCACCGGCGCGCGCGGACCGTTGAAGCCCTGAACAATCAGAAAGACAACCAGTGCAACGCAGAGGGCGAAAAGAGGGTCGAATACGAGGGTTCGGACAACCCGGCCGCGGGAGTCGCTCAGGGTCTCGCCAACACGGACTGCCGGGAGCAGCACCATGGCCTCAATCACTCCCAAGGTAAGCCAGAACATCGGCCACAACCAAGCCACGCGCGTTCCGGCAAACGCCCACGACGTGTAGATCACCAGCGCCGCGACATGATAGACCACAAAATATCGGGTGAATTTAGTCATGGTTGATAGCGCAAAAGCTGAAATGCTGAAAAGCTGAAAGCGAGGGAGAAAGGCTGAAAGGATGAAAGAGTGTGGAGGGAAGAGAAACGTTCAGGGTTCAGGATGCCGCTGGCGGATGGCCGGGTGGAAAACAGGAGAGCCTCTTGCAGAACTACCGGAATAGCCGCAAAGGAACACAAAGAACACAAAGGAAATACCCTATTTTGCGTTCTTTGCGTTCTTTCGCGGCCATTTTGCAAGAACCTCAGGATTCAGACATCGTAATCGTCCTCGTCCTCAGCGTAGCGGTCCTCGTCCTCGAATCGTGAAATCGAGGACGACGACGAGGATGATCATGTTTTGTCGGAGCGCCCGGCCATCCCATCAGAACCCGGTTCAGGGTAGACTCCGTCCCCGTGGAACATGCGTCTCAATCCAGAAACAGCATGCCACAACACCCTTATATCCAGCGGGTTGCATAGTTCGTTGCGCGTAGCCCAAAAACCGGATCCCGTCTGCGCATGTAAGTGTTCGAGAGTATATCCCATAGGACGCAATAATGGAAGCAGAGAAAGAGAAAAGCTGAAGAGAAAAGCTGAAAAGCTGAAATGCTGAAATGCTGAAATGCGAGAGAGAAATGCTGAAAGAGAGGGTTCAAGGGTTCAAATAGGTTCAAAGGTTCAAAAGAGAAAAGCGGAAGAGAAAAGCTGAAATGCTGAAATGCTGAAAGAGAGGGAGAGAAAGAGAAAAGAAAAGGCTGAAAGGCTGAAAGGCTGAAAGGCTGAAAGAGCAGTCTCGACAAAGTCTTGCGACGAAACGTAGACGACAACGCGTGGGACGAAGAAAGCGACGAAGTGTGGCGTGGCATGGATAGGAGCAGCAGGTATGGCAGCGTACTTTGGCCACGAGAGACTGAAAGTCTACCAGAAAGGCATGCCGTTCGCGTCCATGCGCAAGACGTGTGGACGACCTGCCCCGGCGGGTTGCGGCATGCTCAGACAACTCTCAAAGGCGGTCAGGGCTGACATCTAGCTCCCACACTTTGTCACACACGTCGTCGCAGACTTTGTCGTCTACGCTTCGTCGCACACTTTGTCGGCTCTTCCAGTTCGGCGGCTTGAGCATGGCCCCTCTTCCCCTTCAATGAAAAATCCCCACACAAACCCGGAAGCGCATTTCAGTTTTCAGCTTTTCAGCTTTTCTCTCTGCTTTCTTGCCTCTTATGCCGGTGTTATGCAATAATGAATTGTTCTGGCATGTGGAGCAGCCTGGTGAGGCGACGTGTGCGGGACTCAAGGACCCAAAGACTCAATGACTCAAGACCCGGTCGGCGAAAGGATTTACATTATGGCTATTGCCATTGAGGACGTGGTTACACTCCTCGACCAGTTGCGCGAGGGACTGGTAGAGATGCGAGGTTATCTTTGACATCGATAATCGTCGCGAACGTTTAAATGAGCTGGATGCGCAGGCGGCGGCCCCAGAATTCTGGAATAATGCCGCAGCGGCGCGAGATGTAATCGGCAAAACAAACCGCGAACGAGCGTTCGTCAAGCCGTTTGATGGACTGTGCCTGGCGATCGAGGATGCCGCGTTGCTGATCGAGCTGGCGAGTTCGGAGTCGGATGAGGCGGCGCGTAATCAGGCGCTGCAGGAGGCGGCCGACACAGCGGCTCGCGGCGAGGCGATCTTCAAGAAGCTGCGGATGCAGTCGCTTCTGGGCGGCAAGCTGGACGCCAGCAACGCCTTTCTCACGCTCCACTCCGGCGCTGGCGGCACCGAATCGTGCGACTGGGCCGACATGCTGTTTCGCATGTATCGCATGTATTGCGAAGACAACGGCTACGAGTTGGAGGTTGTTGACAGTCAGGCTGGCGAAGAGGCGGGGCTCAAATCGATCACTTTCGCGGTGCGCGGAGCCTATGCTTACGGCTATCTCAAGGGCGAACGCGGCATCCACCGACTGGTGCGAATCAGCCCGTTCGACTCCGCCAAGCGCCGCCATACCTCGTTCAGCTCGCTCGATGTGATCGCCGAACTGGAAGACGACGTTGAGGTGGAGATCAACGAGGACGATCTGCGCGTCGACACCTACCGCTCCGGTGGCTCCGGCGGCCAGCATGTGAACAAAACCGACTCGGCGGTTCGCCTGACCCACTTGCCGACCGGAATCGTCGTGGCCTGCCAGAACGAACGCTCGCAGCACAAAAACCGCTCACGGGCGATGAGCATCCTCAAGGCGAAGATTTACGAGTTGCAGGCCGATCAGCAGCGTCAGGAGATGGAGCGCTTCTACGGCGAGAAGGGCGAAATCGCCTGGGGCAGCCAGATCCGTTCCTACGTGCTCCAACCCTACACGATGGTCAAAGATCACCGGACCGACGAGCAGACGTCGAACGTGCAGGCGGTGCTGGACGGCGCGCTGCAGCCCTTTATTGACGCGACGCTTCGCCTGAACGCAACGAAGCAGGCGGCGGGATGACCGGTGGAGCACGGGGGCTTCGAATGAACAGGAGAGACGCATGACGTTTGCACACGCCACGGATGTTTTGAATCGTCACAACCAGGGGCACGTGCTCCGCTTCTGGGAGCGGCTGGATGCGGCGGCGCGCGAGGCGCTGCTCGCGCAGGTCGCCACGCTCGATTTTGAGAGCATCGCCCGGATGCGGGGGATGCTGGCGGCGGGCGGCGGCGCGGCGGCGGCGGGCGCGCCGGAGCCGGCCGGCGTGGTGACGCTCAACGCGACGGCGCGTGGCGCGGCCATCGCGCGGGGCGAGGCCGAGCTGCGCGCGGGGCGGGTCGGCGTGCTGCTGGTGGCGGGCGGACAAGGCTCACGCCTGGGCTACGATGGTCCGAAGGGCGCGTATGTGATCGGCCCCGTGAGCGGCGCGACGCTCTTCTACTATCATGCGCGCAAGGTGCTCGCGCTGGCCCGGCGCCACGGCGTGCGGGTGCCGCTTTACATCATGACGAGCGACACCAACGACGCGGCGACGCGGGCGCATTTCGAGCAGCACGGCTTTTTCGGACTGCCGCGCGAGGATGTCTTTTTCTTCATGCAGGGGATGTGGCCCGCGCTCGACGCGGAGGGCCGGATCATCTTGGATGCGCCGGGCCACATCTTTCTGAGCCCCGACGGCCACGGCGGCACGCTCTCGGCGCTGGCGGCGAGCGGCGGGCTGGCCGACATGGAACGCCGCGGTCTGACCACGATCTTTTATTTTCAGGTCGACAATCCGCTGGTGGAGGTCGCCGATCCGGCGTTCATCGGCCTGCACCTGCTGGAACACGCCGATATCTCGATCAAGGTCTGCGCCAAGCGCGAGCCTCAGGAGGGGCTGGGCGTAGTGGTGATGCGCGACGGCCGCTGCGAGATGGTTGAATACTCCGAGCTGACCGACGAGCAGAAGAACCGACGGGCGCCCGACGGCGAGCTGGTCTTCAAATACGGCAGCGTGGCGATCCATGTCTTCAGCCTCCCTTTCCTCAAGCAGGAGGCGATCCGTCCCCTGCCCTTGCATCTGGCACACAAGAAGATTCCGTTCTGCGCCGATGACGGCACGGTGGTCAAGCCGGAGGCCAACACCGGTTACAAATTCGAAAAATTCATCTTCGACGTCCTGCCCGACGCGAAGCGGGTGGTCACTCTGGCATTTGATCGCGCCGACGAATTTTCGCCGGTGAAAAATGCCACCGGCCCCGACTCACCCGAAACGTGTCGCCGCGACCTGCAGGCCAAATGGGCGCGCTGGTTGTCGGCGGCAGGCCAGCCGGCACTGCCGCTGGAGATCGATCCGGCGTACGCGCTGGATGCGGAAGAGCTGAGAGAGAAAAGCAAGAGAGAAAAGCTGAAAACTGAAATGCTGAAATGCTGAAAGCTGGGAAAGAGAGTATGTGGGTGTGGGAGTGTGTGGGTATGTGGGGAGAAAGCTGAAAGGCTGAAGAGAAAAGCTGAAAGCTGAAAGAAAGAGAGAAAGAGAAAAGCAAGAGAGAAAAACTGAAAGGCTGAAAAATGAACCACGGAAAACGTGGAACGGGAAAAGAGGGGGTGGGGGGAAGAGAGTGTGTGAGTGTGGGGGTGTGAATGGCGCTTACTTAAGCGATGCTTCCGATCCTAATCGTAATCGTAATCCTTTCTCCACAAGGAGATTAGGATTGAGATTATGATTATGATGGCAAAAGCCCCTTAAGTAAGTGTCAATCGGGTGAGAGTGTGTGAGTGTGGGAGTGTGTGAGGGAGGAACTGATGAGACCGGTAGCTGTTATTATTCGTGACGGATGGGGACTCAATCCCCGTGAGCTGGGCAATGCGGTATTTGCGGCGCAGACGCCGAACATCGACCGGTATCGGACGCGTTACCCGTGGACGCGCTTGGCGTGCAGCGGCGAGGCGGTGGGGCTGCCCGAGGGGTATCAGGGGTCGAGCGAGGTGGGGCACCTCAACATGGGCGCGGGGCGGGTGGTCATCCAGGAGCTGAAGCGGATTGACGACGGCCTGCGCACGGGCGAGCTCTTTCGCGCGGAGAAGTGGCGGGTGCTGGTGGCGCAGTGGCGGAAGAACACGAGTCGGCTGCACCTGCTGGGGCTGCTGCAGGACGAGGGGGTGCATGCCCACCAGGAGCACCTCTTCAAAATCATGCGCCGCGCGCGCGAGGAGTATCCGCAGGGCGAGATCGTGATTCACCCCTTTCTGGACGGTCGCGACACCCCGCCGCGGAGCACGCTGGAATACCTTGGCCGCCTGGAAATCGAAATGGCGGCCGTCGGCAACTGCCGTATCGGCACGGTGATGGGGCGCTATTATGCCATGGACCGATCCAAGAACTGGGCGCTCACCGACACGGCCTACCACTGCCTGGTCTGCGCCGAGGGGCGGCACGAAGCTTCGGCTGTCGAGGCGGTGCGCAAATCGTATGCCACCGATCGCACACCGGACGGCCAGGAGATGGGTGACGAATACATCCCCTGCTGCGTGATTGGCGATTATGCCGGCATTCACGACGGCGACGCGGTGATGCACACGAACTACCGTCAGGACCGCGCCATCCAGCTCACGCAGGCGTTCGTGCTGGACACCTATGCGGGAAAACGCAAGGCACGCCCCACGATCACCTATCTGGGTTTCACCCGTTACTGGGACGAGTTCACGGAGTATCTGCTCGGCGCCATGGGCGGCGATGGCGGCATGGAGCATCTGTTGGGCGAGGTGGTGAGCGCGGCGGGATTGCGGCAGTTGCGCATCGCCGAGACGCAGAAATTTCGCCACGTCACCAGCTTCTTCAACGGCAAATCGACGCAGCCATCGGCAGGCGAAGACCAGGTGGAGGTCCCCAGCCGCTTCGATCCGGCGACCTTCGCGATCCATCCCGAGATGGAGGCGCATGCCGTGACGGAGGCTCTGCTCAAGCGGCTGGAGAACAACCCCTACAGTTTCATCGTGGTCAACTACGCCAATTGCGACATGGTCGGACACACCGGGGTTTTGGACGCCGCGCGGCGGGCGGTGGAGATTGTGGATGACTGTGTCGGCACGGTCGTCACCCGGCTTCTGGAGCTGGATGCACACATCCTCATCACCGCCGACCACGGAAACGCCGAGCAGATGATTGACTACGTCACCGGCATGGTCAAGACCAGCCACACGCTCAACGAGGTGGAATGCATCTACGTGTCGCGGGATGCGCCGGGGATGCGGCTCGCCGCGTCGGGCAAGCTCTGCGACATAGCGACCACGGCCCTGGCGCTGCTGGGACTGCCGATTCCCCGCGAGATGACGGCTCACAACCTGATCGCGGGGGAGCCTGAAAATGGCTAGCGGATGGTACGGATTCCGGCGGAGAGGCCTGCCCTGCAGCGCGGGAACCGCAACCGGCCTCCCGGGCCGCCTGCGTGGCCCGGCCCGGCTGGCCGCCGCTATCCTGCTCGCGCTGTACACCTGCGGGTTTACGTTCAACAACGCCTATCGCAGCCCGCGCAACAGCGAGCGCGAGGTGCGTGCAGGCACGTCGCTGATCATCCTGCACACCACCGAGGCGGTGGCCCGAAGCGCGCTGAACAAACTCAGCGAACGCGGCGAGGCCCATTACGTGGTGGACACCGACGGCATGGTCTACCGGATTATTGATCATCGCCGCATCGCCTTCCACTGCGGCCGCAGCCTATGGAACGGCAGGGCTCAAGTCGATGATTTCTCAGTCGGAATCGAAGTGGTGGGGTACCACAACAAACCGATCACGGCGAAGCAGACGATCAATCTGGCCGCCCTGATCGGCGAGCTGCAAAGCATTTACAAGATACCGGATGAGCGGGTCATTCCGCATTCCATGGTGGCGTACGGCGCGCCCAATCGCTTTCACCCGCGAAGCCACCGGGGCCGCAAGCGGTGCGGCATGCAATTCGCGATCTGGGCGGTGCGCCAGAAGCTGAACCTCACGGCGCAACCGCGGTTCGATCCCGACGTCCGCGCGCGCCGGCTGGTCAATGCCGATCGCTATCTGGCGCAAGTGCTCTTTGGTTCGACCACGCAGCAGGATCAGGCGCTGGCGAAATATCAAGCGGTGGACACCACCGTCATCGGCCCGGGCCGCTCGGCTTGGGACATTGCCCGAGACGCCTACAACAGCACGAATACGGTCTACGTGTTCCCGGATGGGTCCAAGCGGACCGGGAAAGAAATCCGCGACTGGTCGGCGATTCCGGCGGGAACCAAGGTCCTGTTGAATGAGGCGTGCGCCGACGCGGATCCCGTGGAATCCTTCAAGACCATCGGCACCGACGGCAAGACCGCCGCCGATTTCGCCGGCGAGGAAACACGGCTCGCAACGACTTATTATATCTACCCGGCCGGCGGAAGCTTCAGCGGCTCCGAGCTGAGCGCAGAGGCGCTCGCGGCGTTGCCGCACGGCACCCAGGTGCTGGTCGGCTACAAGCGGGTCGGGCCTATTCGAGCCGGAACCCGGGTCTATGAGATCTGCGGCGCCAAGTGGAAGGCGCCCGACACCTATTTTCTGTATCCCCACGGCCTGCTCAAGCCGGGCAGTGAGATGAACGAGGGCAAGATCCCCGTGGGCCTGTATCTGTTTTACAAGAACTGAGAATCCTGACGTGGCTGGTGGCTTGACGTTGAAGGGGCAGAACGGCTATCCTGTTATTGGATTATGAACGAATCGAACGAACAGTCGTCGGGTGTGCCGCAAAACGAAACCGTGCGGATGCATCTCGCTGGAAACAAATCGCTTGGCAGCGATGCGCGAGATGGCGGCATGCGTACTGTGCGTATTGTTTCGGACGAGAGCCCCGAGGCGCCGTTGGCGGGAGGGGATTCCCTGTTCAGCCAGTATGCGGTGGTGAGCCGGATCGGCGATGGCGGGATGGGGGTTGTCTATCTGGCTCGCGATCGGCGGCTGGGGCGCTTTGTGGCGATCAAGCGGCTCAACCGGCAGGCCCAGGGCATACCGAGTCTGCGCCAGCGGTTTCTGCTCGAGGCGCGCGCGGTGGCGGCGCTTAATCACATCTACATTGTCCATGTGTATGCCTTGGGCGAGGATTCCGACGGCCCGTACATCGTGATGGAATATGTCGCGGGACCCGATAGCCTGACGCCGCGGGCGCCGGATGACGTGACGGACGGGGCCTCTCGCCTGCCGCCGTTGCCGCTGACGCTGGATCAGCATATCACCCGCAATGGCCAGCTCACGGTGGCGGACGCCATTACGTTGCTGGTGAAGATTGGGCGGACCGTTTCCTATGCTCATGACAATGGCGTCATCCACCGTGATCTCAAGCCCAGCAACATCCTGCTCGACAAGACGAGCGAACCCAAGATCGTTGACTTCGGCCTGGCGCGACTGATGCGCGCCGAAGAGAACAAGCTCACGGTCCCGGGCGAGAAGCTGTTGTCCATGGGCTATGGCTCGCCTGAGCAGGAGCAGGACGCGAGCCTCTCGGACGAGCGTTCCGACGTCTATGGTCTGGGGGCGATCCTCTACTTCACCATCACGGGCCAGAATCCCCGCTATTTTCGCGAGCAAGACATCCCCCAGGTGCTGCGCGAGGTGTTGATCAAAGCGCTGGCGACGGATCGTGAACAACGGTGGCCTTCGGCTGCGGCGTTCACCGAGGCGCTGCATGCCGTTCAGAACAAGACCAAGATCGAGACACCGACCGTCAAGACCACCTGGCGGTGCAAATGGTGCGACACGGTGAATCCACTGACCATCCGCTATTGCGCGGAATGCGGCTGGGACGGAGGCGAATCCTGCGCCGAATGCGGGGCCGACTCCTTTGTTGGCGTGCAGTATTGCGGCACCTGCGGCGCCGATTCACGCGCGTACGAATCGGTCAAGCATCTGCTGGAACGGATGCGATCCGCCGTCGAACGGCGCCAATACGAGCGAGCGGTGGCGTTTTCGGGTCGGGCGCATGTCTTTGAGCCGGCCGGTCCCGCTGGCCGCCAACTGGTCAAGACCATTCGCGATTTGCGCGAGCAGTCCGAGCGGGCGATCACCCAGCGCGAACGTCTGAAGGAACTGATTCCGATCGAGCTGAAGGCCGAAAATTACGAACGGGCGCACGCGTTCATCGACGAATATCGCGAGCTTTCCGGTGACACGCGAGCCTATGGCGATGACGAGCGACGGCTGACGGAACTGATCGTGCAGCGCGATTTATCCCGTGCGCATCTGTTCATCAAGAACGGCGAGTGGGGCACTGCGGAACGCATTTGCCTCGAACTGCTGGGATCGGTCGCCCCCGGAGATGCCGCCTGCCAAGCCCTGCTGCTCCGGATCCGGGCGCGACGCTGGTCGGTCTGGATGGTCCGTTGCGCGGCATCCCTGTTGGCGCTTGTGCTGGCTTATGTGCTGAGCCTCGCGCCCGCCTTTTCGCTCAACGGCGGGAAACCCGCGAAAGGCTTTCTCCGCTTTTACAGTGTCGCTTTGACGCTGCACAAGCAGGGAGTGTTCAGCCCGGCGTTGCGCGGCTATGCCGGGTGGTGGGGCGTCTCGTCGTTTGAAGATGATCCGGTCACGGCAGGCAACACGGCAACCGCCTTCCCGCCGCCCGCAGAACTGCCCGAACTACTCAAGATGCAGAGCACGTTCATGCAGCAGTTGGAGGATCTGAATGCCGAACAGCGTCAGTTCGTGGCCACCTGGCCTGATGCTTACCGGCGCGAACTCGTCACCTTGATTGACCGCCGGCAGGCGGCCGGTGATTACGACGGCGTGATCGCGACACAGGCCGAGATTCAGCAGTTTCAGAACACCCGGCAGATTGGCACCGCGCCGACGCTCGAATTTGACGAATTGGAGACACTCCGGGAAAAGTACCGGCGGATGCTCAACGAACAGAAGATCGGGCGCGAACGCAAGCGCATTGCGCTTTCACGCAAATATACTAACGACCTGAATGACCTGTTGCGCACCCACACCCGCGAGGGTCGGCTGGAGATCGCGGCGGTCGTCAATGCGGCGATCAAACGGGAACGGAGCAGCGCCGATCTGCTGGAGGCCGAGGCGGCGCTGGCCAAACTTCCGGGCGTGTCGGATGTCGCGCCCAAAGTGGTCGGCGTGGCGCCGAGCGCAACCGGTCTGAATGAGTTGCAGACGCGATGCCTGGCGCTGAACACCAATCTGGCCGTGATTGAACAGGAATACGAGATCAAGCGCGCGAAATGGCCCGATCAGTACAGTGAAGCGCTGAAGTCGCAAATGACGAAATGCCAGAAGGACGGCGATTACTTCGGTTGGGAAAGCGCCAACACCGAACACGAACGATTTCTGATTGATCGCCGTCTTTTAGAAGCCCATATCGTCACCGACCCGGCGCCCCTGAGCGCGCTTCAACGTCAGCATATCCAACAGTTGCGGGATATCGGGAAAAACCGCTCGCAGGCCGTGCGGAAACTGTTTGACGGCCAAACGGCCAAGCTGAACGAGTGGAAGAAGACGCTGACGCGGAACGGTGAGATGGAATTGGCGGCGGCGGTGAATACCGAGATGCGCCAGCTTCTGACGCGACAGGAATATGTGGCAGCCGTCCGAGATCTGACCCCGCCCCCGGTGGCATCCACAAATAGTCCATCAACCGGCACCGGTGTTAAATAGCCGGAATGACGCATTTAAAAGGAGACGGCAATGGTCGATTGCATGGCACGGGTGATCGAGCAACACAGGCTTTCGGCCGACTATTTCATGTTGCGACTGGAGGCTCCGGAGGTGACCGCGATCGCTCGCCCAGGGCAGTTTGTCCATGTGCGCGTGACCGGCCTGGGCGATGCCGCGTTGCGCCGGCCGTTTAGCATTTACGGCGCGGATCAGGGCGTTCTGGCGCTGGTCTACAAGACCGTCGGCCGCGGCACCGAGCAACTGGCGCGCTTGGCGACCGGCGACTCCGTGTCGGTGATCGGCCCCTTGGGAAATGGGTTCCCGTTGGATTGCGGCGAGCGCGTGCCCCTGCTGGTGGCGGGTGGGTACGGCGTCGCACCGCTGAGCTTCCTGGCGAGGCGATTGGGCCGGCGGGGCGTGCTGCTGGTCGGGGCGCGCCGCGCGGATGACATTCTTTGCACCGCCGATTTTACGGATTTGGCTTGGGACGTGCGTGTGGCGACCCAAGACGGATCACGCGGTGAGCGGGGCCTCGTCACCGATCTGCTGGACGCCTGCCTCGCCACGTCGCCTGTGGTGCCAGCGGAGATCTACGCCTGCGGCCCGGACGGCATGCTGCGGGCCGTCGGCGAGCGGGCGGCGGCGGCGGGCGTGCGCGCGTGGCTTTCACTGGACAAGCACATGGTTTGCGGCGTCGGCGCGTGCCTGGCCTGCGTGCAGCGACTGCGCCGGGCCGACGGAACCGAATGGATCGGGCGCGTCTGTCACGACGGCCCGGTTTTCGAGGCGAGGGAGATCGTGTGGTGAACGACATCGACCTGTGTGTCAACTTGGGCGGCATCGCGATGAAGAATCCGGTGGCCGTGGCGTCGGGCACCTTCGGCTATGGCTGCGAATATGCGGGACTCGTCGATGTGAGCCGGCTGGGCGCGGTGACGGTGAAGGGCGTGCGCCTGCAGCCCTGGCCGGGTAACCCGCTGCCACGGCATGTCGAAGTGCCGGGCGGAATGGTTAATGCCATCGGACTTCAAGGCCCCGGCGTCGATGGCCTGATCCGGGACTACCTTCCTTTCCTGCACGGAGCGGGCGTGCCGGTGATTGTCAATGTGTGGGGGACGAGCGAAGAGGAGTATGCCGAGGTCGCGGCGCGACTCGACGGTGTGCCGGGCGTCGCGGGAATCGAGTTGAATGTCTCCTGTCCGAATGTCAAGGAGGGCGGACATGCGTTTGGAACGGACCCGCGCATCGTGGCCGCGTTGGTGGCGGCGGTGAGACGGCGGACGCGGTTGCCGCTGATACCGAAACTGGCGCCGAACGTGCCCGCCATCGCCGTCTTTGCGCGCGCCGCAGAGGAGGCCGGCGCCGATGCGCTGTCGCTGATCAACACGATCCCGGCCATGGTGATCGACATTGAGACGCGGCGGCCGGTTCTCGCGAACACAGTCGGCGGCCTTTCCGGTCCGGCCATCCATCCGGTGGCGGTCAAACTGGTTTGGGAGGCGTCCCGGGCTGTGCGGATACCGATCCTGGCCATGGGCGGCATCACCGGTCCTGAACAAGCGATCGAGTTTATGATCGCCGGGGCGGCCGCCGTGGCCGTAGGTACGGCGAATTTCATCGATCCGACGACACCGTTACGGGTGATCGCCGGTATCGAAGCCTATTGCGCGCGGCATGGCTTGCCGTCGGCTCGCGCATTGACAGGATCAATCCGGATCTGAACACGGAGTGGTCGTGCGGCGCCAAAGGAGGGTGACGAATGGACAACTGCATCTTTTGCAAAATACTTTCCGGGGTGGTTCCCTGCGCTCAGGTGTACGCCGATGCTCACGCGTTGGCGTTTTTGGACATCGGGCCTTTTGAGAAGGGGCACGCGCTGGTAATTCCGCGGCTGCATGCGGTAACGCTTCCCGAGTTGCCCGAAGTCGAGGCGGCGGCGCTCGGGGTGGCGATTCGGCGTGTCGGAGGACTGTTGCTGTCGCGCCTGCCGTGCGATGGGTTCAACGTCCTGCAATCGAACGGCGCCTGCGCGACGCAAGTGGTGCCGCACGTCCATTTCCACGTGATCCCCCGATGGAACGGACGCGCCATGAATTGGATCTCCGGAATATATGACAACACCGCCGAAATGACTGCCATTGCGGCCCGACTGCGAGGTGCATGATGGAGGAGACTTCTTTTCAACAGGCGGTTGAGGCTCTCGTGGTCAAAGATCCACGCTATGCGGCCGAAGCCTATTTTTTTCTGCGCGAGGCGCTGGACTACACCGTCAAGGCCGTGGGCAAGGCCGAACACGCCCCCGGAAGGATGCGGCATGTAACCGGGGCCGAGTTGTGCGAGGGTATCCGAGACTACGCCCTGCAGGAGTTCGGACCCTTGGCGCACGTGGTCCTCGATACCTGGGGCGTGCGCGCCACCGACGACTTCGGCGAGCTGGTCTACCATCTGATCGCGGCAGGCAAGCTGGGCGCAACCGATCAGGATAAGAAAAGTGATTTCTCCGGTGTGTATGACTTCGCGGATGCGTTCGTCAAACCGTACGAGGTGGAAGAGGCTCCCCCACCCAAAAAGCGGCGGAGATAGAAGCGACCATCAGGATTCTGGCTTTTGCTCCGGGTTCATCAGTGACTCGAGTTTGTCGAATGGACTGACGAATCCCGGTTTCCCGACTTTTTCTGTCCGCGGGCCGAGCGTGCCATGTTTCGCATCCAGCAGTTTCGAGTGTTCGTGATCGTGGCAATACAGGCAGAGCAATTCCCAGTTGCTTCCGTCCGGAGGATTGTTGTTGGGATTGTGGTCCTTGTGATGCACGGTCAGTTCCTTCAGCCGCTTGTCCGAAAACTCCCGCGCACACGACCCGCAGATGTGCGGAAGCAGTTTTAACGCCTTCGCCCGGTAACTGGTGTTCCACTGCGCCACATCGCGGTGCAACTCCGCAAGCACTTTTTTTTGCTTCTCGGGTGTCAATGGTGTTCGACTCGGTGCCATTGGAAACCTTTCAGGAACTCACGCGGCTATTTCAACTGCAACTCCAGATCATTGATCATCTTCGCATGAATCCCCTCCCCGGAAGCCGCCGCGTCCGCCGGATTCAGGTTCGGCACGGCGATGCGCTGCGCCAGATCCTTGGGATACTCCAAGGTGTATTCAATGCGGAAGTCTTTCTTTTCCTTCGCCGCCAGCGTCACGTCCCAGCGCAACACGCCCTTCGTGTCGGGCTTCGCCTCGGGCTTGATCGCCACATCCGTCACGCGCACCTCGTCCGTCTCCGTGATCGGAATGCGGTCGGCCAGTTGCAACGCCACGGGGGCGTCACCCAGATTCTCGGCGCTCACGAGGAACGATACCTGCATCCGGGTCCGTTTGCCGCTCCACGTGATCGAGCTGCGCTTCCGGTCCAGCGTGCGCGTCAGCTTGACCGAATCGGCGACGCCCACAAATACGGGAAAGGCCTCGCCCGGCGCCACGAAGTCCGTCTCGGTCGCGCCGAGGAACGCGCCGTCCACGTACAGCAGCACATGACCGGGCAGCAACGGCTGTTTGCCGCTGTTGACCAGCTCCGCCGTGCGGACCGCGTTGAGCGACACGGCGGGCGCCGCGACGATCTTCGGCTGGGCCGCCATCTGTTCGGCGCCGACCAGCACCCGAACGGGACGGCCGTCCGTCCGGACCGTCTGGATGCCCGCCGCCGTGAAATGCGCTGTCGTCCCCCGCCGCTCCTGCAGCCGCTCGAACCGGATGAGATTGACGCTCTGCTGGGCCTGCTGCATGTCCAGATTGGCTACAAACTCCTGCTGCTTGGCCGTCGGATTGTTATACGTGTTCCAGGTCTTGATCTGGCCCGAAAACTTGCCGCTGGCGGCGCGGAACTTGTCGCCTGCGCCAGCCGGTACGCGCGGCCCCACCAGCAGCTTCTCCAGCTCGGGGATCTGAATGGTGTCGGTCGAGCGCTGCGTCGAGAGCGACAGCGTCACGCCATCCCAGTCCTCGCCCGTGGTCTGGGTGACAACGCCGAACGAGGCGAGCGCCACCCGGTCCACGGCGCCCCCGGCCCTCAGCTCATGCACCGGTTCCCAGGTGGCGCCCGGCAGCATGTAGGTGAGCCGGAGCTCCGCGGGGAGGGCGGCGCCGGCGGTCTTGATCGTCACGATCACGGTGCGCTGCTCGAGTTGCGACCGCTCCATCAGCTCGTTGAGCTTACGCTGGCGTGCCAGCAGCTCCGGCCGTTTCTCGCGCTGCCGCTTGTCCAACTCGCGCCGGGCCTTGGCGATCCCCGTGAGCGAATTGCCGATGAACGTGACCAGGCCGGCATATTCGTCGACTTTGATCTCGCGAACGACGGCATCCTTCGGGAGCTTCTCCAGGGAAAACGTCCGGATTGCATCCAACTGGCGCGCCTGCGCCTCGAGCACGCCGCGCTCGTCATCGAGAGATCCCAACTGATCGGACAGCTCCTGCATGGCCGCCTCGGCGTTGCGGATGTCCTCGTCCTCGGGCCGCGCGAGGTAGGTCTTCTTCACCTCCACATCCACCAGCTCTCCGGCGGTGGCCGGGCTCACGGCGAGTCGCACCGAACCTTCGTCGATCCAGCCGGGAAGCTTGCGGAAGGCGAACTTCCCCACCCCGGGGGCGAGGTCTGCCACCGCCGTGCGCACCACACGGGCACGGTCGGCGTAGACGGTGACTTCGGTAATCTTCGAGACGAGGGGCTTCCCCTCCCCTGCGTCAGCGACCGGCTCCTCGGCGGACCCGGCAACTGATCCCAACGCCAGACAGACTGGCACGATCGCTATCCATGACTTCATGGGACACGTCCTTCCCTGTGCGAGACCGCATCCCGGACGGCTTTAACCACCCGGATGAAAACGTTCTCATTGGTTAAGAATACCTTCGTCGCGCGGGCGCGGCAAGCAGAATGTTAAGTGATTACGCTAACCCCGCTGACGCCGTGTGCGTCACCACGCCCACGGCTCAAACCCGCGGATGACATAGCGCGGGAAGTGTTCGGTCTGCAGAACGAAGAATTTGTTGAACACCGTGGCGGGGCTCGAGGTGAAGTAGTTCTTGGGGGAGGGGGCGTCGCCATCCTGGACAACGGCCAGTATCGAAATCTCGCGGTCAGCCATCTTCCAGGGGCCAGGCTTGTCCCCCGCCTTGGTTCGAGCCACCAGGGGAGCGCCGATGCCGTACCACGGAAGGCGCAGTTCGCCCGTGTAGCCCGTGTCCACATCGCTGGCGTCGTTGACCGTCGAGGGCTTGCCGTCCTTGCGCGGACTAAGCTTCACGGCGCTGGCGAACGTGCGGTCACCTTCATCCTGGATGTACTCCTTACTCGCAAAGTACATACCCGCCTGCTCCCAGTAGGCAGAACTTGAGGCGAACGCGATCTTGGTCTTCTGCCAGGAAGGCAGTGCGACAATGCAGAGTATGTCGTTGAACTGGTTCGACGCGTTGTGTTGTATTTCCCAGAAGAAATTGCGGTCCTCAAAAAAGAGGATGAACTCCACCACGTCCACGGGCTTGTTCGTATCCGCGCGGTGCTCGCAACCCGGCCGCCGGTTGCCAGGGGGGCCATCCATTTCGCCGTTGCCTACGGCCATCAGATTGGTGTCGAAAACCTCGTATCCGATATACAGGTAGGCGTCATCCCACAGGTACCGGACATTCATGCGGGGTTCCGGGCTGATGACGTTCTTTTTCCCAAACACATAATTGGCGGCAATCGGCTTGGCCTGTTTCCAGTCAGCCTCATCGAGCCGCCCATCAATGACGATGGGATCTTTGGCCTTCACGATGGTTCCCGGCACCTGCGGTGTTTCCGGAGCGCCCTCCTCCTCATCCTGGGCCATACCCCGGTTGATCGCCGCACCCAGCACCAGAAGGCCCAACACCAACTGCCGTATCGCTTCAACATTCATTAAAAAACCTCTCTATTCTCCACCATTGTCCTCTTCAGACAAACTCCGATAGTACTGCTCGATCAGGTCCCGGTAGGCTTCCGGCACGCGGGTCTGAAGTTCCCTCTGCACGGTTTCGCGCTCCCGCGCGTATGCCCTGGCCCAGTCATCCGGATTGCCGCCTGCCTCCGGCTCCTCCAGGCTGACCTTCAGATCCTTCTCCGACAGTGCCGATTCTTTGGCGCCCTCGTCCCCCGGCTCTTCCCCTTTCTCCGGCTTGCCGCCCGCCGCTGGCTTGCCGCCTTTGCCTGGGGCTTTGGTGCCGCCTCCCTTGGCCGGTTTCTTCTCCACTTGCTCGATGACAATGCCGAGCGCGAGTCCGATCTGCTGCTGCCGGGCCTGCGTCAACTCGCCGCAATCCGCCAACTGCAAGCGGCGGCGCGAGTCGTCCATAAGGGCGGCTACCTCCGAAAGCGAATTGGTCGTGGCCTTTTCAATTTTGTTCAGCAGTTCCTGCGCGGCGCCCCTGCGTTCCGCCACTGCGTTCGGGTATTGTTGCAGGTAACGCCGCAGGATTGTCACGGCAACCGAACGGTCGAGCAGGCAAGCGTGCAGACGGCCTTGGGTGTAGAGCATGTCGCCAGCCAGCAACGAATATTTTGCCGCGTTGGTTTGAATGGCCGTCAGAGCTGCCAAGGCCTCCTCGTATCGCTCGCGCGCCACCAGAGCCCGGACCCGGAACCAGCCGGCATGCGTGGCAAGGAACGGGTCGGGCGAACCGGCCAGCCGGTCCAGAATCGCCAGCGCCTCTGCCGGGCGGTCGGCGTTCAAATCGTCGAGTGCCTGTGACAGGTCGGGATTCAGGGTCTTGAGCGCTTCCAGCAGCGCACCCTGGCGAGCCGGGGCGTTGGTGCCTGCGGCCTGGACGATCGGCTCGACACGCGTCCGCTGCTCGTTGCGCAATTGCCGCGCGTAGGTGTCCAGCGGATCTTCGGCCACGATGCCAGCCGCTGGCTCTGCGGCCTGTGCCGCGCACGTGCAGAAGAAAGACAGGAGCAAAGGAAGAAGGGCATGTCGGGGGGAGCGTGTCGAGTGTCGAGTGTCGAGTGTCGGGGAGAGCGTGGCGCGGGGCGCGTGTCGCGTGTCGCGGGGAAGGTATTGCATAGCACACGCTCCTGCAGTTGGCTGATCCTGTCGCAAGGCATCCTGATAAGTGCCAAGGTCCTCTATACGATTTCGCCTCATTCCGTTCTCCTCGCTATGCTCCACCCGCCACGCTCCACTCCTAAAGCGACACCGACCCCCCTGCGAGGGTGCCTGCCTTCATGGCCTCATCGATCTTATTGATGCTGTCCTTGATCATATCGCACACCTTGCGTTGCTGCTCGGCCAGCCGCAGCAGCTCCGCCTGGTGGTCCTTCCGGCCAGTGGCCTGGAACTCTTTCTCGATGGCCGCAGTGCGCTCGTTGATCCGGACCTGCTGCGCATCGAGCAGGCGGAGTTCGGTTCCGATCGGGATCAATGGCGCGTGCTCCCGAAAGCGCGGCTTCTTTATGATGTTCGAGACCTTCTCCGGGGAAACGTTCCTTATGTTTTGTTCGGTTGCCACGATGAGGCTCGCTACGACCTTTTCAATCTCGCGTTGCATGTCCTGGGTGTGCGGTCCTGTTTCTTCCTGCCCCAGCAGGACAATCACGTTTGTGAACGCCGGCCGCAGTTCCGTCAGCAAGCCGCTGAAAGCGATCGTGGATCCATCCTGAATGACCAGGTCTAACGCCCGCTCCGCAATCCGGCTGGCATCTTGCTCACTCGCGCGCACGGCCACGAGTTCCTGACGGCTCTCGTCCGTCCAGACCCCCTTCATCCGGATGATGTGCAACGCAACCGTGCGAAACGTCGCGGTCTGCTGCTTGACGAGCAGGGTCTCCAGCAACTCCTTGAGGAGGGGACGCAACGTGTCGCGTTGAATGTCCTTGGTACTCTGGAACCATTGTTCCAGCATTTCGGCAGTTATGGCGAGTTTTCTGTACGCATCCATCTGAACCGGAGCGGCCACGACCAGGGCGTTTGTTTCGAGCAGTTTACCAGCCTTGAGCATGAGTTGCTCGGCCTCGTTGACGGTGGGTCGCACGAGCGCAATACCATTGAACCCAAAGGGTTTCCCCTCGGTAATGGTCTGCGGGTGCATACCGCCGGGGCGTAGATCCCCTCCCGTGGAGAAACCGCGCGCAAAATCCGGACTGATATCACGGGCCGCTGGTACTGGCTTGGTCGCGCCGGACCCCGGCGCCACATAGGGGCTGTTCAGGCTGGGCTGCTGACCCGGCAGGCTGTTGGGATTCTTGGCCTGCGCCGTACGTGGGGCGGCTAGCATGGCCCCGGCTGCGTTTTGCCGGTTCTCGGCCTGCACCATATCCTCGAACAGCTTCGCGGTCTTCATCTCAACCAGGTCCTGGGCGGCCTTAGCCTTCTGATTGTCCAGCTTCTGCTGCCGGCCGAGTTCATACTTGATCTCGCGCAACGCGAATTCCAGTTTCTCGACAGCCTGCATCTGGTTGGTCAGCGCCGCCCGGGGTTTCTGTGCAGCCAGATTCTCGGTCGCCAGCATCTGCTCGCGCAGCGCGACTGCCACAGGTTTCTCGCCGGCCTCCGGACCGCGTGTGCTGGCCGGCGCAGCCGCGCTGTCGGTCGGCGCCTGAGGACCGGGCGGCTGCTCGGTCGACCTGGCGCTACCGGCCCCGGAATTGTTGGAAGGACTCGTCGGCCCGGTCGGACGGGTCTGCCCGGTCGGCCCTGTCGGACCCGTCCGACCGTCATTCTGAATCGCAGCCAGCAGATCACGGGTTTCCTGCTCCAGTTTTTTCTGCTCGTTAACTTCGCGATCCAGTTGCGATTGTCCGCTGGCCTGGACCTTTTCCGTTCGACCCTGGAGCGCTTTCTGCGCCGCCAGCAGGTTTTCGATACTGGCGATCTGGTCGCTCAGGCGTTTCTTTTCGGCGGCGGCATCCTGCGCCTTCTCGCTGTCGCGGGCCAGGCGCCATTGCTCCTGCGCAAGCTCCAAGGTGGTATCCAGCCAGACCTGCACTTGCTCGAGCTGCTTCTGCAAGTTGTCGTATTCACTAGGCTGCGCCCGGAGCATGCACTGCATCGCCTCGAGATCGGTTGTCAGGCCGGGCTGCAGTGCCCTAGCTTCCTGCAGTTTGCTGTCGTTGAGAAGTTCCGCCGCACTGCCCATCCGCCCGGCCAGGAGTTTCTGCCGGGCCAGATCGAGCGCCTCCCGCAACTGCATGGCCCGCACCGGATCCGTTTCCTGGAGCCTGGCGCTGATACGCATGACTTTCTGCTCCAGTTCCAGGAAGCTCCGCAGCGTCTGCCGCTGCTGCATGCCGGTCTCGGTGACTTTGTCGGCCGGTGCCACAGCATCCGCCGCAACTGCGGTCGTGCAGGCGAACGCCAGCGTCAAGGCCAGAAAACCCAAGCGGAGGGACACGGAGAACACGGAGAACAGCTTATCTATCTTGTTGCTGTAACCGGCCTGCTGACCGCAATCGAAGAACTCTCTGGGGCCTCCGTACTCCTCTGTTCGCTCGGTGTCCTTGACTGTTGCATCCATTGGACTGCGGGCCATCGTCAGCCTTTGTTTATGTCGGTTCATGCGCTGTGTTCCTTTTGCTCCGCCGATTGGCCGCCTACTTTTCGAATACGTCCTCGACCGCCTTGCCGGCCTTACGGTCGGTTTCCTGATTGATGCGCTTTTGATCGGTCAGGATCTCCTCCATCAAGCGCATGAGGTCGCTTACATCCTCGGACGCCAGCATGTTCTTCAGCACATCCTGCAGCGCGGCGATGACGCGCCGCTGGGCGTCTTCCGCGGCGCGCCAAGCCGCATCACGTTCCTTGCCGGCGGCCTTTGTCTGGCGCGCGGCAGCCACGCATTCGCCCGCCTCCGGCAGCAGCGTCTCGTCCACGCTGCGCAATGGAGCAAGCGCCTGTTCTTCCAGCCGCTTTCGCAGCGGCGATGGTTCCTCGTCCAATCTGTTATTGTACGCCTCGCGGCGGATTTGCGTCAATCCTGTCGCGATCGCTGCCAGCGCCTGCGGTATCTGCCGCTGCCGTTTCTCGGCCTGAAGAAACCGCCAGATGTCCTGGTCCTTAGGCTTCTCCTCGCCGGCATAAAAGAGCTTGGATTCGTCAGCCAGAGCGGACTGCTCCTGGATCACGCGTTCCATCTGCTGGCGCAGCAGTTGTTCGCGACGAACAAGATCCTGGCGTAGCGTTTCCTCCGTCACGACCCGCAGCGTGTAACTGGACGACTGCCCCTGCCCCGGTCCCGACAGCGTATTGCCATCACGGGCTGCCCCGCGCAGCGCTATCGTGGCGTCGGCCTCAAGGCCCAGTGAGGTCAATTCGAGCGTGTAGTTGACGCGGCTCACGCCCCCGGTGGACGAAGACGCCGGAAGCGGAATCGGCGCCTGAATGACGCCGCTGTTTCCGCCTGTGGGCGACTGGCTCTGGTATTCTAACCAAGCTGCCGACACGCCGTAGTCATCCTGGAATTCGCACGTCACCGGTACCACCGCGCGTGGCAGGACCATCTGTCCGATGCCATCCAGCGTAGCCGTGACGCGAGGTGGACGATCCGGTTCCGCACGAAAGACCACTAAGGTCGGATGCAGCGTCGGAACACCGCTTGCGGAGAGAGCTTGGAGCCGGTAGGTCGCGGTCTTGACCTGCTCGGGGGGCAGGTGCATCGCAAAGCTGGTGGCGTTGGTGAGGCACAGCGCCTGCACGGGTTGACCGTCGAGCACCACGTTCACTTCGCGCACAGGGAGGCTGACGCGGCCGTGCAGGACGACGCGGCTGCCGGCCGGCACCGCAAAGGTGCCCATGCGCGCGTCGAGCCTAGTTTGTTCCCGGCCGGTATAAGCCGGCGGTTTGATCGTGACCGTCACGTTTGTGATCGCGGGGCGCGACAGCAGTTCCACGGGGATCCAGCCCGTACGGTCGTCGCCGCCGCTCACCTGTAGGCGGAACGGCTCCGTAACGCTGCTGAATACCGTGCGGTAGACGCTGCCCACCAGCGGCATTTGCTCGCTATAGGCTGCCCCCGCGTCGTCCTCATAACGGAACATGACCTCGCGAGGTTGCACACCCTCCGCGCGCACAAGCACAACCAGGTCGTCCTCCTTGGCGACCCGCAGGACGCCGGCGACCAGTCCCTGCACGCGCAGGTGCGTCCGCCGCGGCCATTCGACGTCGCGCAGCAGAATGTTACGGGCATACCAGAGATGCATGGTTTGCGACGCGCCGATGACCAGCGTCAACAGCACCGCCAGCGCCACGCAGCCGAGTCGGGTGCGTCGTCGGAAACGCGCCCAGTCCAGCACGCCGCGGAAGGTGCTTTCCTTCGCGGCGATCAACCCCTGTTGGATCGTGGCGTCCATCAGTTCCGTGGATGTGCCAGGCGGCGGCGCGGGCATGGCCGCGAATTCCCACGCCGCCACGAGCCGATACTTCAGGTCCGGATGACAGCGCTCCACATGCAGGAGCAGGGCTTCCGTACTGACCGGGCGGCAAAGCGGACGGACTATCCAGCGCCACGCCAGAATCACCAGCGCAATAACCCCGGCGATCACCGCCAGGAGGCGCTGGGCATGGTCCATGCGCAAACCACGATCAACCGCCATGCTGAGGAGCAGGAGCGCCGTCATGACCCCCAGAAGACGGCTGGTTCCCACGCCCAACTGCCAGAGCCGCAGACACAGCCGCAGCCGGTTCACGTTCCGGCGAATCTCGTGCATGTCTTGTTGGTCGTACATCGTCAATGCTTCCTCATACCAGATGATAGTGCTTCCGGATGGCCCACTCGATTCCCAGCAGGATCACCAGCAGCCACAACACACGCCGCGTGTCCCACAGCTCGATCGGCTTGCTTTGTGTCACCAGAGACTCGCGGCAGTCCGGGATGCGACTGGGCAAGTCTGCCAACCGGTCTAGGTTCAGACAGGCACCGCCCGACGTGGCCGCCAGCAACTGGAGCAAGCCGCGGTTCAACTGGGGATCCGCAAACTCGACGTTCGGCAGTTCCACCAAGAACGAACACGTCAGGCGCTCGGATGCGGCGCCCGATATTTCGGCGGTTACCATCTGAATTTCGTTGGGGCCGAGGGAACGGGTGGTAAACGATCCGCCATACACGCCATCCCGACCGGGCATGGGAGTCAACTCGATATCCTGGCCCGGTGCGCCGTCTCCCGATGCCACGCGCACCTTGACGAGCGGCGCCACCAGCGGCCGGTAGGCCGCGTCGAACAGCCGCCCCGTGACACGGACCGTTTCCCCCATGCTATAGATGTCACGGTCCGTGGATATCTGTCCGTGGCTCTTTCCGCGCAGGAGTCGTCCTGCCGCGAGTTCTCGCACGGCCTGAATCCAAAACCGATTGAACGGCTCCTCACCGGCCCGCCGCCAGCGCCAGGTTTCGGAAAAACCCATCCAGATCACGCGTCCGGCGCCGAACTGCCCCTCGACCAGCAACGGCATGCCCGCCTCGCCGCTCTTCAAACCAGGGTCCGTATGCTCGATCAGGACCTGAGACCCGGGAAGTGCGCCGCTGACCGGATAGCTCCAGAACACGCCCTGCATATTTCCCCACAGGTCCATGTTCCTGCGCGGATCCGTCGTCAGGCTCAGCATGGGGTGATCGGCGCCTGCTCCGCGCACACGCAGGGGCCATTCGCGCGCCCCGGCGTTGCGCTGATCGGTGGGATCCGCCATGACGGCCGCGTTCTGCCAGCGCACCGGCAGCAATTCCCGCAGCACCCCGCTCTGCGCCAGGGACAGAGATTGCGCCGTGTAGGTTGTACCCGCCATCCAGAGCAGCCCGCCGCCGTGCGTGCCGACATATTCGCGCAGCAATCCGAGCCATTGTTCCGTGAGTACCTCGGGGTTCGGATCCATCAGCAGCAACGCATCGTAGCCGAACAGTTCAGCCGGCGTGGCGGGGATATGATCGATCGACGTGGTGCCGTCCTGGCGCAGTGTGCCACGAAGCGATTGTAGCCAGCAGGAAACATCCACCGTCGCGTCACGCGAAAGCAACGTGCGCACCAGGCGGTAATCCCAGGATGGCCCGCCTGATATCAGCAGCACGCGTAATTTCTGATCCAGCACCTGCACACGCGCGCTCCGGCGATTGTCGGTGTCTACAACCTCATCCGGGAGCACGGGCACCGCCACCGTGTAGCGGAAGCGTCCGGCCTGTTCCGGCTTGTGCGAGAAGTTAACGCTGTAGGTCGTCTGGCCGCGGTCAATGGCCAGCGACTGCGACGCCACGACCGTCCCCGGATCCGATTCGGGCGCATCACCGGGCGACTGGCGCAGCTCAACGGCCATCTGGGCCACGTCCACGTTGCGTACCTGGACCTGGGCCTGAATGGTAAATGCATCCTTCCTCGGTACGCTTTCCGGCGCCCACATTTCGGAGACCCGCACATTGCAGACAGCGGAAGGATCGCCCACAGACACCGTGAACACCGGAATCCCCTGCCGGCCAAAGCGCGCGGCCATCTCCTGCGAATCCTCGGCCACGGTATCGCATCCGTCGCTGACCAGCACGATCGCCGCCACCCGGTTTCCCGCCACGCTCTGGATCGCCTCCCGCAGGGCGCGCCCCAGGTTCGTACCCAAGCCCCGCGCCTCGACCGGCGGCACCATGCCGCCCTGTTCGAGGTCGCCCGCACCCGACAGCGCTTCCGGCGTCCGGACCCCAAGGGCCGTGCGCAGCCGCGTGTTTTCGGCGAAGCTCAAGACCTGAACCCGGCCTTTGGCCGCCAGGCCGCGCAGGAACGCGCCGTCGTCGCGCTGCAGCAGTTCATTCACCAGCCCGACGCGCGACGGCGGATTCTGGCGTATATCGGCTTCCGAACGCTTCGTGTAAGACGCCACCGCTGCCAGCGCTTCCTTCTCCCGGTAGCGGTCCCGTACCGTCATCGACAGCGACTCGTCCAGGAGCACAAGTACCGACGGCTCCACGGTCTGCCGGACGCTGACGCCCAGAGCGGGGCCCAGGAAGATCAACGCCACGGCCAGCATGACGATGCCGCGCAGCACGGCCAGCAGAAGGCGCACGCGCCGCGGGCACGTTGCCACCTCGCGCCGATAAAACCAGCCAATCACGAACAACAGACCGGCCAATACTGCCAACAGCAGAACCACCTGCCACGACACCGGCGGGTATGTCCAGACAAACTGGAGCTCGGCCCCGTCGGGAATTGCCGACGTGTCCTTACCCAACACGCTCGTGAGATGCTTCAACACCCGTGATGTCCTTTCCTAATCCTAAGCCTAATCTTAATCCTAATCCTGCTTCAACCGAGACCGGATCGCGATTACGATTAGGATTAAGATTTCGATTAAGATTCTGTTAGCCTATCCTGCCCCTCGTCTCCAGCCAAACCACCAGGCCAATCCTTGTTCGACCACCAGCAAACCCATCAGCAGCACCGCCAGCAGACGCGTGAGGTCCGCATGCTTCACGGCCGCATCGTCCAGATCCGGGATCCCCGGCCCATCGACAAAGCGGATGCCCGAACTCCCCGCGCGCCGCAACCATTCGCCACGCTCCACGCCATTCAGGTCGCTTTCCTCGGCCGCGATATTGGCGGCAAAATGCACGCGTTCCGTCTCACCTTCGTGCGTGGTCAGTTCCAGCGTCCAGAGGCCGGGTTGCCGCAAGGCGGCGGATTCGAACGCGACAAGTCCCGTGTTGGTGGACGCCACGGCCCTCAGCAATTCCGACTCCTGCGCCCGGGGCGCGAAGAGCCGTGCCTCGCTGCGGTAGCGTGCCGGAGATACTTCGTGCCGCAGGGGCTGGCCGACGGTCAGGACACGCGCAGAGTCGCTGGCGCGCGCCACGGTCCGCGCCACCTGCTGCAGGGTCACCACATAGCTAGGATCGCTGGGCCAATTGCTCCACTCGGCATCCGCGGCGGTCGCAAACACCAGGACATGGCCAGTGCCGAACGGCGACTCCACGAGCGAGGGACGTCCATTCCCGAACGTCGCCAGAACCGCCGCCGCCGGCTCCACCAGCAGATCAAGCTGCCAATAGCGGAACACCTTGACCCGCTGCAGAAACGGATTGCGATCACCGGCAAACGCCTGCAGCACCGGATGCGCCGGCCGGCTCAACCGCAGCGCCTGCCACTCCTTCTCGGACGGATCGCCGGCCATCTCCTTGAATCGTACCGGAAAAAATCCCGGCGCCATGGCCTGCGTTCTTTCGTTCCAGGAGGCCCCATCCACCTGGTCCCCGGGAAACACCACCAGACCGCCGCCGCGGCGTACCCAGTCTGCAATGGCGCGCCACTGTTCCTCCGCGAGATGGTGCACGTTGCACAGGAATAGAACCTGAACACCATCCAGGCTGCGCGGCTCGAACGCATCATCATCCACCACCGTGACGCCCATGCCGGATACCCGTTTGCCCGGCGGAGCCAGCGCGCGCCGCAGGTAAAAGCTCTCGCTCCTGACCGCGTTCGCGTCCGGCTCCCCATCCACCACGAGAACCTGGATGGCGGCCTTTACGGAGTTGGCGTAAACGCGCCGGTCGTCCATGATTAACGGGTCGTTATCGGGCAGTTCCGCCTCCACCGTGACGGATCCGACGCGGGAAAACGTGATGGGCATGGAAACCATGCGTGAGTCTCCGGGCGCAAGCGCCGGGATATCCACACGTCCAATCGGCGCGCCATCGGCCGCAACGGATACAGCGGAGCCATCGCTGTCGCGTTGGCCGCGATTGACAATGGTCAACTGAAACTGACCCGAAATTCCCATCGTGAGCATCGGATCGTTGCACCGGGCGTCGGTAATGGCCAGATCCGCGGGAATCGGCTGGCCGACATTCACCAATGTCAGGTTGGGTATCCTAGAGGCCAACGCAGCGAGCTGTATCGAGACGCCGCCGTCCCGGGTGTCAGTGATCCAGTCATGCCGGCGGAAATCGCTGACGATATAGATTTCGCGCTGGGCGGACGGTTCGTTTCCGACTGTTCGCAACAGACTCAAGAAGACCTGCTCAAATCGCGCGGGCACGCCGCTGACCTGCAGGACTCCGAGCGAACTGGCCACTCGCTCGGTGCGATCGCCGCCCAGCACCTGGCCATTGAGAACGGGTTGATTGGGCATCGAAGTCAGAATGAGGGTCAGCGTGTCGCCGGGCCGGCGCAGCGCGAGCTTACGCGTGTAGTCGCCCAGCGCTGCCGTGGCGCGGGTGAAGAGCGTGCGATTGCCCTGCCGCACCTCCATGCTGGGCGAATCGTCGAGGATCACGATCCGTTCGGTGGGCGCGCCGACGACATGCGCCAGCCCCGCCATTCCGGTCAAAATCATCCGCGCGATGAGCAGCACGAGCAGCAGCACGGCCAGACAGCGGAGGATCAGGATGATCAGATCCTCCAACTTCAGGCGCCTGCGGTTCTTGTGGTCCACCCGG
>CAMBQN010000028.1 GCA_945870025.1 Akkermansia muciniphila
GTGCGCGTCTGGATCAACGACACGCTGGTGTACGACTCGACGGCGAAGGAAACCGACCGCGCCAAGGCGTTCCATATTCACAAGGGTGCCAATACGATGCAGGTCGAATGCAAGTCGGATGAGACTAAACCAGCCGTCCCCAGCGATGTTTCCCTGCAGTTCAAGGACGCCAAGTCCGGCGCGCTGCTGAATGATCTGCTTTTCGATATGTCTGGCGGAGGTAAGTGAGGCGGGAGAGCAGCTATGTTCAACAAAAGAAAAGGAAAGACATGAACTACCAACGAATGCTGAATTCCATACGGGTAATTACGGTTGCTTGCGGTTTACTGCTGTCAGGCACAGCGCGCGTTCTGGCGGAGAACCCATCGACATGGATCGGGGCAAACGATCCGGCGGCGCGGTTTCGCGGCGCGCCGACGTACGACCTGATGGTGACGAACGTCAGTTGGAAGGTCGTCAACGCGGACTACACCGAGGTGACGTTCGACCTCTCGTGGTCTGGCTCCTGGCGGGCGAAGTGGACGGAGCCAGCGGAAACGAGTATCACCCATAAGCCGATAGAGGTTGAGAACTGGGATGCGGCCTGGGTGTTCGTGAAGTTCCTGCCCAAAACGAACTCCATTGAAAGCATCGAGCGCAACCACTGGCAGCACGCGACACTCGCAACGAACTCGTCCCTGCATATGATGCCCGCTGGCGCGACGAATTCCCTCCGGGTGTCCGATGATGGCAGCCGGGGGATAGGAATGTTCATCTTCCGCGATGCGATCGGACACGGCGCCAACCTCTTCAAGGGCGTCAAACTGCGCTGGCAGCACGGCGCCGATAAGGTGGATCCGACCCAGGCGGCCGTGAAAGTGCATCCGATCGCGATGGTCTATGTGCCCGAGGGGCCGTGCAAGGTGGGCTCCGGGCTTCGGACCGGCATCACCCGCTTCAACGACGGTCCCGATATGCCCCATAACCGGCACGACTGGGAGGCGTTCATGACGCTGCCCGATGGTTCTTTTCTTTGGCAGGATTGGGGTAGTCTGACCGAAGGTTCCTGGCGGGGCGGCCCCTCGATTCCGTTCCTGGTGGACGCGGAGTGGAGCGGACCGGTTCAGGAGGGGACCCGGGCCCGGCGCATCGGGGTTTTACCGGGCCAGCTCTGGGCGACACACACGCATGCCGAAAAGTTTTATGATGCAATCCCGAGGCTTTCTTCCGGCACCACCCTGAAAGACGACTATCCGACCGGTTATGACGCCGTCTACTGCATGAAGTATGACATCACGCAGGGGCAGTACACAGACTTCCTTAACTCGTTGCCGCCGGACGTGGCGGCCGGCCGGGCCTTTTGCGCCAAGCCGGAGACCAAGGTCATAAAGGTTTTGTCTGGGGTCGTGCCTGCTTATGAGCCCGAAGTCGCGGGGGGAGAATGGGGCCCTGATCGCAGGCACATAAACGAGATCAAGGTTGATCGCGGACCCGATATTAATTCTTATACGATCACGGAGGTTGGCGGCCTGACCATCACGTCGCCGAAGACGGATGAGCCCGCCAATATCCCGACAGGAGCTGGCTCGGATGGCACCGAGAAGCGGGATATTCTGGCCGGTGATGAGCCGAAGGACGCGGTCATGGATGCGTTCGTGAAGGACATGACGACGAGCGACAAGGACAAGGAAAAGGCCGAGGCCAAACACCCGCGTCCGCCGGTCTTTGCGGTCAGATGCCCGTTTCGCAGGGGCGCGGTTGGCGGGGAAGACGCGATGGCGTTCGCCGTTTGGGCTGGGCTGCGGCAGATGACGCAACTGGAGCAGTCGAAACTGGTATATGGGCCGCGCGAGCGATCAAGGTCCTATGAATACGCGCCGTATCAGTATGGGTTCTACGGCACTCCCCGCCTGTGGGAGTCGAGTTTCGTGAAGAGAGCTTTTCTGGACATCGGTCTGCCGACGGAACGGTATGCGAACGCGGAAACGAACTATTATCCAATTGAGTATCTACTCACTCGGGTCGGCATTCGCGCGACCGCCGATAGTGACCAGGCCGCGGCCGGGGCCACCTACTGGGGTATTTCGGAACTAGGAAGCGAAGCCACGGTGCTGGTGCATCAGCAATACCGGGATTTTCATTCGCACGGCGACGGCCATATGCCGGCCGGCAAGCCCGGCGGTTCGATCGAACGAAAAAAAGGGCCTTTCAAGGATGTGCCCGCAGACTGGCCGGCCGTTTGGACTTATAGTGGTTACCGCAATGCGGCCACCAGCATACGGCTGGTGGCTTCCGCCCCCGCGTCGAAGCTCCGGCGTGACGCGTCCGCGACGAATCGAATGGTTGCGGCAAAGGCGGCCACCCCCAAGTCGCCTGCATCCAGTCCCGAAGATACGACACGCGCCGACACGATCCAGATCACCAACATCAAATGGGATGCCGACACAAAAGAATGCAGCACGGTGACGTTCGACCTTTCCTGGAACAATTCCTGGCGAGCGAAATGGACGGAGCCTGCTGAGAAGAATGTGACCGGCAAACCCCTTCCGGTCGAAAGCTGGGATGCGGCCTGGGTGTTCGTGAAATTCCGGCCATTCGGGGAGCACGTCTTTTCGCACGCGTCACTCGATCTGGATGCCGCTCGCCACCAGAAACCTGCCGGTGCGACGTTGGATGTTGTTGCCAGCGACGACGGACGCAAGGGGCTCGGCGTGTTCATCTACCGCGATGCGATCGGAAATGGCGCCAACCATTTCAAGGGCGTCAAACTGCGTTGGCAGAATGCCGCAGATAAGGCCGATCCGGACAAGGCGGAATTGTCGGTGCATGCCATCGCGATGGTCTATGTGCCCGAGGGACCGTTCCATTATAAGGGTCCGTGGGAAGATCATCCGTTGGCCGACGGCCACACCCATCCGCTGACGTTGATCGACAACCCCGACCCGACTCAACCGGGTGGCCGTCCGGGATTGGGGCCGAACGCGCATCCGGTAGTGGTGACGAACACGACTCCGAATTGTGAAACTTATCCGAATGGCTATAGTCCATTCTACATCATGAAGTATTCGATCACCCAGGGCGAGTATGCCCGCTTTCTCAGCGAGCAGGCGCCCAATCTTGAAGAGGCGCACTACAATGACGGGCGCTATAACGCTCTAGCGGACTCCGATCCCCGGCGCTTCGCCAATTGCCACGGCTTTCAGGGCTATACCATCAGTTTTAGTCCAGGCGAGGGGCGGTACAAGGCCGATGTGCCGGACCGGCCGGCCAATTTGCTTTCCCTGCCGGACATCCAGTCCTTTATGGCCTGTGCCGGACTGCGGCCACCGTCGGACCTGGAATACGATAAGTCCTGCCGCGGGCCACGCGCGGTGGCGCGGGCCGAGGAGGCGTGGGCACCCGGCGCCTGCGCGCCGGCGGCGGGTCTGCCCTCCTTCGTCAGTGGGCAGATCCGGAAGGACGTGCTGCCCGAACGCCGAGCATTCTGGCCGGGCGCATCGTACTGGGGAATCCAGGATTTGAGTATGAGCGGCTGCGTGCTTGAATGGCCGGTAGTGGCTAATAACAATCCGGTGACAATTAAAGAAAAATACGCCAAAGGCTTTTGGAAGGAGTACAACGGCTCGCACGGCAATGGTTCACCCGAAGTGCCGGATGCCACTTGGGGGTGGTCCGCCTGGGGCGAATGGTACATGCGCAGTTGGGGCCAGTGGGCCTTCCACGGGCGTTCGCTTATAGCTTTCTGGCAAACGGCTACTGAGTTTGCGGAATTGGTCGGCCGCTACCCTGAGATGGAGCGGACGGGCCGCTACGGCGCCCGTGCCGCACGCAATGCGCCGGTCACGGTTGATTCGTCTTCGCCGCTGCAATTCGATCCGCTGCCGGACCTGCGCGGAAAGAACATTGACGTCGGCATCTTCGACCTCACGGGGCGTTACAACAACACCTCCGACAAGCCGTTGAAGGTCGAACTGAAGACGGCGCTGCCGGAAGCGTGCTTCCCGGACGGCGCGGCCTCGCGCATGTTCACGGCGGCGCCGAAGGCGGTCACGCCCTTCCGGATTCTGACGGCGCTGACCATGCAGAGCGCGACGTGCGCCGTGCGCAGAGTCAATTGGTTGCCGGTCCAGATCCTGGATTCCGACGGCCATGTGCTGGTCAAACAGGATGTCCAAGTGTTGATTGACAAGCCCGGACTGGTTCCGCCGCGAACATCGATCGATTCGCTGGTCGGCGGTGAACTGTTCGTGCGCATCACAAATGCCACGGCCCGGCCGCAGGCGCTGACGCTCAATCTGCCGCCGCCGCCGGGCGTCAAGATGTCCGAGTCAAGCCGGAGTGTCTCGCTCGCGGCGCGCGAACTGGCCCAGGTGGCGTACCCGTTTCCCCGCCAGGGCTTTCCGGATAAGAACCCGCGCGAGGTCGGTCGAGGGGGGAATCCTTGGGAGGACCAGACAAGTCAGATGCCCTATCGTGTCGCCTTCTCGAAAGGGGCGCCGCTGGAGGGCGAAACCGCCGTCGTTCTGCAAGCGCGGTCGCGTTGGTGGTTCTTCAGGCGTGACAAAGTGGATGCGCGTTTAGACGATACGACTGGTGATGACAATGCGCTCACCGCATTCACACAAGACATGACATACGAATACGGTAGCGTGTTCAAAACGGATGCACCGCCCAAAGGCTGGAAGCCGGTGATCTATGATGCAGCGCCCCTGCAAGTCCGTGCAGGCACCCACACCATCACTCCTGCTGGTGTTGAATACCGTGGTATCCTCATTGGCATGGTGCCGAGTGGGGGGAAGGTGGTGGCCGCCACACGGTTTGAGGCGCTCCGCGATCAGGATGTGACCATTATCGTGGACCACCAAGCCAATATGAGGCATAAGTTTTGCCAGTTTGCCAATCGCATCTGGATCAACGATGAGATCGGATATCGATCGCCTATCGGGTACCCTCCGGATCCAAAGGATGCGCGCAATAAGCCTATGACCTGCCGCATTCGCAAGGGCGCAAACACGATGGTTGTGCTCGTGACGCAAAATGATTGGCCGCAGTGCGACGGCGGAACCTTACTCATCAAGTTGCTCGACACCAAGGACGGCAAACCGGCGGAAGGCCTGATCTTCGACATGGACAAGAAGTGAACGGAAGCGCGTGCCGCGGAGAGCGGGAAGTTCCGCGGTTCTGTCAGTAGTGTAATGAAAACCGGAATGGACAGAAAAATGGAGGAGAGCAAAATGAAAGCAAATCGAACGTTACTGAACGCCTGCGCATGCATCGCACTCACCACGGCGGCGCAGGCTGCCGACAGTCCGAAGACCTGGGTGGAGACGCAAGCCGGCTCGCCGACGGGTCAATATCTGGTCATTGACCTCACCCTTCGCCAGATAGCCGTGGGCCCGCAGCCGGATCCAGACACGCCACCCAAGACGAGACCGGGTTTCGCCGTCAGCAATCTCGCCGCCGTACCGCCGGGCGGATGGACGGACGAGTACAAGACGACGAAACTGGTGCTGCGCCGGATACCGGCCGGGACGTTCACGATGGGGAGCCCGGCGAACGAACTGGGGCGGGATGCCGACGAAGCCGAGCACCCGGTGACACTCACCAAAGATTACTATGTCGGGGTCTTTGAGGTGACGCAGAAGCAATGGCAGCAGGTTATGGGCGATTGGGCGCGTGGAGGGGGGGGATCAAGAGGCCAGCCCGTTCGTTCGCCCCCCCCTACCCTGCGTGACGTGTTGCCTGTGGAACAGGTCAGTTATTACCAAATCCGCGAGATGTTTGGGAAGCCCGAGACTGCGCCTGTCAAAGCTGCCGAAGTGAAAAACAAGGCCGTTGCTGCGCCGAGGCTCGAGGATGACGACTCTTCGGAGGAAGCGCCGGCACCGGTAGCCGCGAAACCGCCCGAGCCCCTGCCGGTTCCCCTTGACGATCCGGCCGTGGACTGGCCAGCGAACAGCGTCATCAACGAAGACTCTTTCATGGGCCGACTGCGGACGAAGACCGGTCTGACCACGCTCGATCTGCCCACCGAGGCGCAATGGGAATACGCATGCCGGGCCGGGACCACGACGGCGCTGCATTCGGGGAAGGATCTGACCGACACCATGAATTGTCCGAACGTGGCGGAAGTGGCGCGTTACCGGAACAATGCGGGCAAGCCGGAGGGGTGGCACGTCTGGTCGACGAATGGTTACTCGTACGGCTGGCAGCCCGGTTTTCAGGGATACTCGAACGAGCGTAAGTGGATGGGCAAGGCCCCGGTCGGGTCATACCCGCCGAACCGTTGGGGGCTGTACGACATGCACGGCAACGTGTGGGAGTGGTGTTTAAATGGGTATGCGGAAACCTATCCCGGGGCCGTAACCGATCCGAAAGGCCCCGCGACCGGGGAGCGCCGCGTGCTGCGGGGTGGAAGTTCGGACGATCCCGCCGCCTGCTGCCGTGCGGCGAACCGTGGCGCCGGTGGTTACCCGGTCTACCGCAACGCCGATTTCGGCTTCCGGGTGGTTATGACCCTGCCGTGAGGGGTGGGACGAGAGCCGAAAGACAAAGTAGAAAGATGAAGAGGAAAGACAAAGAGGAGTGCGCAAGCCTTACTTCATCTTTCCCCTTCGTCTTGATGTGTCTGAGACACCTTTCGGCAGGCGGCGAGTGCAAGGAGCCTGTCTTTCCTGTGGACAGATTAAGACTGGAGATTAAGACCGGAGAGAAGGAGCAAAAGGAGATGCAGATGAAACAGTTCATGTTAACAGGTGCCCTGGCTCTGAGCCTGGGGTTGAGTCTCTCTTCGGCCCGGGCCGACGTCAGATTGTCGAGTATCTTCTGCGATCACGCGGTGCTGCAGCGCGATCTGCCGGTGCCGGTCTGGGGCACGGCGGAGCCGGGCGAACAGGTAACAGTCAAGGTGGGGAAAGCCCATGAGACGACCACCGCCGATGCGCAGGGGAAATGGATGCTCCGACTGCCGGCCATGAAAATGAACACCGTCGGGCAGGAGATGGTCGTCAGCGGAAAGAACACGGTCACGATCCAGGACGTGCTGATCGGCGATGTGTGGATCTGCGGCGGGCAGTCGAACATGCAACTTTCGTTGAAAGACTGCGACGCCAAGGAGGATATCGCCACGGCCGATTTCCCCCTCCTGCGCTGCCTGATGACCACCAATATCCCTTCGCGCAGCAAGCCGCGGAGTGAGGTGGCCGGTGCGTGGGCGGTCTGCACGTCGAACACGGCTTCTTCCTTCACCGGCGCCGGCTTCTACTTTGCACGGCGCCTTCTGAAGGAGACGGGCGTGCCTATGGGACTGATCGAAATCTCCTTTGGAGGCACGTGTATAGCCGCCTCCATCCCGGCCGAGGGGTTTGATCTGGAACCTTGGTTGAAACAACAACCGGGTAATGTTTATGATGGCATGCTGAGGCAGGCGGATCACATCGCACTCTCGGCGGTCCACCTGTCCAAAGGGAAACCCGCGGCCCCCTTTGGCATCAAGGGCGGACTCTGGTACCAGGGCGAATGGAATGGCGGCGATACGAGCTACGCGCGCGAGATGCGGGCCCTGATCGGCGGCTGGCGCAAGGTCTGGAATCAGCCGCCTTCGCCGGTAGGCTCCGGCGCGCCAGGGTACGATTTTCCCGTCTATTTTGTGCAGCTCCCCAGTGATTGGTTCTTAGGGGGTGTCAGCGGTGCCCCTTCTTCGGGTGAACCGGATGGCGATGAGGACGGAGGCCTGCAAATTACCCGCATGGAACTGTTCAAGAGCCTGCAAATCACCAATACGGGTATGGCGGTGACCATTGATGTGGGCGGCGGCATTCACCCGGTGAACAAGTTCGATGTGGGCGAGCGTCTGGCGCTGTGGGCGCTGCGCGACCTGTACGGCAAGAAGGATCTGGTGGTCAGCGGCCCGCTTTACCGGGAACTGAAGATCGAGGGGAATAAGATCCGCCTGAAATTCGACCATGTGGGGAGCGGCCTGATGGTGGGCAGGAAGAATGGCAAGGCTCCGGCCGTGGAAGTCAAGGATGGCAAGTTGCGTCCGTTTGCGATTTGCGGCGACGACCCGACTTCGCCAGTAGGCTCCGTCGCGGCAAGCAAGCAGTGGTTTTGGGCGGATGCCGTGATTGACGGTACCGACGTGGTGGTCTCGAGTTCTGCGGTGACCAATCCGGTGGCCGTGCGCTACGCCTACAGTTGCGCCCCCAAGGAGCACAATCTCTACAACAAGGAAGGTCTGCCTGCGGCCGCGTTCCGCACCGACGAGTGGGGGCTGATGGAGCCGCAGGGGAGGAAGATCGTTCTCTTCAAGTCCTGGCCGCCGGAGTGGGATGGCGACTACCGGATGCAGGCGCCCGAAAACACCACCGTCGAGTTGTCCATCCGGAGCAACAAGCTCGTGAAGTTGCTGGTGACCCCGGCCAGCCGCCGGACGGATCTGGTGATCACTCCGCCGTTCCGCGATCCCATGGGCTTTGTTGTTGAGCCTGCCGCGGGCGAAGCGCCGCTGCCGATGCGCTTCGACGCAACATCGGTGGAAGCCCCTGCCGGCAAGATTGTCGCCTACGCCTGGGATTTCGGCGACGGTGCCAAAGCCGAGGGGGTGACGACCGCGCATACCTACGAGAAGGTGGGAACCTATACGGTCTCGTTGCAGATCAAGGACTCGCAGGGCCGAACGGATGTTGTGCCGCGCATCATCACGGTGACGCCGCTGGACACGGTTGCTCCTGCCGTTGTTTCGGTCTCCGCGCCAGGTCAGACCAACCGGGTGGTGGTCACCTTCAGCGAGCCGGTGCAGAAGGAAGACGCCGAGGCCATTGCCAACTACACCGCAGCATCCGGACTCCAGGTGGTGGCGGCGAAGCTGGAATCGGATGGCGCGACCGTGACCCTGACGACCACACCGCTCGCCCGCGGCGAATATTCCATCGCCGTCAAGGGGATCCGCGATCTGGCGCGCAAGCCCAACGTTCTGGCGGCGACCAGCAAGACGTTCCGGTATGAGGGGTTGTATGCCTGGTGGAAACTTAATGAGGGGAAGGGGCTCGTCGCGGCGGATGCTTCTGGAAATATCCCGGTGAGCAAACTGAAAGGGCTGAGCTGGACGAACGCGGCGGGACGCGTTGCCGTGAGCTTTAACGGTCAGCGGGGCCTTCTGGATACGGCGACCACGCTGGATGATCTGGTGATGCCGTTCTCGATCTCGTTCTGGGTGAGCCCCGCCGCGCAACAGCGGATCTGCGCAAACATTTTCGGCAATACCGGCTATGATTCGCCTGCGGGTTTCTGCGGCCTGTTCATGCAGCAGGATTATGGCACGACCAACCGCTACGCGTTCAGCTATGGCATCGGCAAGCGAGAGTTCTGCAGCACACCTTCGGTGCAACTGACCTCGGATCAGTGGCAGCATCTGGCCGTGGTCTGCGATGGCTCGAACAATGTTATCTACGTGGACGGCGTCGAGAAATGCAGGGCGCCGGCCAAAGGTGCCTTTGTGCCAAACCCGGGCATGGCGCTGCGGTTGGGGTACTGGGACCAGAACCGCTTCTTTAAGGGCTGCTTGAGCGACTTCCGCATCTACCGCACGCCCCTGTCGCCGTCCGAGGTGCAGGCGGTGATGAAGGAATAGTTACAACAGATCAACTAAAGGGAGAATGACACGATGTCGCAACTATTTCGATCGGTAATCATCGGATGCGGGACCAGCGCCCCCGGTAAAGGCGGGGCGCATTCCATTGGCTATGCACACGCGGCTGCCTATAAAAGTCAACCCGATGTCGTATTAAGCGCGGTCTCGAGCCTGAGTCAGAAAGACGTGGATGATTTCGCTGTCGAATATCCTGGAACAAAAGGCTATACGGACTATCAGGCGATGCTCACATCTGAAACACCTGATATTGTCTCAATTTGCGCGTTCCCACCAGCGCGCGAGGAGATGGCCATGGCCGCCATGGCAGCAGGTGCCAAGGCGCTCTGGATTGAAAAACCGTTTGCGCTCACACTCGATGCGGCCAAAAAGATCATGGCGGAAGCGGAAAGACGGTCGGTGCGGCTGTTTGTTGACCATCAGCGGCGATATGGTCAGCCGTTTATCTGGTTGCGCGAAGCTGTGGAAGAGAAAAAGATCGGCGACCTGATCCAGTTCAACATCACCCAGCCCTTTGGCGGGATTTATGACTTTGGCACCCATTGTATCGACAGTGCGCTCTATTGTCTTGGCGATCGACAACCGACCCTGGTTTTTGCTGCGGTTGACTTGACCCATGCAAGGAAGCACCAGGGCATGACCATGGAATCGCAGATTGTTGCCACCGTCCACTTGGACGACGGCACGCGGCTGGTCATCGAAATGGGTGACCGTGCCTGCTCACGGCTGCCGATACTCCACGCCGAAGGCACCGACGGGTTTGCCCAATTGCACATGAATGTCCCAGAGGGTTGCCAGAGTATTTTTCGGGCGCGGTATGCGGGCCGTGCCGAAATTGTCAACCCGTTGACCAACGAACATTTTCACCATAGCGACGACGGCACGTGCTATATCAAGAGGGCGTTGGCCGACATCCTGACCGCCATGAAAACCGGCAGTGCAACACGGATCGATGCTCGCGAGGCGTATCGAGGATTGTCAATAATTGCCGGGATATTTGAATCGGCAAAGACGCAGTCGGTGTTTTGCTTTGAGCGTTAAGGTGACAAAGGTCAACGGAAAGAATAACGTAATGAGTAATAACCCACAACTGTCTCGTGAGCGTGTGTCCTGTCCTGTAATTTCCTTCGACCCCGCTGCCGCCACTGTGCGGATCAAGGGATGGGGCATTAACTTGCAAGGTGGGGGGTGTGGCGCGATCATCCTGGTCGGCAACGACGAACGACAGGAGACGTTGCGCCCGCAGGGAGCGGCCGCCGTAGTCGAATGCCGCGAGGACTCGCCCATGGGCCCGCTGCAGGTCTGGAGTATGAGTTGGCTGCTGCCGGGCGGCGTCACGCTGACCTGGCGCGTGGGCGTGTGCGAACGGTGCCGTGGCATCACGTTGCAGGCTGCCATCTACAACGGCAGCGGTGCCCCGTTCCGGCTCAAGGAGTTCGCCCTGCTGGCCGCCACCGCCACGAGTGTCACACTGGAAGGCGATCCCACTGGCTGGCATCTCGGCGACCTGACCTACTATGGCGGCACCTGGCCGAGACGCTGCTCAGCAGCAATGAACGCACGCGGCGCATGTATGAAGGATGGAATCTTCCCGTTCCTGCTGACCCGCCGCAGGACGAGAAGTCAAACGACGGCCGCTGGCGCCGGCACACCAACGTGGCGACGCTCTACACCGACAAGGGCCGGAGCGACCTCTATGCCGGCGCGGTCGGCGAGGAGTCGGATGTCCATTTCGATTGGCGCGTCGAGGGCGGGAATTGCCGGTTGGACGTGATCGGCGCGATGTGCGATGTGCGCGTGGATCCCGGCGAGACCCGTTGTTCGGAAACCGCGCTGTTCCTGGCCGAGCCCTATGCCGAAGCCGCGACCGTCTATTGCCGCTGGCTCGCCGCCACGCTCGGCGCCCGCACGCACCGTGGTCCGGTGACCGGCTGGTGCAGTTGGTATGAAGGGGGGCCGAGCGTCACGGCGGAGCGTGTCATCGCCCTGGCCGGTGTCGTGGCGGCACGGCGCGACCGGCTGCCCATGGATGTCATCCAGATTGACGACGGGTATCAGCGTCAGTGCGCCGACTGGGAGTGCAACGAAAAGTTTCCGGATGGTTGGCAGCCGGTCGTGGCGGCGATACGCCGGGCCGGAGCGATGCCCGGGATCTGGCTGGCGCCGTTGGTAGCGCATGAAAAGGTGAGCGTCCTCGGCTACGCCTGCGAGAAGGAGGGGCGGCTGCTCGATCTGCATTCCGACTGGTTCCAGCGCGACGCGGCCGGCAAGTTGAACGGCAGCGCCGGCAACTGGGCCCTACCGCCTGTCCAATCCGGAGAAGACGCCGGCGGATCTCGCCCTTGACATTCCGTCGGACGAATGTCCCGGCGAACGTTTTCACGCCTGGTCGTTTTGGGATCGCGAGTATCTTGGTGTGATCGACGCCTCGCATGTCTTTACGGCGATGGGCGTGCGCGATTCGCGGTTGCTGCGTCTCACGCCGCCGCCGGCCGACAACCGGCCGGTGATCGTCGGATCGGATCTGCACATTTCCATGGGCGCGGCTGAATTCGCTGGGGTGCGCACAACGAGCGCCGCACTGGATATCGAACTCACCGGGGCCGGCGCCACCAACGGCAGCATTTTCTTCCACGCCGCCGGCAACTGGACACTGGCGGGATTCAAGGGCATGGCCCACGCGGAGCTGACCCAGTTGGCGCCCGCCATCTGGCGCATGGAACTGCAGGGGCGTCGCCGTGGCGAGCCGCAAAGCGTTTCGCTGACGGCCGACATGTAGATCTGGCGCGGCGGTTGCATAAACCTAGGTAGCGGCTGAGGGACGGCCCGTCCCTTGCGAGTTTGTTGCTGGTTAACAAACGCGGGAAGCCCCGTCCTTGCGAACGGCCAACAACCAACCCTGAACCCTCTGCTTGCAAAACCTCCGGTTTTACAAGTGCTTCGGATCACAAATTCCGCGTGATCTCGGTCAGCAACGCGCTCTTCTCCGCCTCGGGAAGTGAAGACTGCTGCAGGATTCCGGCAATTCCGTTTGGATCGAATCGGTCGCTATCGAGCTGCCGCTTGAGCTGCGCCCCCAGCGGGGTCTGGCCGGACGCGTTCAGCAGCCCCATGGCGGTTGCGGCGATGACCCGCACCTGTGCGACGCCCGGTTCCATGTCCGCAAGCCAGGAAATGTCGGGGAAGCGCCCCTGATGGGCTTGACTATAGGCGACGTTGCTGAGGAAGTAGGCCTGAGCGGCCGAATTGGCCTGCATCGCCCGGCCCCACTCCACGGCGGCGGCATAATCCCTCGCTCCAAAGGAAACGCCCAGGATCTTGGCCGTCACGACCATCTGTTCGAACAACGCCGGATCGGTGATGGCGCTCATGCGGCCGCTGGCGGCGTAGCGGAGCAACACGGCGGCGGCGTCCTCGATCCGGTCCTGTGACAGAATTCCGATCATCTGTAAGATGGCTCGATCATAGGCGGCCTCATCCAACCCAGAGCTATTCAGATAGGCAAACGCCGATGCCAGGATCCGTTGATGCGCGGCTTCGTCCAGCGGTTCTCGGCCATTCTCGCGGATGTTCGCGCTGAGGGATTGAAGCGCAATCTGCCAACCGAAGTCGGGCGCAAACTGGTTTGAGGACGCCAGGTAGGCGAGAGCCTCCTCCGGTCGAAGGTCCACCCACAGGGCGAGAATGAACCCGAGAATGGATTGCCGCCCCACCTCCTCGGGCAGCCGCTGCGCCGCCTGGAGAGCCGCTTGCGGATCCTGACGGCCCCAAGCATTGAACAGCATGCGAGCCGCATGTGCCTGTTGATCGGGTGGCAGCGACAGGAGATACGTCAGTGCCTGCTGGAAATCCTTTTTCTCGATCAACGTCCGCAGGGTTTCGGACCAACGACCGTCGGCGCGCGCGTCCCCGCCGCGAGGCGGTTCCACGGGGGGCTTTGCTGCCGGCGGGATCGGGGCCCGTACGGCGAGTGGCGTGGCCGGCTTCGCTGCCGCAGCCGCGACCGGCTTCTTCGGCGTGACCGAAGGCGCGGGCCGTGGCGCCGCCGGTCTGATCGCGGGAATCGGCGGGGCCGGGAGGGGGGGTTCCGGCGTCTCCCTCGTTGCGGATGCGCTCAGGCTCCGCGCACCGATGGCGTCGATCAGAAAAGCGGAAAGGAGGGGCAGCAGAAGCAGCAAGACGCCGACTCCGGTGTAGGTGATGACAACGCGCAAAGACTTCACGCTCATAAAAAATCTCGTTTTCTCACGGTTTGGCGAGCAACAACGCGGTGCGGCAGGGAAGGTAGACCCTCAACAGAAATACGCATTCGGACTCGCGCGTTTCGGTGAGCAGCGGATACGCCTGATCGGCCGTGATGCGCCCCTGGCCGCCAAAGCGCAGCTCGTCGCTGTTCAGAATGCCGCGGTATTTTCCGGGGGGCACCCGTACCGGATAGTCGCTCACGGAGCATGAGCTGTGAAAATTAAACAGAAACATCAACGAACCGCGCTCCAGAACCAGCACTTTGTCGGCTTCGGAGAGGTGCAAGAGGCGCGGCACGGTGTCGTCCAGCACACCGGCAGCCGTGACCAGGCGGAGCATCTCGCGGTCGAAATCGCCCAGACAGGAGAAGAGCAGCGCCGGATCGTCGCGCAGGTGCCATTGACGCCGGGCGTACAAATACGAATTGCCGTTGCCCTCGCGCGGGAAGTCAATCCATTCAGGATGGCCGAATTCGTTGCCCATGAAGTTGAGATACCCCGCGCCGGCCGTCGCCAGCGTCGCCAGCCGGGCGAGCTTGTGCAGCGCCACGCCCCGGTCCGCAGTCACGCTTGACGCCTCGCGGGCCATGCTGTCGTACATCGCCGCATCCATCAGTTGGAACAGCAGCGTCTTGCCGCCAACCAGCGCCTGATCGTGACTTTCGACGTAGTTCACCGTCCGCTCGTCGGGACGGCGGTTGGTCAGTTCGTGCCACAGATAGCCGACGCTCCAATCCTCGTCCCTCACGTCTCGTGCCAGCTTGAACCAGCACTCCGGCACGCCCATGGCCATGCGGTAGTCGAACCCGGCGCCGCCCTCCGCGATCGGCGCCGCCAATCCGGGCATCCCGCTCACATCCTCGGCGATCGTGAGCGCATCGGGCCTCACCTCGTGAATCAGCCGGTTGGCCAGGTTGCAGTACAGCCAGGCGTCCTCATCGACGCCCGCGTCAAAATACTGCCCGTAGTCGGTGAAATCCACGCCGAGTCCGTGGTGCATGTAGAGCAGGCTCGTGATGCCGTCAAAGCGGAACCCGTCGAAATGGAACTCGTCCAGCCAATAGCGGCAGTTGGAGAGGAGGAAGTGCAGCACGTCCGTCTTGCCGTAATCGAAGCATCGCGAATCCCACGCATCGTGCCAGCCGCGCAGGCCGGCATGAAAATACTGGCTCGTCGTTCCGTCAAAGCGCGACAGCCCCTCCCGCTCGTTCTTCACCGCGTGCGAATGGACCAGATCCATGACCACCGCCACCCCTGCGCCGTGAGCATCGTCAATCAGCGCCTTGAGATCTTCCGGCGTCCCGAAGCGCGAACTGGAGGCGAAGAAACTCGACACTTGGTAGCCGAACGAGGCGTAATAGGGGTGTTCCATCACCGCCATGAGTTGGATCGTGTTGTATCCCGCATCGATGATCTTCGGCAACACGTTCCGGCGGAAGGCGTCCGTCGTTCCGACCCCGCATGTTTCCTGCGCCATGCCGATGTGCGCCTCGTAGATCAGGGGCGCCCGCCGGGGGACGCGAAATGCATGCCGCCACCGGAAGGGTTGCGGGGGGTCCCAAACTTGGGCCGTGAAGACATCGCTCGATGGATCCTGAACCACCCGGCGCGCGTAGGCGGGTATTCGCTCGCCGTGGCCGCCTTCCCAGGCCACCTCCAGCCGGTAGAACTGACCGTGGCGTATGGCGTCGGAGGGCAGCCGCACTTCCCAGACATCCCGCCCCGGAAGCCGCGTCAACCGGAATGGATCACACGTCTTCCATCCCGAAAAATCGCCCACCAGCCACAGCGCGCTGGCACGGGGCGCCCATTCGCGAAACATCCAGCCGCCACCGGGCACGCGGTGCAGCCCATAATATTCGTGTGCACAGGCGAATTCGGCGAGCGACCCCGGCTTTTCGGCCAGCCGCCGGGCCTGCGCGGTTGCCGCTTCAGCCCGCCGCCGGATCACGTCGCGATAGGGCGTCAACCAAGGATCATCCAGCAGATGAGCGCGTGTCGGTTGTTGCATCAGGACTGCTCCGATCACCCGTTTCGGTACTTGTCAGAACTGCACCAGCGGGCGGTGCAGCATTTGCTCATAAATGTCGATGTAGTGTTTGGCGCAGACGGCGTGGTTGAATCGCGACAACCCCTCCTGCATGATCCGGGCCGTTTGGGATTGGCGCACCTTGTCCGGCAGCGCATGAAACGCCATCGCCTCGTCCATCGCCCATTCGAGTCCGGCGCTGTCATAGATCTTGAACGCAAAACCGTTCCCGTGGTCGGCCGCCACATCGAGGGCCGAAACCGTGTCGTGCAATCCGCCGGTGTCGTGTACGACCGGGAGGGTGCCGTAAAGCACCCCGGTCATCTGCGGCAGGCCGCACGGCTCGAAGAGCGAGGGCATCAACACAAAATCCGAGGCCGCCATGGCCAGCCGCGACAGATCCTCGTTGAAGTCGCAGACCGCCACCCGGTCATACAGGTTGTGCATCCGCACAATGTCCCGAAAATGGCACTGATAGACGCCGTTGGCCACGATCGCGACCTGCATCCCCCGCTTGGCGTGCTTCGCCACCATCCGGTGCAGGATCGCCGTTAGCAGTTGCGGCCCCTTCTGAATCGGGTCAAGCCGTGACGGCCACAAGAAGATCGGCGCGTCCGGGTTGGCCGCGAGCCCCACTTTCTTCTGGAAGAGAGCCTTGTTGGCCCGTTTCCCGAGCGCATGGGTCTCCGGCGTGTACGTGCGGGCCAGCGCCGGGTCGGTTGCCGGGTTGTACGACGCATCGGGCGCATTGAGAATGCCGACCGCACAGCCCGAGTTCCGCTTGTTGATCAACTCCTGCCGAAGCGAGGCCGGAACAAAGTCAAACCAGCCGCGGCAGAGTTCTTCGAGAAACGTCGGACTGACCGTGTTGATGAAGTGCGCGGCGAACGCGCCACTCGAAAGCATGTCAACCGGGTTGCTGTCGCGCGTTTCCTCGTAATTGCGCGGCACGCGGGTGTAGTAGAGGTACGGCCAGAACTCGGCGGTGTCGATCCCCATGTCCTCGGCCTGTGACAACCGCACATGATGGGTATGAATGTTGTGGATCGTGAACAGGCAGGGGATGCCCAGTCGGCGCGCGGCGGCGGGGATCAGCCCCGTCATCCAGTCATTGCAGTGGATCAGATCCGGGGCGACCGTGGGGATGATGTTGTTGATCACCTCGCGCTGGAAAGCGAGCGCGAGCCGCGGGTTCTCGTTCTGATAATTGCTGTAAACCGCGTCTCGGTAGTAGAAGCAGCGATCTTCGGCCAGATGAATGCGGCTGTTGGGGAGGCGGCTCTTGTACACCCGCAGCTCGTCGCTGATAAGGCGCGCCGAATCGACATGGAACATTCGCCGGTAATGCGGCAGCGCCACATGCACATCGGCCCCGGAAGCGAACAGCTCGGCGACGAGCGAGGCCGAGACGTCGGCCAGTCCACCCGCCTTGGCGTTCATCTGGTTAGCCATGTTGCCCATGCCAGCCGGCAGATACGTGATCTCGGGGGTCACCACCAAGATGCGCGGCTTCCGCACTTTGCCACCCGCCGCCTGTTTGCTCCGAACCGCCATTCAAGTCCTCCTCGCGTTATAGCACAGCCTCACTCCGCCTTCACGGCCGGGTCTGCTGCCGGAACCGCCTGCTCGAGCTTCCGCTTGTCCGCCGCGCGAATCGCCGCTATCTTTTCCTGTAAAATCCGCAGCTTCGCCTGATCCGCCTCGAGGGCCTTGACCGCCTGAGCCACGTTGGGATGCGTCCGAACCAGATCCCGCAAGGCCTGCTGGGCCTCCCGCAGACGCTTCAAGGTGTCGGCTTTCTCGGCGTCCGTTCCCCCGCCGCTCCAGCTCAGCGTCAGCGCGTCCACCTTTCTGCGCGCGGCCGCGATCTCGGGCGATGTGACCGCCGGATCCGACACTTTCCGCTCGATCGCTTCGCGTTGGGACCGGATGTCCTGACCCAGTTCCAGCGCCTCCGCAAAAACATTCGCTCCTCCAGCCGATGGCGCCGGGTCGACGGCGGCCGCCAGCCGGACCCCGAACACGAGCGCCACGATCCCACCGATCCGCATAATCCCGGTTCGCCGCATGCACACCTCCGTCAGCCACAACATTCGCAATTTTTCTACTGCAAATAACATACCGAGTATGGCGGAAATCGCTGCATCTCTCAACTAAAAAAACGGTCTTGCCCGAAGCCCCGCTTATCTGTATTATCTTTCTCCGTGTCTACGCATCCCGGATTGTCCCCTACAGACGGGGGTGGACGGCTCGCGGGCACACAGGAGACGCACACATGATCGTTACCACTAAGAAGCTCTTTGAACACGCCTACGGCCAATACGCCATCGGCGCCTACAACATCAACAATCTCGAACAAACCATGGGGCTGTTCAAGGGAAATGTGCAGAGCAAGGCGCCCTTTATCGTTCAGCTCTCCAAGGGTGCGCGTTCGTACACGCACAAGAAGATGCTCGAATCGATGATGAAGACCGCCGATGAAATCTTTCCCGAATCCGTCTTCGCCATCCACCTGGATCATGGCGACGAGGAAACCTGCATGGATTGCATCAACTCCGGCGTCTATTCGTCGGTGATGATCGACGCCTCCCACCACCCCCTCGAGAAGAACATCGAGATCACCAAGCGCGTCGTCGACGCCGCCCATGCCAAGGGGTTGGTCGTCGAGGCCGAGCTCGGGCTGCTGAAGGGCATCGAAGAGGATGTCGTCGCCGCCGACCATGTTTACACCAAGCCGGAAGAGGCTGAGTATTTCGTCAAGCAGACCGGAGTCGACTCCCTCGCCTGCGCCATCGGCACCTCGCATGGCGCCTTCAAGTTCAAGGGCGACCAGAAGCTCCGCTTCGACATTCTCGTCGAGATCCAGAAACGCCTGCCCCGCTTCCCGCTGGTCATGCACGGCTCGTCCTCGGTTCCCAAGGACGAGGTAGCCCGCATCAATGCCGCGGGCGGCAACATCAAGGGCGCCTCGGGCGTGGACGCCGACCAGTTCCTCGGCGCTGCCAAACTCGGCGTGACCAAGATCAACATCGACACCGATGGACGCTTGGTCTGGTGCCGCGTCCACCGCGAGTTCTTCCGCGACCACCCCGAGATGTTCGACCTGCGTGACCCGGGCAAGGTTTTTATCCCCGAATACGCCGCGTTTATTGCCGCCAAGAACGTCAAGCTTGGCTCGGCGGGCCGGCTCGACGCCGTCCGAGCGGCCTGCAAATAGTCACCCCCCTCCGCGGCGGGCGGCGCAGGCCGCCCGCCGCGTGTCTTTTCGAGAGTCATTGTTTAACCCACAGGAGTCAGTTATGGCAGAAAAAATCATGGTGGACGGCAACCAGGTCGCCGCCGAAGTCGCTTTTGCATGCAGCGAGGTTGCCGCAATCTATCCCATCACCCCGTCGTCCAACATGGGCGAGTGGGCCGATGAATGGGCTGCCAAGGGCCTGAAGAACATCTGGGGCACCGTGCCGCAGGTGGTCGAGCTGCAGTCCGAGGGTGGAGCGGTCGGCGCCGTGCATGGCGCGCTCACCACCGGCGCCCTGACCACGACGTTCACCGCCTCACAAGGGCTGCTGCTGATGATCCCCAACATGTACAAGATCGCCGGCGAGCTTACGCCGACCGTCTTCCACGTCAGCGCGCGCGCCCTCGCCGCACAGGGCCTCTCGATCTTTGGCGACCACAGCGACATCATGGCCTGCCGCCAGACCGGCTTCGCGATGCTGTGCGCCAACAGCGTCCAGGAAGTCATGGACATGGCGACGATCGCCCACGCCGCAACGCTCGAAACCCGCATTCCCTTCATTCATTTCTTCGATGGCTTCCGCACCTCCCACGAAGTCCAGAAGATCGACGCCGTCAGCCCCGACACCATCCGCGCCATGATTGACGACACGCTCGTCGCCGCGCACCGCGCCCGCGCCCTCAGCCCCGAGAAGCCCACTCTCCGCGGCACCGCGCAGAACCCCGATGTCTATTTCCAAGGCCGTGAGACGGTCACGCCCTATTACACCGCGACCCCGGGCATCGTCCAGAAGACCATGGACAAGTTCGCCACCCTGACCGGCCGTTCGTACAAGCTCTTTGATTACGTCGGCGCGCCCGACGCCGAACATGTCGTCGTCATCATGGGTTCCGGCGCCGAAGCCGTCCATGAGACGGTCGAGGAACTGGTTCGGAAGGGCGAGAAACTGGGCGTCATCAAGGTGCGCCTCTACCGCCCGTTCGACGCCCGTGGCTTCGCGCTCGCGATCCCCAAGACGGTCAAGACCCTCACCGTACTCGACCGCTGCAAGGAGCCGGGCGCCATCGGCGAGCCGCTCTATGTCGACATCCGCACCGCGCTCGGCGAGATCATGCAGTACAAGCTCGCCGACATCCGGTCCTGGATCCCAACCTACGGCGGACGCTACGGCCTCGGTTCGAAGGAATTCACCCCCGCGATGGTCAAGGCTGTTTTTGACAACGCCAAGAGCGCCGCGCCGATGAATCATTTCTCCGTCGGCATTCACGACGATCTCACCGGCCTGAGCCTCTCCATCCCTGCGGATTTCAGCCTGACGGACGAAGGCCGCAAGGAGTGCATGTTCTACGGTCTCGGCGCTGACGGTACCGTCGGCGCGAACAAGAACTCGATCAAAATCATCGGCGAGGACACCGACAATTTCGCCCAGGGCTACTTCGTCTACGACTCGAAGAAGGCTGGCGCGATTACCGTCTCCCACCTCCGCTTCGGCCCACATATCATCCGCAGTACGTATCTCTGCACCAAGCCGGACTTCGTGGCCTGCCATAACTTCTCTTTCCTCGAGAAGTACGACATGCTCGCCAACATCCGCCCCGGCGGCACCTTCCTCCTCGCCTCGCCCTTCGAGGCGGATCAGGTGTGGGAGAAAATCCCCGACGAGGTGGCGCGGCAGATCATCGCCAAGAAGCTCAATTTCTACGTGGTCAATGCGCTGAAGCTCGATCACGAACTTCACCTCGGCGGCCGCATCAACACGATCATGCAGACCGCGTTCTTCAAGATCTCCGGCATCCTGCCCGCCGACGAGGCGATCGCCGCCCTCAAGAATGCGGCCAAGAAGACCTACGGCAAGAAGGGCGACGCCATCGTCAAGATGAACTGGGACGCCATCGACGCCGCCTCCGACGCGGTCAAGCGGGTTGCCTACCCGGCCCGCCCCGCTGGCAAGGTGCAGATGCCCAAGGTGGTCTCCGACTTGGCTCCCGCCTTTGTGAAGACCGTGACCGCCGAGATCATGGCGCAGCGCGGCGATGCCCTGCCGGTCTCCAAGATGCCCGACGACGGCACCTGGCCCACCGCTACCACGCAGTGGGAGAAGCGCAACATCGCCACCGACATTCCCGTGTGGGACCCCGCCACCTGCATCCAGTGCATGCAGTGCTCGCTGGTCTGCCCGCACGCCTCGATCCGCGGCAAGGTCTACGATCCTGCCGCGCTCGCCAAGGCACCGTCGACCTTCAAGTCGGCCGATGTCAAGGGCGTGGTCGGCAAGAGCTTCCCGGGGTTCAAATACACCATCCAGGTCGCCCCCGAGGATTGCACGGGCTGCGGCGTCTGCATCCAGCGCTGCCCCGCCAAGAACAAGGCCAACCCGGCCCTGAAGGCCATCAATCTGGCACCGCAGATTCCGCTGCGCGCGTCCGAGGCGGCCAACTGGGAGTTCTTCCTCGGCCTGCCCGAGGCCGATTGCACCAAGATCGGCGCCACGACGATCCAGGGGAGCCAGCTCAAGCGGCCGCTCTTCGAGTTCTCCGGCGCCTGCGCCGGCTGCGGCGAAACCCCTTACATCAAGTTGCTCACCCAGCTTGCGGGCGACCGCCTGCTGATCGGCAACGCCACCGGTTGCTCATCGATCTACGGCGGCAACCTGCCCACCACGCCCTATTGTCAGCGCGCGGATGGACGCGGCCCGGCGTGGGCTAACTCGCTCTTCGAGGACAATGCCGAGTTTGCCTTGGGGATGCGATTGACCTCCGACAAACTCAACGTCTACGCACGGGAGCTGCTCGGACAGGTGCTTGCCTCCGAAACCTGCCCGGCCGCGCTGAAGGCGGTGGGGCTGAAGATACAGGATGTCGACCAGAAGACATCTGAAGGCGTCGAGGCCATGCGCGGGCTGGTCGCCGAGTTGAAGACGCTCATCGGCGATGGCGCCTGCTGCGCCATCTGCAAGAACCTGCTCGGCGTGGCCGACTACCTGATCCGCAAGTCGGTGTGGGCGGTCGGCGGCGACGGCTGGGCGTATGACATCGGCTACGGCGGCCTGGACCACGTCCTCGCCACCGGCCGCAACGTCAAGATCCTCGTCCTCGATACCGAGGTTTATTCCAACACCGGCGGCCAGGCGTCCAAGTCCACGCCGCTCGGCGCGATCGCCAAGTTCGCGGCAGCCGGCAAGCCACAGATGAAGAAGAACCTCGGCATGATCTCGATGACGTACAAAAACATCTACGTCGCGCAGGTCAGTCTGGGAGCCAACGCGGCGGCGACGGTCAAGGCGTTTGTCGAGGCGGAGGCCTACGATGGGCCGGCGATCATCATCGCCTATTCGCACTGCATCGCGCACGGCATCGACATGAGTCTCGGACTGGAGCACCAGAAGCTCGCCGTTGAAACCGGCCACTTTCCGCTTTACCGCTACAACCCGGAACTCGCGATCGAGGGCAAGAACGCCTTGCAGCTCGACAGCAAGGCGCCGACCCAGTCGTTCGCCGAGACCGCGCTTCAGGAGAACCGCTTCAAGCAGCTCCTGACGCTCAATCCGAATGCCAAGGAAATGTTGGCCACGGCGGAAAAGAAATTCCGGGAGAACTTCGAGATGCTGCAGGCCCTGGCCAATCTGCCGAGGTCTTAAGGAGCATAAGCACGAAGCGGATACGGCAGCGGCGGCCTCGCCCCTGCCGTATGGCTGATGAAGAGGCGACTGGCGCTGGCATTACGGCCCGACGGACCGTTTTTTCCAGCGCCAATTTTTCTGGGGAGACACGATCATGAGAAACCCGTGGGCCATCGCCGTGCTGGTGGGATTGGGCGGTTTCGCCGGCACGTTGGCCCGTTACGGGCTGAGCGTGGCGTCGCAGCGGTTTTCGTTTGAGTGGCCCCTAGGAACTCTGGCATCCAACGTCCTGGGGTGCCTCCTGATCGGAAGCATCACGGGGTTGTCTGCGCGCGTTGAAACGATCACGCCCGAAGTTCGTCTCGTGCTCGCCACGGGGTTCTGCGGTGGCTTCACCACCCTGTCCTCGCTGATTTACGAGACGGGCGAGATGCTCCGGGCCAGCGAGCACTGGCAGGCGACCCTGTATGTCGCCGGATCGTTTGTTGCTTCCATGATCGCCTTTGTTCTCGGTCTCGTCGCTGTGCGCATGCTGATCAAACCGGGAAGCGGACTCTGGAGCTGAAGCTCATTTTATTTTGACGATCCCGGGAGAAGAATGGGGGCGCGCACGAACAGCCGCAACGTGTAAACCACCAGGAGCACGACGCCCAGCGTCAGAATCGCCATGTAGGCGCTTGTGGCGGCGACCACGTTGGTCAACTGCACACAACTCGCTGACTGGGTTGTCAAGAAAGTAAATCTCAGTGCATTGATGCCTTTTGCCAGCAGCCAGCCCATGCCGTAGACGGAACTCAGAATCCCCAGCGCATGGACCAGTTGAAGACCGACAAGACCCCAACGACGCCCCTTGCTGTAGCCAGTCGCTGTCAGACAAGCCTCATGCACCGGCATCAGTAGTGCCAGTAAAATATAGTAAATCCCGCCAATGCCCGTACCTGGAATACCTGCTATCATGATTCAATGTCCTTTCTCGTATACCGTTAGCCGCTTGCGCAGCACCCACTCCTGCCAGATGGCCTGCAACATAAAAACACTGTTGACCGTCCGCAAAACGAAGAAACTCGGCAAACTTGCCAACGCTTTCCACACTTCCCCGCGTTCAGCCGCCTTGATGAGCACGGGCACGGCTACCGCCGGCGCGTCAATCAGGTAGCCAAGCAAGAATAGCGGACTGACGAAAATGGCAAATAGCGGCAGCAAAAAGAGGTAGGCAATGGAAGCAAAAATGGCATCCCATAAGGAGATAATCACGGCCGAACGTAAAAAAGGTATGTGCAGCAGTTGGCGCCAGTGAACCACTACGTTTTGAATAAACCCGTGTGACCAGCGCCGAAGCTGCTTGCTCATGAATGCGTAGTTATTCGGTTCTACCGGATAGCAGACCGCCGCCGGTATAAATCGAACGCCCTGATGGGCGGCGTAGAAACTCCACGTCAGATCCATGTCTTCGGCCATCGTACGCGTCCGCCAACAACCATTGGCACGCAGAATGTCGGTGCGATAGACGGAAAAACAGCCCGACGAGATCAACGGACGTTCGTAGTAATCCTGAATCGGCTTGTAGAAGGAAAAGGCGAACAGGTACTCAATGTACCGCCCGCGCTCCCAAACGGTGTTCACGAAACGCGGCAATACCAGCCCGCAGGCCGCCGCGATCTTGGGATCGTCTAGCGCTTTCATCAAGAGTTCGATGGCATCGGGCGCCAATGTCGTATCAGCATCAATAGCCATCGTGAACTCCGTTTTCACGAAGTTCATCGCAAAATTCTGCGCACCGGCTTTCGATCCGGAGTTCTGCGGCGGGCGAAGCACGGTGACGCCAAAGCCACGGGCGATGTCCGCCGTGTTGTCGGTGGAACAGTCGTCAATCACCAGAACTTCTTCAGGCAATAGCGTCTGCGCTTGCAAGCTGCGCAACGTATCCGCCAGCGTGGTTCCTTCGTTGTAGGCAGGAATCAGAACAGTCAGGCGACTGCTCGCTAAGGGTTCACTCAAAAAGGCCTCTTATCGTGAAGGGGAATGCGACGTGAACGGTGCCGATAGGCTTCCGTGGAGATCAGTCTGAATCAGCTCGTTCATGTGTTCAGTTTGCCAAAACGGAGGCGAGATGTCAAGCGCCACAATACGCGCTCGTAATGACCTGTACACCGGCCCAGCAAAGCTTGCAATCGCATCCCGACCAAGGTATCCTGAACGGCGCTGATGAAACCGTATGACCTGATTTACGTCTTGCACCGAGAGGAGCCTTCGGAGACCTTTATCCGCCGCGAGATCGACGCCCTGCGCGCGATCGGCATCCCCGTGCGTGTCCATATTCTCGACGAGCCGCGGGTAGAAGCTGCCGTCCCTCCCGGCCTGCGCCGTGCCCTCCTCCGTCAGCTCGTCATTCGCCTCCTTGCACCACCGTTCTCCCTCGCGTATGCGGGCCGACTCATTCGCCACGCACCCCGTGCGCTCCGTCTCGCGGTCGAGGCGTCGGCACTCCCCTGCCCCCGCATCCATGCCCAATTCGCCTGGAGCGCAGCCGACGCCTCGGCCCTGGCCGCCGCCACCCTCGGCATCCCCTGGACCTGCAGCGTTCACGCGTGGGATGTGTTCACCCGCCCGAGCTGCGATACCCGCGCCCGCCTCGCCACGGCGGCAGGCGTCACCGCCTGCACCCAACGGGCCGCCGATGCCCTGTGCGCGGCAGGCATCCCCGAGGCGCGCATCCGCGTGATCCGCCACGGACTGGATCCCGCCGCCTTTCCGTTCGATGCCATCCGCCCGGCAGATCACATCGCCGCCGTCGGCCGCCTAGTTCCCAAAAAGGGGTTTGACTCGCTGCTGGACGCATGCGCGCTTCTCCGCAAAGCGGGCGTTCCCTTCACCTGCACCCTCGTCGGCGATGGCCCAGAACGCGACCGCCTCGAACGGCAGGCTGCCGCCACCGGTATCTCAGATGCCGTGATCTTCACCGGCTGGCTTTCGCCGGACGGCGCGCAACGCGTCATCGCCGGCGCTACGGTGCTCGTCCATCCCTCGCGCCGCCTCGTCAACGCCGATGCCGACGGCTTTGCCAACGTTCTCTCCGAGGCGATGTTCCTCGGCACACCGATCATCACGACTCCGGCCGGCGCCGCCACCGAACTGCTGTGCGACAGCGCCCGCTTCGTCCCCACCGACGACCCCGAAACGCTCGCGGAGGCACTCTCCAGTCTGCTCCGCAGCCCGGAAACCTGCCGCCGCCTCGCCGCCGCAGCCCGGCAGACCGCCGACAGGCACCTCGACCAAAACCGTCTCATCCGCCAACTGGCGACGTTTCTGGAGGAAATATCGCGCGCCGAGGCTTGACATTCCGACCCGGTTCAGAGGAAACTGTACGCCACGCCTTGCTGCGCCTGTCGCGTGGTTGATGCGTGACTTGGAGACCCTCATGGAAGCGTTGCTCAACTTGCTGAAGCAGAATGCGCGGGAATCGGATGATACCCTCGCGAAGATGCTGAACACCACGGCGGACGATGTGCATGCGCGCATCGCGGCGCTGGAGTTGTCCGGCGTGATCCGCGCCTATCAGGCGGTGGTCAATACCGACATCATCGCGGACCACAACGATGTCTGCGCCGTGATCGAGTTGCGCATCCGTCCCGAACGCGAAGGCGGTTTCGACCGCATCGCGCAGCGGATCGGCGGCTTCCCGCAAGTGGTCTCCATGTTTCTGATGTCGGGCGGCTACGACCTGCTGCTATTCGTCACGGGCCGCAACCTCCAGGAGGTCGCCGGCTTTGTCAGCGGCATACTCGCTCCGATCGACGGCGTGCTGTCGACCGCTACACACTTCATGCTTAAAACCTACAAGGACCACGGGGTCCTCATGACCGGTGAAGAAAATGACCAACGCCTCACAATCTGTCCGTGATTTCGTCGCGCCACATGTGCGCGGCCTTCCCAAGTCGGGGATCCGGGCCTTTTTCGATATTGTCGCCAGCCGCAAAGACGTGATCTCGCTGGGAATCGGCGAACCCGATTTCCCAACGCCGTGGCATATCCGTGCGCGCACGATTGAGGCGATCGAGTCAGGCGCCACCCGCTATACGTCAAATCTCGGCACGCCCGAGCTGCGCCAGGCCCTCGCCGCCTACACCGAGCGCGCCTTTCACGTGGGTTACGACTGGAAAAGCGAGATCGTCGTCACCGTTGGCGTGAGCGAGGCCTTCGACATCGCCTTTCGCGCCACACTATCGCCGGGTGACGAGGTGCTCTATCACGAGCCCGCCTTTGTCGCCTATGCGCCGCTCATGCGCACCACGCACGCCGTGCCGGTGGCCGTGGCCACTCATCGCGCCGACGACTTTCGCGTGCAGGTTTCGGATCTCGAGAAGAAGGTGACGCCGCGCACCCGCGCCCTTTTCCTCAACTATCCCAACAACCCGACCGGCGCTGCCCTGAGGCGGTCGGATGTCGAGGCGCTGACCGCCTTCGCCATCCGACACGACCTGCTGGTCTACACCGACGAGGTCTATGCCGAGCTGACCTACGAGGGCGAGCGGGTCTCCATCGCCGCGATGCCCGGCATGAAGGAGCGAACGATCTTTCTCAATGGCTTCTCCAAGGCGTGGTCGATGACCGGCTTCCGTCTCGGCTACGTCTGCGCGCCGCCCGCGCTGACCGACGCCATGATGAAGATCCACCAGTACGGAATGATGTGCGCCTCGTCGATCAGCCAGGCCGCCGGACTCGAAGCCCTGCGCGCCGGGGATGACGACATCGCCGGCATGCGCGATTCTTACCGCCTGCGACGCAACTACATCGTCTCATCGCTCAACGCCATGGGACTGGACTGCTTCACCCCGCCCGGGGCGTTCTACGTCTTTCCGAGCATCACCTCCACGGGCCTCTCCTCGGAGGATTTCGCCCTCCGTCTGCTCAACGAGGAAAGCGTGGCCTGCGTTCCCGGCACCGCCTTCGGAGCGTGCGGCGAAGGGCATATCCGCTGCACCTACGCCACTGGCATGGAGTCGCTCAAGAAAGCGATGGAGCGGATGGGCGCCTTTGTCACCCGGCTGCGCGCATGACCTTTCCTCCTTCCTTTCACGAAGCCTTCATGCGCCTCGCCCTGCGCGAAGCGGCGCAAGCGGCTCGCGCAGGCGAGGTGCCCGCAGGCTGCGTGATCATCCACCAGCCGGACGCACCCGACGCCCTTCCGGCGGGTGTGCCGCTCATCGGCCGCGCCCACAACCAGACCGAACTGCTCAAAGACCCCACGGCCCACGCGGAGATGCTCGCCATCACCCAGGCCGCATCCGCCGTCGGCGACTGGCGCCTCACCGACACCATCCTCTACGTTACCAAAGAGCCGTGCCCGATGTGCGCGGGCGCGATCATCCTCGCCCGCATTCCGGTCGTGGTCTTCGGCCTCGCCGACCCCAAACGGGGCGGCGGCACGGTCTTCAACCTCTTCAACCATCCCGGCATCAACCATCATCCTCTCATTCTCTCCGGCGTCCTCGAATCCGACTGTCGCGAAACCCTCACCGCCTTCTTCCGCACGTGCCGCGACGGCGGCATGGCCAAGCCGGGGGAAAAGCTGAAAACGGAAAGCTGATTGACGGATAGGACATACAAGCAGCATTTTCCGAGGAGCGGCGAATGACGGTTCTGGACGGATAATGGCGTTTATGTCACGTTCCATGGCGGGGCGAAAGTGTCCGGGGCGGTCCCGGCGGGATTTTTCGACGTCGGGCGTTGACGTCGAGCGACCCAAGACGTAATATGTGGCCGTTTTAAGGTCGGAAATGGAAAGCCGGACGGTCTGACAGGAGCGGGTGCGCCTGCCGCCTGCCCGGAGAACCACGGTGTGTACGGACCGCGGCTGCAGCCGGCGCGTTTGCCGCCGCTTGGGCACTGCGGGTGCGTTTGCTGGGCGACCGGATTCAGCCGCCGACCTTGATCAGCCGTTATCGTGATGGCCGGCTTTTGTGTTAATGTCTGACTTAAGGGGGGGCGCATGTCGCTTCAGTTGGTCTGGGGAGGGCATGGGGCGGAAAATGTGGCCGGAGCATCTTGCTCCGGGTGATTAAGATTAAGATTAGGATTAGGACAAGGAAGGGCACAAGTTAACTCTGTTCCCGGAGCAAGATGCTCCGGCCACATTCTCAGACAACAAGCAGGAATGCCGGTGACATAACCAGCTCGGCTCACAATAGAACGCCTGAAAGACCAAATGAACCGACATGCGCCTGAGGACAACGACGACAACAACAAGAATGAAAGGATTGAATAATGGCGTATTATATCAAACTGTATTGTGCCACTTTTGCCGTTTTCTTTGCGGTGGACATGCTGTGGCTCGGTCTGCTGGCGCGCGGCTTCTACAAAAAACATCTCGGGTATCTTCTGGCACCCCTGCCGAACTGGCCGGCGGCGATCGCTTTCTATCTGATTTTTATTGCTGGTATTTTATTCTTTGTGGTGTTGCCGGGACTCAAGCAGGAGGCGGCCGGGATGAACCTGCTGCTGCGGGCGGCGTTCTTCGGCTTAGTCACTTATGCCACTTATGACCTGACCAACCAGGCCACGATCAAAGACTGGCCGGTGCTGGTAACTGTCGTGGACATGATCTGGGGCATGGTTCTGAGCACGGTGGTAAGCTTTGCCGGAGTGAAGATCGGACACTGGCTGAATAGCTGAAATATGCAGCCCACAACGGAAAATCCACTGACCCCGTCCGCCGTCCGCGGCATCGGCACCGCTGATTGCCTGGCTTACGGGCTGCCCGCCGTTTTTCTCGGCGCCATCGGTACCACCTACTATGTTTTTCTGCCCAAATTCTATGCGGACACCATCGGCCTGCCACTGGGCTTCCTCGGCCTGATCGTGCTGCTGTCGCGTTTCTGGGACGCGGTAACCGATCCGCTTATCGGCCAGCTTTCCGACCGTTCGCGCTCGCGTTTCGGGCGGCGCCGGCCGTGGCTGCTGGCCGGTGGTTTGCCGCTGGCTATCACCTTTGCGGCGGTGTGCATGCCGCCGGCCGCGGCGAGTTCCGCCTTTGCCGGCTGGTGGTTTGCGGTGACAACTTTCCTGCTGTTTTTCTTTTGGACGATCATTGTCGTGCCTTACGAGGCGCTCGGGGCGGAACTGACTTTTGTCTATGATCAGCGCAATCGTCTGTTCGCCTGTCGCGAGGGCGGGATGCTGCTTGGCACGGTAGTGGCGGCGGTCTTGCCGGTACTGATCATTCGCTGGTTGCCGGCTGATAGTCTGCCGGCTCTGGCTCAACGGTTACAGTTCCGGATTCTCGGCGTAGTTTATGCCTTGGGACTGCTGCCGGCGCTGCTGCTGGCAGTCAGCCGCTTGCGTGAACTGCGGCTGACCGCGGCGCAAATGCCCCCGCGGTTTTCGGTCTTCGCCGTGCTTGAACTGTTGCGCAACCGGCCGTTCCGGATTCTGCTGCTGGCCTACACGGTAAGTGCGCTCGGCAGCCAGTTGCCGGCGACTCTGGTGCTGTTCTTTGTCGAGCAGGTGCTGGGAAGTCCGCACGGGGCGCTCTTTCTGCTGCTTTATCTGCTGGTCGGCTTGTGCGGGGTGCCGTTCTGGGTGCGCCTGGCCCGGCACACCGACAAGCGCCCGGCCTGGATCGCGGCCATGGCCGTCAACACCGTTGCCTTTGCCGGCGTGCTCATGCTGGGGCATGGTGATACCGTCTGGTACGCTGTGCTGATAACAATCTCGGCCCTCGGTCTGGGCGGTACTCTGGTATTGCCGGCCTCAATGGAGGCGGATGTGATTGATACTGACGAGCTGCAGACCGGCTGGCGCCGCGAGGGTTTGTTCTCGGGGGGCTGGTCCATCAGCCGTAAACTGGCCGCGGCCCTTGGCGCCGCCACCGGCCTGGCCGTTCTCGGCTGGTGCGGTTATGTTGCCGGCGGCGCGCAGCCGCAGCCGCCTGGCGCGCTCCTGGCCCTGCGCCTGCTTTATGCGGGCGTGCCGTGCCTGTGCAACGCTCTGGCAATTCTGCTTGCCTGGCGTTATCCTTTGACCAGAGCCGCGCACCAGGAGATCCGCCGGCAACTGGCGGTCGCCGCCCCCGACCGGAGCAGCATGGGCACAGAATCAGAACCGGGGGTGGCCCCGGAGCAACAGGGGGTATCATGAACTACGGGCAGGAGACAATGAAAAATATTGCTGTAATCGGTGGCGGGGTGGCCGGACGGACTGCCGCGCATATTCTGCAACGACAGATAGGACGTACAAGCAGCATTTTCCGAGGAGCGGCGAATGACGGTTCTGGACGGATAACGGCGGTTATGTTCCATGGCGGGGCGAAAGTATCCGGGGCCGGTCCCGGCTGGATTTTTCGACGTCGGGCGTTGACGTCGAGCGACCAAAGACGTCGCGCGCACGACCGGCCAGCGCAACACCTAATGTTTTGAAAACGGCATTCGGCGCCACCCCCGCCGCATGCCGACGAACTCAGAGACCGTAGAACTCAACGCCCTGCTTGCGCAGGCGCCCGTGGAAGACGGAAATATCGATATCCCCAACGTGCCCGACGCCATGTTCCACGGCCAGGGCTGCGGCCACGCCGGCGGCTTGGCCCATGCCGAAGCACACGGGCATGACGCGCACTGAACTCATGGCGACGTGGGACGCCGAGAGGCAGCGGCCCGCAACCAGCAGATTGTCGGTGCCGCTCATGGGAACCAGACATCGCAGCGGGATGTCGTACAGACCGACCTTGCGTTCGTCGCATCCGCCCTTGCCGGTGGGGTTGTGGATGTCGATCTCGTAGTTGTTCTGGGTGGCCACGTCGGGGAACCGCCGCGCCACTGCCAGATCCTCCTGGCTCAGCGTAAACCGGCCAACGATCTGGTTGGTTTCCCGAATGCCGGTCTGGGCCGCGACGTGCGCCAGCACGTAGGTTGGGAACCCGTTGCGCTGGAGAAAATGGACAACGCCAAAGACCTGGGCAAGGGATTCGCGCTCGCACCGGCTGGCGTCCTCGATCTTCGCGCCATTGCCGCGCACCCGCGTCATGTTCACGAGCAGCGTCCCGGTGGCCTTGTCCTCCCAGTACAGGCGGCGTCCCTGAGGCAGGTCCTCGACGCGGTCGTATCCCGGGCAGCCTTTCGGGAGGAAAGGCGTGATCGTACGCCCCGTATCCTGCATCATGAACATCAGCGTCATCGGTTGCGTGGCACCGTCCTCATCGCGGCCCGAGCGGGTCGGGACTCCGGCGTCGATCGCCACGCTAGCGTTCCCGGTGCAGTCGATAAACTGCCGCGCCCGCACGGCCCTGAGACCTTCGCGGGTCATGACCACAACGTGTGTGAGGGTCCCGCCCTCTTTCATCGCCGCCACGAACTCCATGTGGAAGTGGACGGTTGCGCCGGCGTCCTCCAGTTTGCGGTTGAGATAGTGCCGGAGGCGGAAGGGATTGAACAGGGGCACGAACATGGGGATTGTCGTCCAGTCGCGACCGAGGAAATCCGAGAGTTCCAGATCCTGGCAGATCTCCTTGTAGAAGCCGGTCACTGTTCCCACCGACATCCAGATCGCCACCGACCCGGTTGTAGCCATGCCGCCGAGTTGCGCGGTCCGCTCCATGAGGATCACCGATCTACCGCAGCGGCGCACGGCCACCGCTGCCGCCGTGCCGGCTGGTCCCCCTCCGATTACGCACACATCGACGCTCGCCAGTTCCGGAATGTCTCGCTGTAGTTTGATCTTGTTCACGTCGGTCCTTTCTGCACAAACGGATAGCGTCCGTGCCGCTGAATGGCGGCCTAATGTATCCTGCGCTACACTGATGCACTGATTATTTGAATCGACCCCAACACCATTCGGCCCCTCCCCAGGCGATCTACACCTGAAAGTTTCGCAGCTTGGCGAACTCGCCGCCGGCACGAATTAAGTCATCGTGGCGCCCCGATTCTATCAGCTGGCCGTCGCGCAGCACGAGTACACGGGAGGCGTTGCGGATGGTGGACAAGCGGTGGGCCACGATAAACGTCGTGCGGCCGCGAATCAGTTCCGTGATCGCTTCTTGAACCAGCTTTTCGGAGATGACATCCAGGGCGGAGGTCGCTTCGTCGAGGATGATGACATGCGGATCGCGGATCAAGGCCCGGGCAATGGCAATGCGCTGCCGCTGCCCCCCGGAGAGCTTGCTGCCATGCTCCCCAATATCGGTGTCCAATCCATCCGGCAGGTCGGCCAGGAATTCATCAACCCGCGCCATGCGCAGAACCTCCTGAAGCTTGGCCTCCGGCACTTCCGACAAACCGTAGGTAATGTGGTCACGTATACTGCCCGAAAAGAGTACGGTCTGCTGGGGGACCACGGCCAGATGGCGCCGATACTGGCGCAGATCCAGCGTCTCCATGTCGCGCCCGTCCAGCAGGATGTGTCCGCGGTCAGGCCGACGAAAGCCAATGACCAGGCTCATCAGTGTGGTCTTCCCGGATCCGGACTCCCCGACCACTGCCACGGTCTGACCGGCTTCCACAACAAGAGAAAAATCACGTATCGATGGCTGCGAGGAAACGATATTGACGACATCAGCGAAAACGATGGGGGTGGCCCATACGGGGGAGTACTTGACAACAAAGAAAAGCGCGGATCCGGCCAGACGCCAGCGGTGGGGCGCGAACAGGTAGCGCAGCGTGGCCAGCGGGTGGTGGCCACGATAGTGATGTTCCAAGAGTAATAATGGCTGGCGTGACATGGTTGAAAATGAATGAGTATGGCAGATGTAGGAATCAGCGTCAAGAATCCGACCAGCAATTCCAACTATAACAGCCGCTATCGGGATCCAAATCGGGATCGCGACCGAAATCGACAAGAAAGCAAGGAATTCGACCCCGATAGCGATAGCTATTTCGATTTCGACTGTACAGATGTGCCATAATTGGAATTGCTGGAATCCGGCAGTCCTGTCTTGGCAAGGACCGCGACAACGGTTATTCTATCCGCATATGGCCACTCTGTTTATTCTGATAAACTGTCTCCTGCTGCTGTTCTGGATCCGCCTCTGGTCTGATCCCAAGGGCGAATTCTACTTCAACCCGTTTCTCTCGGGGCCGATCCGGCTGGTCGACGCCGTGGTCAACGCGCTCGGTCTCCCCCGCAAACTCACCTGCCTGTTGATGCTGGTCGTCGGACTTGTCTTCCGCGCCGCGCTCGCCCTCCGCTTCGGCTACGAGTGGAAGCTTTCTCTCGGATCGATTTTTGATTTCACGCCCCGAATGTTCTCATTCCCTAATCTGCTGATCTTCAGCGTGCTCGACTTCCTGCTCTTCATCGCCCGTCTCTGGACCGTCTACCTCCTGATCCGCATGATCACTCCGTCCAACCGCCGGGATCGTGGCACCGAGGCGTTCGAATTTTCTGTCCGTCCATTCTCGCTGCTGATGCCCCCCCTGCGGATCGCTCTGCTAGTGACCGTCCATCTGCTGATCGTGCTGGAACTCCAGATGCTGGTGACGATGCAGCTTGCGGATTTCCAGATGTTGGATGCCGGGGTCATCGCTGGCGGCGTGCGGTCCCTGCCGATCGCCGACTGGCCTTCTGGGCTGGTCTCGATGCTCAAGCTCGGATGCATGGTTGCCGCGTCCTGTGCCGACGGATTGAACGCCATGCGTGGTGCCCTGATCACCTGCATCATCGGCGGGCTTGCCGCCATGCTAATCGGGAATCAGATTTTTCGCCAGATCTTTGCCGAGGGGCTGACCGTCATTCTCGGTCGCTTCGCGCGTACCCCGCTCGTCGCCGGGATGATGGACTTCACGCCGCTGATCTTCTTTTTTGCACTCCGCCTGATTTACGGCGCCTGTTCGGGGCTTCTCCTCGCGATCAGCGCCATGATCGCCTAACATCACGAGGTGGCATGCCCGCACTCGTTCCAACAACCGGGGGTTCGCTTCTGACTGTCAAGGTGCAACCCCGCGCATCCGCCGACGCCATCGCCAGTGTCGACCCTGACTGGGTACGCATCCGCCTGCGGGCGCCGCCCGTTGATGGCAAGGCCAATGCCGCGTTGTCGGTTTTCCTCGCCAAGTCGCTCGGACTTCCCGTGCGCGCCGTCACAATCCTCTCTGGCGCGACCGGCCGTCTCAAACGGGTCCGCATTTCCGGCCTCGCTCCGGATGCGGTGAGGCTTATCCTAACACCCGGATCACCCATGCCATGACCCGCCTGCATTCCAGACCGGCCGCGGAATCCGCCGTGGCGCTGCTGTGCGGTGCCGGTCTGGCCCTGCTACTCGATCGGCCATGGGTGGCCGCCATGACCGTCGCCTGCTTTCTGCTACCGGCCTGGGGCGCCTCGCTGATCCACGCCTGGCGCTTCACCGATGATCTCGCGGTGACGCTGGACCCGATTGATCCCGATCCCGAGTTGCTCGCGAGCGCCTTCCGTTCCGCCGTCGCACGCGCCATCACCTCCGGCGCCTCCTCCACCCTCTGCATCCGACCGCTCTACGCCTGCGACGGCAGCGCCCAACCGGTTACGCTGACCCTCAATTCAAAACGACAGGTTCTCTGCTGCGTAAGCGGGCGAAGCGCAACCCGCTTCACCGCGCAAGCGTGGCTTCCCCGCCACTCCCTGCCGATGATCGTCGGCAAAAGTCCGATCTGGGTCCGCTTCACGGCCGACTCCGACAAGCGGCTATCCACCCGCATCGTGCGACCCCTTTCCGCCGTCCCGGCCCTCGTGCTCAACGCAGGCCTCTGCGCCGCGCTCATCCCCTTCTCAGGACCCGCCACACTCGCGGCGGCCGCCGCCCTGCTCCTGCGCCACGCCTGTTTGCGGTCGGGGATGGATGCCTGAGGCGCTTGCAAAACCCTGGGTTTGTGCAAGCGGAGGGTTCAGGTTTCAGTGTTCAGGTTTCAGAAAATGCGCAACTAACTGTGGTTGAGCGGGCTACTACCCGAAACCTGAAACCTGAAACCTGAACACTCCGCATGGTTTTACAGGCGGCTCAACAAAAAAGCCCGGATTGTGTTTGTGACACAATCCGGGCTGGGAAAAAAAGTCCCGGCGGCGCGCTACTCTCCCACGGGCTAACCCCGCAGTACCCTCGCCGAAGATGCTCTTCACTTCCGTGTTCGGAATGGGAACGGGTGTTACCTCATCTCTCTGGCCGCCGGGAAAAAAGAATGGACAGTTTGGGTTTT